>NZ_JAYRPE010000046.1:0-45918 GCF_041911315.1 Xanthobacter sp. | reverse complement strand
CGCGACCTGGAGGGTGCACAGCCCGGCGCGAAGCCGGCCGCGGCGCCCGCACCGGCTGCGGCTGCTGCGGCCCCTGCGGCGGCGGCTCCCGCGCCCAAGGCGACGGCTGCTCTCACCGGTCCCACGGCGGATCAGGTGAAGGCCATGTTCGAGGCCGGCACCTACGAGGAAGTGCAGCTCGACGGCATGCGCAAGACCATCGCGCGTCGTCTGGTGGAGAGCGAGCAGCTCACCCCGCACTTCTACCTGACGGTGGATTGCGACCTCGACGACCTCATGGCCCTGCGCGAACAGGTCAATGCCAATGCGTCGAAGGACAAGGACGGCAAGCCGTCCTACCGCGTCTCGGTCAACGACTTCATCATCAAGGCGCTGGCGCTCGCGCTCCAGAAGGTGCCGGCGGCCAACGCCGTGTGGGCCGAGGACCGCATCCTGCGCATGAAGCACTCGGACGTGGGCGTCGCTGTCGCCATCGATGGCGGCCTCTATGCCCCCATCGTGAAGAAGGCGGAGCAGAAGACCCTCTCCACCATCTCCAACGAGATGCGCGACCTCGCCGCGCGTGCCCGCACCAAGAAGCTGAAGCCGGAGGAATATTCCGGCGGCTCCACCTCGGTGTCGAACCTCGGCATGATGGGGATGCGCAACTTCACCGCCATCATCAACGCGCCGCAGTCCTCCATCCTCGCGGTGGGTGCCTCGGAGCAGCGGGCGGTGGTGAAGGGCGGCGAAGTGAAGGTCGTCACCCAGATGACCGTCACCATGACCTGCGACCACCGGGTGATGGACGGCGCGCTCGGCGCGGAACTCCTCAGCGCGTTCAAGGGCTTCGTCGAGAAGCCCATGGCGATGCTGGTCTGAGGTCGCAGCTGACGCGACTTCGCCGGCGCGAGGCCTGCGCCTCCGCCGGCCGGACCGGGCTGCGGCAGATCAAATCCTGCCGCAGCGGAGCAGTGTAGCTGCGGGGCAGCGGCGCCTGGTGCCGTTCGACCCCAGAAAGGAAAAACAATGAGCCACACGCCCCACGAGCTCGCCGCCGACTTCCCGGAATATGCCGAGAAGATCCAGGCGCTGAAGCTCTCCGATGCTCATTTCGCCAAGCTCCACGAGGCCTATCACGAGGTGAACCGTCAGGTGCACCGGGCCGAGACCGACGTGGAGCCCACCGGCGACGAGGAGATGGAAGCCATGCGCCGCGAGCGCATGCGCCTCAAGGATGAGCTTTTCGCCATCCTCACCAAGTGAGGGGCTGAGGGGGCAGGGTTCCCGCCCCGGTGCAGCCTGACCCCTCTCCCGCTTGCGGGGGAGGGATCGAACGGGGAACGGAAGGACCAGCCCACCCGATGAAGCTCTATCTCGCCGGCCCGGAGGTGTTCCTCGACGATGCGCGCGAGATCGGCCGGCGCAAGGTGGAGTTGTGTGCCCGCCACGGGTTCACAGGCCTGTTTCCCCTCGATGGCGAGATCGCCCTCGATGCGACGGGCGGGATTTCCGCCACCGCGATCTTCTCCGCCAATGTGAGCATGATGCGGACCGCCGATGCGGTGCTCGCCAACCTCACGCCCTTTCGCGGCATTAGTGCCGATCCCGGCACGGCCTTCGAGGTGGGTTTCGCCTTCGCCCTCGGCAAGCCGGTGGCTGCCTATTCCAATCATCCCGGCGAGCTGAAGCACCGCGCCCGCGCCACCATCGGCGCCGCGCCGGAGGGGCCGGACAGCCTGATGGCGGATGGCCTCCATGTGGAAGACTTCGGCCATTTCGACAATCTCATGCTGGCCGAGGCGCTCCATGCCTGCTGCCTGCCGGTGATCCAGGCCGACGCCCCGGCCGAGGATCCCTTCCGCGACCTTTCCCTGTTCGAGGAGGCGCTTTTGCGCCTCGCCGAAGCCCACGCCGGCGGCCGCCTCGGGACGCCCCGATCCCCATCACGACCAGAGCCCGCCGCAACAGCGCGCGGCGAGGAGACCTTCCATGGCTGATACCTACGACATCATCGTCATCGGCGGCGGGCCGGGCGGCTATGTGGCCGCCATCCGCGCGGCGCAGCTCGGCTTCAAGACCGCGGTGGTGGAGAAGAGCCACCTCGGCGGCATCTGCCTGAACTGGGGCTGCATCCCCACCAAGGCGCTGCTGCGCTCCGCCGAGATCTACCACTACATGGAGCACGCCAAGGACTACGGCCTCTCCGCCGAGAAGATCGGCTTCGATGCGGCGGCCGTGGTGAAGCGCTCGCGCGGCGTCTCCTCCCAGCTCGCCACCGGCGTCGGCTTCCTGCTCAACAAGAACAAGGTGGACGTGATCTGGGGCAAGGCCACCTTCACTGCCCCCGGCAAGCTCAAGGTCGAGGCCAGCCCGAGCCCGCCCAAGAACGCCAAGGGCGGCGGCGACTACACCGCCAAGCACATCATCGTCGCCACCGGCGCCCGCCCGCGCGCGCTGCCGGGCCTCGAGCCCGACAAGAAGCTGATCTGGACCTATTTCGAGGCCATGGTGCCCGAGAAGATGCCCAAGAGCCTGCTGGTCATGGGCTCCGGCGCCATCGGCATCGAGTTCGCTTCCTTCTACCGCACCATGGGCGTGGACGTGACAGTGGTGGAGGTGCTGCCGCAAATCCTCCCCGTGGAGGACGAGGAAATCGCCGCCATCGCCCGCAAGCGCTTCGAGAAGCTGGGCATGAAGATCATGTCCGGCGCCAAGGTCACGGGTGTGACCAAGCACGCCGACAGCCTCACAGCCCATGTGGAGGATTCCAAGGGCGCCAAGCACGACATCACCGTGGACCGGATGATCTCGGCCGTGGGCGTGGTGGGCAACGTGGAGGGCCTCGGACTGGAGGCCATCGGCGTGAAGATCGAGCGCGGCATCATCGTCGCGGACGGCTATGGCCGCACCAGCGTGCCCGGCGTCTATGCCATCGGCGACATCGCCGGCCCGCCCATGCTGGCGCACAAGGCCGAGCATGAGGGCGTGATCTGCGTCGAGACCATCAAGGGACTCCACACCCACCCCATGGATAAGCTGAAGATCCCCGGCTGCACCTATTGCACGCCGCAGATCGCCTCCGTGGGCCTCACCGAGAAGAAGGCCAAGGAGGCCGGTCGCGAGATCAAGGTCGGCCGCTTCCCCTTCATCGGCAACGGCAAGGCCATCGCGCTCGGCGAGCCGGACGGCCTCGTGAAGACCATCTTCGATGCCAAGACCGGCGAACTGCTGGGCGCCCACATGGTGGGCGCGGAAGTGACCGAGCTGATCCAGGGCTTCGTCATCGCCATGAACCTCGAGACCACCGAGGAAGACCTCATCCACGCCGTGTTCCCGCACCCCACCCTGTCCGAGATGATGCACGAGAGCGTCATGGCGGCCTACGGGCGCGCGATCCACGTGTGAGGGAGTGTATCCCGGCCGAGCGCAACGGCACGTGAGTGCCGAGGAGCGAGAGCCGGGATCCAGCGCAAGGACTTCGCCGAAGGCGGCTCTTTCCTGCCGCCCACGCTTGTGTCCGCTGCGCGGGAGTCTTGCGCTGGACCCCGGCTCGGCGCTCCGGCTGCGCCGTCGCTGGTCCGGGGAACCGGAGCGGTACCGCTCGCCACGCGGAGCCGTTGGCGGCATGATCCAGACGCGCCCGCGCTTCTGCGGGCGTGTCCAAGGGGGCCATCATGGACCAGCAGACCTACGCGTTCCTGAGCCAGCCGGGCGTCGGCTTCTTCTCGCTCATCATCATCGGCATCATTGCCGGCTGGGTGGCGGAGCGGGTGACGGCCAGCAATCACGGCCTGCTGACGAACCTCCTCGTCGGCGTGGCCGGCGCCTTCATCGGCGACAAGCTGGCCGGCGTGCTGAACGTGCCGGTGCACGGCTTCTTCCGCACGCTGATTGCCGCCATCGGCGGCGCCATCATCCTTCTGTGGGTGTGGCGGGCGATCAGGTCGCGCTGACGAACGGCCCACGCCGGGGTATGCCGGCCCTGCGGCGGCCTCCCTTCCGGGGCGCCGCGCAGGATATTATGTTGCAGGATCGCAGGCACCGTCATGGCGCCCTGCCGGGTATGGAAGTTCGCACATGGTCACGGTGATCGACACGCGGGAACGGCCCCGCCATCCGGAGAAGGCGCATCGGCCGGAAACCGAGGTGCTGCGCAAGCCGGAGTGGATCCGGGTGAAGGCGCCGGGCTCGGCCGGCTGGTCGAAGACCGCCGGCATCGTGAAGGAGCACGGGCTCGTCACCGTGTGCGAGGAGGCGGGCTGCCCCAACATCGGTGAGTGCTGGGAGAAGAAGCACGCCACCTTCATGATCATGGGCGACACCTGCACCCGCGCCTGCGCCTTCTGCAACGTGCGCACCGGCCTGCCCGACGCCCTCGACCGGGACGAGCCGCAGAAGGTGGCGGATTCCATCGCCAAGCTGGGCCTCTCCCACGCCGTCATCACCTCGGTGGACCGGGACGACCTCGCCGACGGCGGTGCCGAGCATTTCGCCCGCACCATCGCCGCCATCCGCAAGGCGAGCCCGAAGACGACCATCGAGATCCTCACCCCCGACTTCCTGCGCAAGGACGGCGCGCTGGAGGTGGTGGTCGCCGCGCGGCCGGACGTGTTCAACCACAATCTGGAGACGGTGCCCTCGCGCTATCTCTCGGTGCGGCCGGGGGCGCGCTATTTCCATTCGCTGCGGCTGCTGCAGAAGGTGAAGGAGCTGGACCCGTCCATCTTCACCAAGTCCGGCATCATGGTCGGCCTCGGCGAGGAGCGGCCCGAGGTGCTCCAGCTGATGGACGACCTGCGCTCGGCGGACGTGGATTTCATCACCATCGGCCAGTATCTCCAGCCCACCCGCAAGCACCACAAGGTGGAGCGCTTCGTGACGCCGGACGAGTTCAAGGCCTATGAGACGGTGGCCTACGCGAAGGGCTTCCTGATGGTCTCGGCGAGCCCGCTCACCCGCTCGTCCCACCACGCGGGCGACGATTTCGAGAAGCTGCGCGTCAACCGCGCGGCGCGGCTCGGACGGGCCTGACGTGCCCTCCTTCTCCAACAGCCGTCGCGTCAGGCATTCCGCCGCAAACATGTTCGACCTGGTGGCGGACGTGGAGCACTATCCCGAGTTCGTGCCGCTCTGCCAGGCGCTCCGCGTGAAGCGCCGTACCAAGTCGGACGAGGGCGTGGAAATCCTCGTGGCGGACATGACGGTCGCCTACAAGCTCATCCGCGAGACCTTCACCTCGCGCGTGACGCTGGACCGGCCCCGCCTCGTCATCCACGTGGAATATCTCGACGGCCCCTTCAGCCGCCTCGACAACCGCTGGGAGTTCGTGCCCCAGGGCGACGGCGCGTGCGACGTGAAGTTCTTCATCTCCTACGAATTCCGCTCGCGCACGCTGGGCATGCTCATGGGCGCCATGTTCGACGCGGCCTTCCGCCGCTTCGCCGATGCGTTCGAGAAGCGGGCGGACGAGGTCTACAGGACGGTCGGGTAGGCGGACGGCGCCTCCAACGGCGCACCGGCCTCGCGCAACGCCTTGAAGCCGCCTTCCACATGGGCGACCGGCTTCAGCCCCATGTCCTGCGCCGTCGCGGCCGAGAGCGCGGAGCGCCAGCCGCCGGCGCAGAAGAAGACGAACGCCCGGTCCTCGCCGAACACCGGCTTGAAATAGGGGCTTTCCGGGTCGATCCAGAATTCCAGCATGCCGCGCGGGCAATGGAAGGCGCCCGGCACGCGGCCCTCGCGCTCCAGCTCGCGCGGGTCGCGCAGGTCCACCAGCAGCGCGCCCTCGGCGGCGCGGCGCAGCGCCTCCTGCGGCGTCACCGTCTCCACCTTCGCATTCGCCTCGGCGAGGAGGGCCTTGTAGCCGCGGGTGATGGTCTGGGGCATGGGCGTCCTCCGGCTAAGTCCCGCACGGCGTGTTCCCCTCTCCCCTCGCGGGAGAGGGGCCGGGGGTGAGGGGGAGGGGGCTCACCGCCCCCTCATCCGGCGCGCGGCATGCACCGCGATCCACCTTCTCCCGCGAGGGAAGAAGGGAGCAGGCGGCCTACAGCTCGCTGTAGCCGCCGTCCTTCCACTCATAGACCACGAAGTCGGGCTTGGTGATATCGCCCTTCTTGTCGAAGGAGAGCGGGCCAAGCACCGTCTGGAAGGTCATGCCGGTGTGGATCTGCGCGGCCACCTTCTGCGGGTCGAGGGATTTCGCCGCCTCGGCCGCCTGCTTGATGACCTGCATGGCGGCATAGGAATAGAGCACGTATCCCTCGGCATCGATGCCCTTCGCGGTCATGGCTGCCACGATGCCCTTAGCCGCCGGGTTCTTGCGCGGATCGGGGCCGAAGGTCATCAGCGTTCCGGTGCCGCCGGTACCGGCGATGGACCAGAATTCCTTGTCGGCCAGCGCGTCGCCGCCCATCAGCACGGTCTTCAGGCCCTGGTCGCGCATCTGGCGGACGATCAGCCCGGCCTCGGGGTGCAGGCCGCCGTAGTAGATCACGTCGACGCCGGCCGCCTTCATCTTGGAGACGAGGGCCGAATAGTCCTTCTCGCCGGGGTTGACGCCCTCATACATCACTTCCTTCACGCCGGCCTTGTTGAGGGCCTTCTGGGTCTCGTCGGCGAGGCCCTTTCCGTAGGGCGACTTGTCGTGGACGATGGCGATCTTGCCGCTCTTGAACTTCTCGGCGAGGAAGGCGCCCGCCACCGGCCCCTGCTGATCGTCGCGGCCGGCAGTGCGGAACGTGTTCCACAGCTTGCGCTCGGTGTAGGCGGGATTGGTGGAGGCGGGGCTGATCTGCAGCACGCCGGCATCGGCATAATCCGATGACGCGGCAATGGAGATGCCGGAATTGACGTGGCCGATGACGAAGGTCGCGCCGTCGGTGATGAGCTTGTTGGCCGCCGCCACGCCCTGCTCGGGTTTGCCGCCGTCGTCGGCCACCAGAAGCTCGATCTTCTGCCCGTTGATGCCGCCGGCGGCGTTGATGTCGTTCACCGCCTGCTCGACGCCGGTCTTCATCTGCGCGCCGAAGGCGGCGATGGAGCCGGTGAGCGGCCCGGCGGCCGCGATCTTCACATCGGCCCGCGCGGCGGGCGCGAGGACGAGGCCGGCGCAGACGGCAAGCGCGGCGAAGGAAAGCCTGTTCATCCCGATCCCCTCGAAATGAGTGTGAAAGTCTGGCGCGGGGCCGTTGATCCGGCCTTCGCACGCCGGGCTTCGGGCGCATGGGACGCGCCTTGCCCTTGTGGCAACATGATTGCCAAAGCGGGGTCCGAAGACAAGCGCGCCACGGAACGGCGCGATGCCGAAGTTTGGCTCAAACGAAGAAGCCTGCGCCAGGGGGGCGCAGGCTTCGGATTTTTCACGCGTCGATTGAAGTACAGGGCATCACAGCTCGCTGTAGGTGCCGTCCTTCCAGACGTAGACCACATAATCGAGCTTGGTGATGTCGCCCTTCTTGTCGAAGGTGAGCGGGCCGAGCACGGTGTCGAACTTCATGCCCGAGTGGATCTTCTCGGCCACCTTCTTGGGGTCGAGGGACTTGGCCGCCTCGGCCGCCTGCTTGATGACCTGCACGCCGGCGTAGGAGTAGAGCACGTAGCCCTCGGGATCGATGCCCTTGGCCTTGAACTTGTCCACGATGGCCTTGGCCGCCGGGTTCTTGCGCGGGTCGGGACCGAAGGTGGTCAGGGTGCCGGTGGCGCCGTCGCCGGCGATGGACCAGAACTCCTTGTCGATCATGCCGTCGCCGCCCATGAGGACGGTCTTCATGCCCTGGTCGCGCATCTGGCGCACGATCAGGCCGGCTTCCGGATAGAGGCCGCCGAAATAGACGAGGTCGGCGCCGGTCGCCTTGATCTTGGAGACCAGGGCCGAATAGTCCTTCTCCTTCGGGTTGATGCCCTCGTAGAGAACTTCCTTCATGCCGCCCTTGTTGAGGGCCTTCTGGGTCTCGTCGGCGAGGCCCTTGCCGTAGGGCGTCTTGTCGTGGACGACGGCGATCTTCTTGCCCTTGAAGTTCTTCAGGATGTAGGCGCCGGCCACCGCGCCCTGCTGGTCGTCGCGACCGCAAGTGCGGAAGGTGTTCCACATCTTGCGCTCGGTGAAGGTCGGGTTGGTGGAGGCGGGGCTGATCTGCAGCACCCCGGCCTCTTCATAGTCCTGCGAGGTCGGGATCGAGACGCCGGAATTGTAGTGGCCGATGACGAACTTGGCGCCGTCGGTGATCAGCTTGTTGGCCGCCGACTTGCCCTGCTCCGGCTTGCCGCCGTCGTCACCCACCAGGAACTCGATCTTCTGGCCGAGGATGCCGCCGGACGCGTTGATGTCGACGATGGCCTGCTCGGTGCCGTTCTTCAGCTGGGCGCCCACGGCGGCGAGATCGCCGGTGATGGGGCCGGCGACGGCGATCTTCACCTGCGCCTGGGCCGGCGCCGCCAGGGCGAGGCCGGCGCCGAGCGCCAGCGACGCCATCAAAAGCTTCTTCATGCCTTGTCTCCCCTTCTGCACCCTGCCGGCGTCACGACCGGCCGGGGTGAATCCGTTGGCGGCGCATTGTGCCGCAATCACGGGTCGAGTCGATCCCTCTCACGAGGGTAACCGCGCCCGCCGTTCAGTCTCCGTCAGGCCGGCGTGGACGCCACGCCACATGGCCCTCGCGCTCGTACATCCAGCCGTATTGCACCGTCATCTGCCGCTGCCGCATGGCGCGGAAGCCGAGCGTCGCGATGGAGGCGAGCAGCACGAATTCCACCACCAGCGGCTCCAGATCGAACAGCGTCGCCTGGAACAGCGCGAAGTGGCAGAAGCGCACCGCGCAGGCGAGCAAGGCGCAATAGGCGACGAGATGGACGTAGGATTCCCAGGAGCGCGCCACCGCCTTGCCGGTGAGCCACGCCGCCCCGCCGCCGAGGAACAGCGTCACCAGCAGGAAGTCGCCCAGCGAGGCGCCGATCAACTCGTGGGGCCAGATGAACAGGGCCGCCAGCAGCACCACCAAGGCCACCAGAGGGCCGATGAGCATGGGGGAGGTGATGCGGCCGGGATCGCGCGCGGCGTCTTGTGCGGTCACGTCAGCGCCCCCCTTCCAGATAGGCGGCGCGCACCTCCGGCCGGGCGAGCAGCTCCGCGCCGGTGCCGGACATGGTGACGAGGCCGTTCACCATCACATAGCCGCGGTGGGCGAGCTTCAGCGCGTGGAAGGCGTTCTGCTCCACCAGGAACACGGTCAGCCCCTCGGTGCGGTTGAGCATGCGGATGGCATCGAAGATCTGCCGCACCACCAAGGGCGCGAGGCCGAGGGAGGGCTCGTCCAGCAGCAGTAGGCGCGGCCGGCTCATGAGGGCGCGGGCGATGGCCAGCATCTGCTGCTCGCCGCCGGAGAGCGTGCCGCCGCGCTGCTCGATGCGCTCCTTGAGGCGCGGGAACAGCGTGAACATGCGCTCCAGATCCTCGGCGAAATGGGCGTTGCCGTCGATGGCGGCGCCCATCTGCAAATTCTCGTAGACGGTCATGCGCGGAAAGATGCGCCGACCTTCCGGAGACTGGGCGATCTTGAGCCGCATGATCTCGTGGGTTGGCAGGCTGGTGATGTCCCGTCCGGCATAGACGATACGGCCATCGCGGGCGCGGGGGCTGCCGCAGATGGTCATCATCAGGGTGGACTTGCCGGCCCCGTTGGCACCGATGAGGGTGACGATCTCCCCCTCGTTCACATCGATGTCCACGCCCTTGAGCGCGATGATGTTGCCGTAATAGGCGGTGACGCCGGACACGCTCAAGAGCGGCGCCTTGCGCGCGGCGGGAGCGGGGGCGGCGGCGGTTTCCGTGGCTGTCTGCGCGCTCATGCCCCGGCCTCCACCACGGCGACGGCCTCTTCCTCGTCCTCGACGCCGAGATAGGAGGCGATAACGCGCGGATCGTTGCGCACCTCGTCGGGCGTGCCGTCGGCGATCTTGGAGCCGTATTCCAGCACGACCACGTGGTCCGAGATTTCCATCACCACCGACATGTCATGCTCGATGAGCAGGATGGACGCCTGGTGCTCGCGCCGGATGGACAGCAGCAGCTCGTTCAGCGCCGCGGATTCGCGCGGGTTGAGGCCGGCGGCGGGTTCGTCGAGGCAGAGCAGCACCGGGTCCGTGCACATGGCACGGGCGATCTCGAGGCGCCGCTGGTCGCCATAGGGCAGGTCGCCGGCCGGATCGTCGGCGCGGTCGACGAGGCCGATCTTGTTGAGCCAGTAGAGCGCGCGGTCGACGGCGCCCTTCTGCTTCCGCTGCCAGGACGGCAGGTTCAGGATGGCGACGGGATTCATGAGGCCGGAGGTGGTCAGCGACATGTGCTGCGCCACCAGCAGGTTTTCGAGGATGGTCATGCCCGAGAACAGGCGGATGTTCTGGAAGGTGCGCGCCACCCGTGCCCAGGAGGCGACCTTGTGGTCCGGCAGGCGCTCCAGCAGATAGAGCGCGCCGGCCTGCGACTTGCCCCAGGGAAGGCCCGAGGCGGTGACGCCGTCCACTTCCGCCCCGCTCGCCGGGCCGCCATGGAACAAGGCGAGGCGGCCGGTGGTGGGTTTGTAGAAGCCGGTGATGCAATTGAAGACCGTGGTCTTGCCCGCGCCGTTGGGGCCGATCACCGCCGTCACCTCGCCGCGCCCGGCGACGAAGGAGACGTCGTTGACCGCGACGAGGCCGCCGAAGCGCATGGAGAGGTGATCGACCCTCAGGATCTGGTTGGTTTCCCAGGTCCGCGCCGGGGAGAGGGGCTCGCCGACCATCAGCCGTGCCCTTCCTTCACCAGCGACCCCGATACCGCCTTGCGCTGCTTCAGGAAAACGGTGGGCATGCGGCTGGAGACGAGGCCGCGCGGACGCCACACCATCACCGCCACCATGGCGAAGCCGAAGATGAGCATGCGGTAGAGGGAGGGGTCGAAGTCCGGACCGAACAGGAAGTCGGCCTTGAGGAAGGAGAGGTTGCGCAGAAGCTCCATGCCACCGATGAGCAGGATCGCCGCGCCGGCGACCCCCATCTGCGATCCCATGCCGCCCAGCACCACGATGGCGAGGATCACGGCCGATTCCATGAAGGTGAAGCTCTCGGGCGAGACGAAGCGGATGCGCACCGCGAAGAAGGCGCCGGCGAAGCCGCCGAACATGGCGCCGGTGGCGAAGGCGGTAAGCTTGGTCAGCGTGGTGTTGATGCCGAGCGAGCGGCAGGCGATCTCATCCTCGCGCAGCGCTTCCCACGCCCGGCCCACCGGCATCTTCCGGAGGCGGATGGTGACGACGGCGGTGAGCGCCGCGAGGCCCAGGATGACGAAATAGAGGAAGATCATCCGGTGCATGGAGTTGAACTCCAGCCCGAAAATGCTCGCGAACCCGGTGTCGGAGGAATCGAACGGCACGCCGAAGAAGGTGATGGGCGGGATGGAGGAGATGCCCGCGCCGCCGTTGGTCAGCGACACCCAGTTGATGAGCACGAGGCGGATGATCTCGCCGAAGGCCAAAGTGACGATGGCGAGATAGTCGCCCCGCAGCCGCAGCACCGGGAAGCCGAGAATGACGCCCCACATGGCGGCGAGGATGCCGGAGAGGGGCAGGCAGATCCAGAACGCCCAGGCGGTCCAGAATCCGTCGCCCAGCGTGCCGGCGAAGAAGTCGTTGATGGGCACGCTGGTGGAGAGCAAGGCGAAGGTGTAGGCGCCCACCGCATAGAAGGCGACGTAGCCAAGGTCGAGCAGGCCTGCGAGGCCCACCACGATGTTGAGGCCCCAGCCGAGCATCACGTAGGTGAGCACATAGATGCCGAGGTCCACCCAGTAGCGGCTTGGGCTCAGCCCGCCGGCCATGAGGATGGACAGGAACGGGTAGAGGATGGCGAAGCTGAAGAACACCGGCTTCACCGCCGGCGCCGCCAGAGCGCCGATCCGGGCCATGGCGCCGGGCGTGGTGGAGACGCGGCGGGGCGGGCGGTTCGGGTTCCACACCGTGACCATGAGCAGGAAACGGCCCACCATCACGATGCCGGCGAAGATGGCGACGAGGCCGAACCGGTAGGTGAGGACCAGCGAGCCGGTGCCCGATTCGCTGGCGCGAAAGCCCACCAGCGGGGTCAGCAGGAGCGCTGTCAGCAGGCCGCTGACGATGGCGTCCTTGAGGGCGCCGGTCACAGCGGAGGGGCGCGCGTCCGCAGGCGGCGCGGTGGTTTCGGCGGCCGGATCGGACGCCATCACACCTTCTCCACTTCCGGCCGGCCGAGCAGGCCCTGCGGCAGGAAGATGAGCGTGACCACAAGGATGGAGAACGCCGCCACATCCTTGTATTCAATGGAGAAATAGGCGGACCAGAAGGTCTCGATGAGGCCGATGAGGATGCCCCCCAACACCGCGCCCGGCAGCGAGCCGATGCCGCCCAGAACCGCGGCGGTGAAGGCCTTCACGCCCGGCACGAAGCCGTCCGCGAAGTTCACGACGCCGTAGTACATGAGGTACATCACGCCCGCGACGGCAGCGAGGGCGGCGCCGATGACGAAGGTGAGGGCGATGGTCTGGTCCACGTTCACGCCCAGGAGCGCCGCCATCTTGCGGTCCTGTTCGCAGGCGCGCTGGGCGCGGCCGAGGGAGGTCTTCTGGACGAGATACCAGAAGCCCGCCAGCAGCACCGCCGTCACCACCATGATGATGATCTGCTTGTAGGCGAGCGTGACCTGATAGCCGTCGTTCTCCATGACGACGATCACGTCCGTCACCATGGGCGGCAGCGGCTTGTTGCGCGGGCCCTGCGCCACCTGCACGAAATTGGAGAGCAGGATGGACATGCCGATGGCCGAGATCATCGGCGCCAGCCGGAACGAGCCGCGCAGCGGCCGGTAGGCCACCCGCTCGATGGTCCAGCTCACGAGGCCGGTGAACAGCATCGCCACCACGAGGGTGATGGCGAGAATGACGAAGATGGAACTCAGCCCGACGAGGGTGGTCAGCACCAGAACGCAGATGAGCGCGATGAAGGCGCTGACCATGAACACGTCGCCGTGGGCGAAGTTCACCATTCCGATGATGCCGAAGACCATCGTGTAGCCGATGGCGATCAGTCCGTAGATCGACCCCAGGGTCAATCCGTTGATGAGCTGCTGGAGGAAGACATCCATCCGCCGCTTGAACCCCTCTGTTCGGGCGCCTCTTATCTCATCGTGCCCGATGATTGTGCGCTGCCGTATTTGAGAGTCATAACCCGGCCCCTCGGCCGACACAATTGCGTCGCGAAGCCCGTCAACGGGAGCTTTCTGCCAAGCTTCGTCTGCCTTTATTTCGCTCTTGCAGGGGCGGGCGCAGGCAGATACCTTTCTGGTATATTGTCGACACCAAGATCGGCGCAGCCGTAGCCGGGCATCTCGGATGCTTAGGTGGCGGAAGAAGCGGAGCCTTTCCGCGCCTCAGGCGCAGCGGGTTCCGATGGGGACGGGAAGCGGCCGCGGGGAGGGGACATCATCCCCACGCCTCGTCACATGGCTCATGTTGTCACGACTGAAGCTCGATCCCTTTCTCGTCGCCCTCGCCACCACCGTCGTCCTTGCCCTCGCCTGGCCTAAACCCGGCGTCACCGGCGGCATCCTCCACGCCGACAAGGCGGCGACGTGGGGCGTGGCGGTCATCTTCCTGCTCTACGGCGTCTCGCTGTCTCCACGGCGACTGATCGAGAGCGCCGCGCGCTGGGACCTGCACCTTGTGGTGCAGGCCACAACCTTCCTCGTCTTCCCGGCCGTAGTGGCGGGCGCGCTGGCGCTGGCCGGCGGGCTGTTTCCCGAGCCGCTCGCCATCGGCTTCTTCTTCCTCGCGGCGTTGCCCTCCACGGTGTCATCCTCGGTGGCGATGACCTCGCTGGCGCGGGGCAACGTGCCGGTGGCGATCTTCAACGCCTCCATCTCCAGCCTCATCGGCGTGTTCGCCACCCCGGCCCTGATGGCGTGGTATCTCCACGCGGTGGGGGGCGGGATGGATCTCGGCGCGGTCATCCTGAAGCTGGTGACGCTGGTTCTCCTGCCGCTGGCCATCGGTCAGGCGTTGCGCCCGCTCCTGCTCAAGACGGTGGAGCGCCACCGGGCTTTCGTGAAGGCGGCGGACCGGGTGGTGATCCTCGCCATCGTCTACAACTCGTTCTGCGACAGCGTGGTCTCCGGCGTGTGGAACGGACTTAGCCCGCTGCTGCTGGCCGAAGTGATCGTCGCCGTCGTCGGCCTGTTCGCGGTGGTCTATGCGCTGACACGCGGCGTCTGCCATCTGATGGGCTTTTCCGCGCCGGACACGGTGGCGGTGGCCTTCTGCGCCTCCAAGAAGTCGCTGGCGACGGGCCTGCCCATGGCGCACGTGATGTTCGGCGCGGCGCCGGCGCTGTCGCTCATCATCACGCCCATCATGCTCTACCACTTCCTCCAGCTAGTCATTGTCGGCGTCATCGCCAACCGCTTCGCCTCCCGGACCGATGCGCTGGCGATGATCGAGGCCGAGGAGAGCGAGCCCTCGCTGATCGCCGAGGACGACGCCTTGCCCCTGCCGGAGCCCGCGCGCACGAGAGCGTGACGGGTTCCCCATCGGAGCACCCCCGTCTTGACCGCGTCACCGGCGCGGTCCCACATTGGAGGAATGAAAAACGGCCGGCCGCCGTGATAGCCGGACGCGGGGACGAACCCCGCGCCGGAGAGGCGCCGGCTCAGGGAGGTGAGGCATGTCCGAGGCGACGACCATCGTTCGCGTCCCCGTCCGTCTGACCGTGAACGGCAAGTCCGTCTCAGCCGAGATCGATCCGCGCATTCTCCTGGTGCAGTTCCTGCGCGAGACGCTGGACCTGACGGGAACGCACGTGGGCTGCGACACCAGCCAGTGCGGGGCCTGCGTCGTGCATCTCGACGGGGTGGCGGTGAAGTCCTGCACCACGCTCGCCGTGCAGGCGGACGGCGCGTCCGTCACCACCATCGAGGGGCTGGCGACCGGCGGAAAGCTGCACCCCATGCAGGAAGCCTTCCGCGAAAACCATGGCCTGCAGTGCGGCTTCTGCACGCCGGGCATGATCATGAGCGCGGTGGATCTCGTGGCCCGCTTCGGCCCGAACCTCGACGAGGCGACCATCCGCGAGAACCTCGACGGCAATATCTGCCGCTGCACGGGCTATCACAACATCGTCAAGTCGGTGGCCGCGGGCGCCGCCGCCATGGGCTCCGCCGAGGCGCCGCGCGCCGCCGAATAGGCGGCTGCCGCGCCCCGTCCGCCACGCATTTCGCAGACATTGCGCGCCCGCAAAAGGGCGGCGCCGGGAGGATCCCGATGAACGCCAGCGTTTCCAGCTCCGTCACGCCCATCGGCGCCGCGGTCCGGCGCAAGGAAGATCACCGCTTCATCACCGGCAAGGGCCGCTACACGGACGACATGGATCGTCCCGGGCAGGCCTACGCCTATTTCATCCGCTCGCCCTACGCCCACGCCCGCATCCGCCACATCGATGCCACCGCGGCCAAGGCCATGCCCGGCGTGGTGGACGTGCTGACCGGCGCTGACCTCGCGACCGACGGCCTCGGCGACCTCATCTGCGGCTGGATGATCCATTCCAAGGACGGCAGCCCCATGAAGATGGGCTCCCACCCCGCGCTGGCGAAGGAGAAGGTGCGCTATGTGGGCGACCATGTGGCCGTCGTCATCGCCGAGACGCTGAACCAGGCGAAGGACGCCGCGCTCGCGGTGGAGGTGGAATACGAGCTTCTCCCAGCCGTCGCGGACCTCGCCTCGGCCACGGACGGCGAGCAGATCCACGACTGCGCCCCGCGCAACACCGCCTTCGAGTGGGAGCTGGGCGACAAGGCCGCCACCGAGGCGGCGTTCGCCCGCGCGGCGAAGGTGACGAGTATCGACATCGTCAACAACCGCCTCGCCCCCAACGCCATCGAGCCGCGCGCGGCCATCGGCGAATATGATTCCGGCGACGAGGCCTTCACCCTCTGGACCACCAGCCAGAACCCGCACGTCGCCCGCCTCGTGCTCTCTGCCTTCGTCGGCATCGCGCCGGAGAACAAGCTGCGCGTCATCGCCCCCGATGTGGGCGGTGGCTTCGGCTCCAAGATCTTCATCTATGCGGAGGAGACGGTCTGCACCTGGGCGGCGAAGAAGGTGGGCCGGCCGGTGAAGTGGACGGGGGATCGCTCCGAGGCCTTCCTCTCCGATGCCCACGGCCGCGATCACATCACCCATGCCGAGCTGGCGATGGACGAGGCCGGGCACATCATCGGCTTCCGGGTGCACACCCGCGCCAACATGGGCGCCTATCTCTCCACCTTCGCCTCCTCCATCCCGACCTATCTCTACGCGACCCTCCTCTCGGGCCAGTACGCCATTCCCGCCATCTATTGTGAGGTGGATGCCGTCTACACCACCACCGCCCCGGTGGACGCCTATCGCGGCGCTGGGCGGCCGGAGGCGACGTTCCTTCTGGAGCGCATCGTGGAGAAGGCGGCACGCGAGCGCGGGGAGGACCCGGCCGAGTTCCGCCGCCGCAACTTCATCAAGTCCTTCCCGCACCAGACGCCCGTCATCATGTGCTACGACGCGGGCGATTACGTCGCCTCCCTCGACAAGGCGCTGGAGGTGGCGGACTATAAGGGCTTCCCGGCCCGCCGCGCGGAATCCGAGCGCAACGGCAAGCTGCGCGGCATCGGCCTGTCCGCTTATATCGAGGCCTGCGGCATCGCCCCCTCGGCAGCGGTGGGCTCGCTCGGCGCCGGTGTCGGCCTGTGGGAAAGCGCGGAAGTGCGCGTAAACCCCACGGGCAATGTGGAGGTGCTCACCGGCTCCCACAGCCACGGGCAGGGGCACGAGACCACCTTCGCCCAGCTCGTCTCCGCCCGCCTCGGCATCCCCATCGATCAGGTGAGCGTGGTGCACGGCGACACCGACAAGGTGCAGTTCGGCATGGGCACCTACGGCTCGCGCTCCGGCGCGGTGGGCATGTCGGCCATCGTGAAGGCGCTCGACAAGGTCGAGGCCAAGGCGAAGAAGATCGCCGCCCACATGCTGGAAGCGTCGGAAGGGGACATCGAGTTCAAGGACGGCAGGTTCACCGTCGCCGGCACGGACCGCTCGCTGGCCTTCGCCGAGGTGGCCCTCAACGCCTACGTGGCGCACAAATTCCCCACCTCCGAGATCGAGCCGGGGCTGAAGGAGGGGGCGTTCTACGACCCCACCAACTTCACCTTCCCCGCCGGCTGCCACATCTGCGAGCTGGAGGTGGACCCGGAGACCGGCGTCGTCGAGATCAAGTCCTTCGTCGCCATCGACGATTTCGGCGAGATCATCAATCCCATGATCGTGGAAGGACAGGTGCACGGCGGCATCGGGCAGGGCATCGGCCAGGCGCTGATGGAAGGCGTCACCTATGACGAAGACGGCCAGCTCGTGACTGGCTCCTACATGGACTACACCATGCCCCGCGCCGGCGACCTGCCCTCCTTCACCGTGGGCATGACGCAGACCCGCTGCCCCTCAAACCCGCTCGGCATCAAGGGCTGCGGCGAGGCCGGGGCCATCGGCGCGCCGCCCGCCGTCATCAACGCGCTCACCAACGCGCTCGGCACCGAGGACGTGCCCATGCCCGCGACACCCTCCAGGGTGTGGGCCATCGCGCAGGCGCGCGCTTCCCGTCTTGCTGCGGAATAGGAGGACGCCATGTACGCCTTCGACTATCAGCGTCCCGACGCCATCGCCGCCGCCGCCGCGCTGCTCTCCGCCGATCCGGAGGCCAAGGCGCTGGCCGGCGGGCAGACCCTGCTGCCGACCCTGAAGCAGCGCCTCGCCCAGCCGACCGCGCTGGTGGACCTCTCCCGCATCCCGGAGCTGTCCGGCATCTGCGCAACCACGGAAGGCGTCTCCATCGGCGCCATGACCCGCCATGCGGATGTCGCCGCTTCCGAACTGGTGCGGGCCGCCATTCCGGCGCTGGCTGACCTTGCCGGCATGATCGGCGACGTGGCGGTGCGCAACCGGGGCACCATCGGCGGTTCCCTCGCCAATGACGACCCGACCGCCGACTATCCCGCCGCCGTCCTCGCGCTCAACGCCACCGTGGTGACGGACCGCCGCTCCATCGGTGCGTCCGATTTCTTCCGCGGCCTGTTCGAGACGGCGCTGAGGGAGGGGGAGATCATCACCCGCGTGGACTTCCCCAAGGTGGAGAAGGCCGGCTACGCCAAGTTCCGCAACCCGGCTTCGCGCTATGCGATGGCCGGCGTGTTCGTGGCCAAGACGGCTGCCGAGGTGCGGGTGGCGGTGACCGGGGCCGGGCAGTCCGGCGTGTTCCTGTGGACCGAGGCGGGGGACATTCTCTCCTCCGATTTCTCGGTTCAGGCGGTGGTGGGCCTCGCGCTCGATCCGTCCAACCTCATGAGCGACCTTCACGGCAGCGCCGAATACCGGGCGCAGCTGGCGAAGGTGATGCTGAAGCGGGCGCTGGTCTCGATCACGGGGTGAGCGTGGCCGGCCCTATCGACGTCTGGCTGCCCAGAAGACGATAAATGCGGCGGCCGGAAGGGCTTTCGAGTAAAGCCAGCCCTGGGCGAAGCTCACGCCCTGGGCCCGCAGGTATTCGGCCTGGTTCTCGGTCTCCACACCCTCGGCGATGATCTGCAGTTTCAGTTCGTGCCCCATGGCGATGATATAGGGGGTCACGTCGCGCGTGGGCGCCTCTGTATTGATGGCGGTGATGAAGGACCGGTCGATCTTCAGAAGATCAATAGGCAGGTTCTGGACGTAGTTGAGGCCGGAATATCCGGTGCCGAAATCGTCGATCGCGGTCCTGTGGCCGCGGCGGCGCAGCTCCAGGAGCGTGGTGCGTGCGCCGTCCACATCGATGAAGCTGCGCTCCGTCGCTTCGAGCCATATCTGCCTCGGCTGAATGCCGGAGCCATCCAGCACACGCTCCAGCACCGGCAGGATGCGCCCGGTGGTGATGTCGGCGGCGCTGAGGTTGATGCTGACATGCGCGTGTGGATCATTGCGCAGCAGATCGCCGAGATCCTCGACGACTGCGGCGAGCATCCGGTCGGTCACGCGCCCGATCAGGCCGGTTTCCTCGGCGAGGGGGATGAACATGTCCGGTGGCGTCTGGCTGCCGTCCGCACGCGGCCAGCGCACCAGCGCCTCGGCGCCGATGCAGCGCCCCGTGGCCAGCTCGATGATGGGCTGATAGTGCGCGACCAGTTCGCCGTTCTTCAGCGCCCTCGCCAGTTCGCCGCGGGGAGAGCGTTGCTGGCGCAGCACCAGAAGCCCGGATGCGGCCGACAGCAGCGCGATCGCGGCCGAAAGGGGCAGGAGGACCGCCCGATTGGCCTGCAGATGGTCCTGGAATGTGATGCGCGGCTGACGGACGGTCACCGCCCAGTTGCGCGAGACCTTCTCGACGCTCGCATCCCCTGCCTCGGGCGGCGCGGGCCGGTCCTGGTCACGATAGCTCGCATAGATGGGCAGGCCGGCGCGGGTGCGGACGCCCGAGATCGTGTACGGGTTCGGGGTCTCCCACGCATTGAAGAACTGCCGCTGGTCCACGAGCACGCTGTAGCCATGGAGGCGCAGGATGAGGAGCGCCCGGTCGGTGCCGAAATTTGTCGGACGCCAGTTCAGGCTGAGGCCGATGCCATCCGGCTGCGCGACCTGGGTCTGGGCGCGCTCCAACCTGTAGGTCAGAGGCCCCCACGAATTGCACTCGACCACGTCTCCCGAGCCATAGCCGATGTTGACAACAGACAGCGCCTCTTCGGTGATCTGCAACATGGCGCTAATCTGCTGTGACGAGCAGGGCGGGAACGGCGTCGCAGCAATGGTCCGCAGCGCAGACTCGGCGTTGGCGTAGACCGCGTCGATATGATCAAGGACACGCAATGCATAGGCATCGAGTTGTTCTTGCTGCGCGGAAAGAGCAAGCCGCCATGAAACGTAGAGGGTCGGCGCGAGCGGCACCACCGTGCCGATAACGGTTGCAAGAACGACCAACGCCCAGGTCAACCGCCGGCTCATCTTGGCTGCCCAAAAATGTGCAGCAATCGTATCGACCAGAGAACTCCTGTCGGTATCGTGCTACATGCTCACATGATAAGAGGATTATCTTACGCCTACGCGTTGTGATTGTTTCAATAATGGCAAAATGTCATTGGCGCAAATGATGCCGACACGCGCATTTCGGGGCCATCCTGGGGCGTTGCGGCGGGTGAGACGCCCGATGACGACCGTTCCGCCCGGTCGAGTTTCCGCATGTGTCACGCCGGCGGCCCGGAGCACCTAGCATGCAACCCAGCGGCAGGAGCCTCTTCCCCAAGGCGCGCGTGGACGCCCTGAGCGACGGCATTTTCGCCTTCGCCATGACCCTGCTGGTGCTGGACATCCGCCTGCCGGACGATCTTCCGCTCACCTCGGCGGCGGACCTGACGGCGCATCTGGTCTCGCTGTCGCACCAGATGCTGACCTATGTGATTTCCTTCTTCGTCCTCGGCGCCTTCTGGCGCAGCGGCATCGAGATCCGGCCCTCAAGCGAGACCGTGGACCGGCACACGGTGCGCCTTGCGCTGCTGTTCCTGTTCTTCGTCACCACCGTGCCGTTCTCGTCGGGGCTGGTGGGGCGCTATGGCGGGCTGACGCCGGCGGTGGTGGTCTATGCGGGCAACATGACCATGCTGGCCGTGCTGACCATCGCCATCCGCTATCTGGACGTGGAGCCGCGCCGCCGTTCGCTGCGAAGTGCCGCCGGCGGGGTGCTGCCGCTGTTCATCGCGACCGCGATTCTCTCGGTGCTCATCAGTCTCGTCGCGCCGGGGCAGGGGATGTACGCCTACCTGCTCAACGCGCTGGCGCGGCTGCCCTTCTGGCCGCGCGGCGGTTACGGCGCACCGGACTGAGCACAAAAAGAAAGGCCGGCGCAGGGGATGCCCCGCGCCGGCCTCTCATTCAATCAATTGGCGATCACGTCACGCGCGGTCACTTGACGCCGATGACACCGCCCACGGCACCGCCGACTGCGCCGACAGCGCCACCGACCACCGCGCCCACGGGGCCGGCAGCCTTCTCGCCTTCCTTCGCGCCCTTCTCGGCGCCGGTGCCGGTGCCCTTGACGCCGCCGGCGACACCGCCCGCGACCGCACCGCCCACACCGCCGACCGTGCCGCCGACGCCGGCGCCCACCGGGCCAGCCGCCTTGTCACCGGCCGAAGCGCCGGCATTGGCGCCCTGCTCGGCACCCTTCACCACGCCCTGCGCGAAAGCGGCGGCGGGGGCCAGAGCCAGAGAGAGAGCGGTAGCGGCCAGAATGATCTTCTTCATGGCATTCCATCCTTCGGTTCGTCACTTCGACAGGCGACGGGAGCCGTTGCTTCCGCCGCCGAGCGCGCGACCGTGGGGCGTCGTGGTGCGCAGACCCGCCCCTACGATAATCCGCCGGTCGACCTCCCGCCAGACACGCTGACGGGAGCTTCGCCGCAGCGGTGGTATCAGGCGGTCTTGTCGAAAAGCTGGCGGCCGATGAGCATCCGCCGGATTTCGCTGGTGCCGGCGCCGATCTCGTAGAGCTTGGCGTCGCGCAGCAGGCGGCCGGTGGGATAATCGTTGATGTAGCCATTGCCGCCGAGGGTCTGGATGGCTTCGAGCGCCATCCAGGTGGCCTTTTCCGCCGCGTAGAGAATGGCGCCGGCCGCATCCTCGCGGGTGGTGGCGCCGCGGTCGCAGGCCTTGGCCACGGCATAGACGTAGGCCTTGGTGGCGTTCATGGTCACGTACATATCGGCGATCTTGCCCTGCATCAGCTGGAAGGTGCCGATGGGCTGACCGAACTGCTTGCGCTCGTGGACATAGGGCATCACCACGTCCATGCAGGCCTGCATGATGCCCGTGGGGCCACCCGCGAGGACCGCGCGCTCGTAATCGAGCCCGCTCATGAGCACGTTGACGCCCTTGCCCACGGCGCCAAGCACGTTCTCCTCCGGCACCTCGCAATCCTCGAACACCAGCTCGCCGGTGTCGGAGCCGCGCATGCCCAGCTTGTCGAGCTTCTGGGCGGTGGAGAAGCCCTTGAAGCCCTTCTCCACGAGGAAGGCCGTCATCCCCTTGGGGCCGGCGGCGGGGTCGGTCTTGGCGTAGACCACCAGCGTCTCGGCGATGGGGCCGTTGGTGATCCACATCTTCGAGCCGTTGAGGACGTAGCGGTCGCCCTTCTTCTCCGCGCGCGTGCGCATGGAGACGACATCCGAGCCCGCGCCCGGCTCGGACATGGCGAGCGCGCCCACATGCTCGCCGGAGATGAGCTTGGGCAGGTATTTCGCTTTCTGCTCCGGCGTGCCGTTGCGGCTGATCTGGTTGACGCAGAGATTGGAGTGCGCGCCGTAGGAGAGGCCCACCGAGGCGGAGGCGCGGGAAATCTCCTCCATGGCGATGACGTGCTCGAGATAGCCGAGGCCTGAGCCGCCATATTCTTCCTCCGCCGTGACGCCGAGCAGGCCCAGCGCGCCGAGCTTGGGCCACAGGTCGCGGGGGAAAAGGTTGCTCTTGTCGATCTCGGCGGCGCGCGGGGCGATCTCGGCCTGGGAGAAGTTTCGCACGGTGTCGCGCAGCATGTCGGCGGTTTCGCCGAGGTCGAAATCGAAACCCCCGGGGGCGTTCGGCAGCATAGTCACATCCTCCCTCGCTCCCCGGATTCTCATGCGCGGTCGCGGCCGCCGCCGGGAAGCGGGGCCTAGAATAAAACGGTTGTCCGTTTAATCAATGGGCCGTGCAGGGTCCGCGCCGCACAACTTTCGTCAGGCGGCGGGACGGGTGATGCGATCGGTGAGGTTGAGCCGGCCGCGGGCGATCTCCGCCACCTGAAGGCGCACGGCCTCAGAGCCGGCAAGCTGGTCCAGCATCTCGATCTGGTTGCGGGCAATCAGCAGAAGCAGGTCGTCGCGCACCGCGCCGTCCGGCCCCTTTGGGAGCGCGGGGACGATCTGGAGGTGATCGAGGTGCGGCCGGTCGGGCAGGGCGGTCGCGAGATGGGCGCGCAGGGCATCCGCCGTCACCGGCGCGGAAGACGCGACGAAGGCGTAGAGGCCCACCTTGCCGCCCAGCGTCTGGAAGTCGGACATGTGGACTTCCGCCACCGCCGGATGGCTGGCGAGGGCTTCGGCGATGCGCGGCCCCACCTGCGTCACCCGCGGGCCGCGGCCCTCGGTGTCGGAATAGGACATCAGCCGCCGCGTGACGAAGCGATAGACCTTCTTGCCGGTGGCCATCCACACGCGGGTGGGCAGGCTCTTGGTGGCCAGCACCTTCTTCTCGCGCGGGGTCAGTTGGTCCGGGCAATAGGTGCGCTTGTGCTTGAGGAGGTGGCGCAGGTCCTCATAGGCCAGCACGCGGCCGAGCTTGGAGCGCCGGCTGAAGGGCAGGGCCAGCTGAAAATCCATCAGCCACGCCTCGCCGTCCGCCCCGCGCAGCCAGTTCTGCTGCTTGGCAAGGTCGTTATGGACGTAGCCGGCGCGGTGCAGCGTCAGCAGCGCGGAGCGGGCAGAGTGGAAGAAGTGCATGTCGCCGGCCGGCCGGGCGATCTGCAGCGGCGCCCCGTCGATCCAGCCACGCACGAGGAAGCGCTTGCCGACGGCGAGCAGCGGCGTGGTGACGCCGGTGCGCGTCACCTTTTCCAGCGCATGGATCTCGTGAGCGGCGAGCTGGGTGGCGATGGGCGCGAACCACAGCGAGACGTCGTTCCAGCGCCGGCGCACGGCGGGCCATTCCCGGCCATGGCGGTCGGTCCAGGTGCCGCGCTCCACGGTGGAGAAGACATCGCGCTTCAGCACCGTATCCACGGCGAAGCGGGACGGATCGGCATCATATTCCAGAGGCGGCGGCGTGACGGACTGGCGCGGCATCCGGGCCTCTTAAGCCGCCTCTGGCGGGCTGTCGAGCCAGCCCATGATGTCGGTGAGCGCCCTTGCGGCGAGCGCCTTCTTCTTGGCGAGGGTCTTCTCCGCCCCGCGCAGGCGCTTGCCGGCCTCGCCCTTGGGGGCTTCGGTGAGCGGGGGGAACAGGCCGAAATTCACGTTCATGGGCTGGAAGGAACGGGGGCCGCCCTCGGCCTCCGCCTCGATATGCCCGCCGGTGATGTGGGCGAGCAGCGCCCCGTGGGCGGTGGTCAGCGGCGGCAGCGGAACGTCGAGCCCCAGCCGCTCGGCCGCGGCGAAGCGCCCGGCCATGAGGCCGACCGCCGCGCTCTCAACATAGCCCTCGCAGCCGGTGATCTGGCCGGCGAAGCGCAGGCGCGGATCGGCCTTCAGGCGCAGCGTCCCATCCAGGAGGCGGGGGGAGTTGAGATAGGTGTTGCGGTGGAGGCCGCCGAGCCGGGCGAACTCCGCATTCTCCAGCCCCGGGATGGTGCGGAACACGCGGGCCTGCTCGCCATGGCGCAGCTTCGTCTGGAAACCCACCATGTTGTAGAGCGTGCCCAGCTTGTTGTCCTGCCGCAGCTGGACGATGGCATAGGCCTTTACATCAGGCGCGTGGGGATTGGTGAGGCCCACCGGCTTCATGGGGCCGAAACGCAGCGTCTCGCGGCCGCGCTCGGCCATCACCTCGATGGGCAGGCAGCCGTCGAAATAGGGGGTCTTGGCCTCGAAGTCGCGCAGCGGCGCCTTGTCGCCGGCGATCAGTGCGTCGACGAAGGCGTTGTACTGCGCCTCGTCCATGGGGCAGTTGATGTAGTCCGCGCCCGTGCCGCCCGGCCCCGCCTTGTCGTAGCGCGACTGGAACCAGGCCTTGCCCATGTCGATGCTGTCGAAATGCACGATGGGCGCGATGGCATCGAAGAAGGCGAGGGCGCTTTCGCCGGTGAGGCCAAGGATAGCCTCGGCCAGAGCCGGGGAGGTGAGGGGGCCGGTGGCGAGGATCACATTGTCCCACTCGGCCAGGGGCAGGCCGGTGATCTCCTCGCGACGGATCTCGATGAGCGGGTGCGCCTCCAGTGCAGCGGTGACGGCGCGGGAGAAGCCCTCCCGGTCCACCGCCAGCGCGCCGCCGGCCGGCACCTGATTGGCATCCGCCGCCTTGAGGATCAGCGAGCCGGCGCGGCGCATCTCCGCATGGAGCACGCCGACCGCATTGCCTTGCGGATCATCCGAGCGGAAGGAATTGGAGCAGACGAGCTCGGCGAGGCCGTCGGTGAGGTGCGCCTCGGTGCCGCGCACGGGCCGCATCTCATGAAGCACCACGGGAATGCCCCGCGTGGCCAGCTGCCAGCTCGCCTCCGAGCCCGCGAGCCCTCCGCCGACCACATGGACGGGTGCGACATTGTCGCCGTTCGGACGATCGGGCCAAAAAGTGTCAGGCATCGCGGCTCCAGTGTGCCGCCGGCAATCGGGGGCACCCGGCGGGACAAGCGGTGTGCCACACGCGCCGCTGGGACTTCAACCCTCAGCGCCTGTCGCGCCCGTGGAGCGGGCCCAAAAACGAAAATGGTCCCCTGAGGGACCATTCTCCGGTGCCGGCCCGAAGGCCGGCTCAGCCATGGCAGCGGCGCCTGAAATCAGGCGGCAGCCGAAGCGTGGCGGGCGACGGCCCGGATTTCACTGCGCGACACGTTGATGTCGGCGAGAGAACGATCGTCGAGGCTGGACAGCTCGGCAACCGTGCGGTTGTAGACCTGCCAGCGGCGGAACTGGCGAGCCAGGATACCCCAGAGCAACATGTTACTTCTCCTCTTGCGGGTCCACCTTGCGGCGACTCCACTTGCTGACAGCAACATATGCCCTCATGCTGCATCGCCATAGAAGCGTCGATGCATTGCAGCAATGCAACCCGTGCATGGAGCGAGCTACTGCTCGTTAACCTGAAGGAGCGTGTTGCAATGCTGCATTGCAGGTCCTTGAGCGAGCACGCGTTCTGGGCGGTACTCATCTGCCGCCCGAATGCTATATCCAACTTGAGCGGGCGGGGGCCCTCTCAGCGCGCCGTCAGCGATGGTGCGCTGCGTGTGCGTAAGTCGCATGGGGGCATGCAATGAACATGGCGAACGCCACCGGTCTCACCGGGCAGGCGATCTATACTGCTCAGGAAGAACGCGGACTGACGTCCCGCTTCCTCGGGCCGACCGGGGTCTTTGTGGAGGTGGGGGCGTACGACCCGGTCTTTCAGAGCCAGACACTGCATCTGGAACTCACCGGCTGGACCGGCCTGCTGGTCGAGCCGGTACCGGAATTCGCCGAAAACCTGCGTCGCGCGCGTCAGGCCCAGGTGGTTCAGTGCGCCTGTGTCGCACCCGTGGCGGCGGGGACCGGTCGCGTGGCCCTGCTGGAACGCCGGGGCAGCAGCACCATCGTCTTCAATCCGCGCAAGGTGCGGCCGGAGGACATGGTGATCGAGGTGCCGGCCGCGACCCTCGACTCCGTTCTTGAGGGCGCCGGCCTCTCCACCATCGACTTCCTCTCGGTGGATGTGGAGGGGGCAGAGCCCGACGTCCTGAAGGGCGTGACGCTCAGCCGCTTCCAGCCGAAGCTCGTGGTGGTGGATGACCGCGAGCGGTTCAGCGAGACCTGCGCCGTGATGCGCCAGGGCAATTATCATCTCGTCCGGCGCACCGGCCACAACGCGTGGTTCGTGCCGCAGGAGACCGCCCGACACCTGAGCGTGCGGGCCCGGGCACAGCTGATGTGGACCTACGGCATCGGTCGCCTGCTCCGCCGCCGCATGCGCCCGGGCGCCGCCCGCTCGGCCTGAGCCGGCGGGCGAAAGGCGCGGGAGCCCTTCCTACTCGGCGGCCTGCCGACGCCGGCGTCCGCGCGCGACACGCGGCGCATCGGAGGCTTCCGCCGAGGCGGCTTCTTCCATCACGACGGCAGGGGCGTCCGCCACGGAGGCCGGCGCTCCGTCCTCGGCCTCTTCCCCGGCGGTCGGACGGCGTGCGGCTTTTCCGCGCGCGGCCCCGGCCGGCTTGGCCTCCTTTTCAGCGGCCTTGTCGGCAAGCGCCTTCCGGCTGTCCGCGAACGGACGGCGGGCCAGCACCTCGGCGAGGAAGTGGCCGGTGTGGGAGCGCTTGTCCCGCGCCACCGTCTCGGGCGTGCCCGCCACCACGATCTCGCCGCCGCCGTCGCCGCCTTCGGGTCCGAGGTCGAGGATCCAGTCGGCGGTCTTGATGACTTCGAGATTGTGCTCGATCACCACCACCGAATTGCCCTGCTCCACCAGTTCGTGCAGCACCTCCAGCAGTTTTTTCACGTCGTGGAAGTGCAGGCCGGTGGTCGGCTCGTCCAGAATATAGAGGGTGCGTCCGGTGGCGCGGCGCGACAGCTCCTTGGAGAGCTTCACCCGCTGCGCCTCGCCGCCGGAGAGCGTGGTCGCCTGCTGGCCGACCTTCACATAATCGAGGCCGACGCGGTGCAGCGTCTCCAGCTTCTCGCGCACCGAGGGCACCGCCTTGAAGAATTGCGCGCCCTCTTCCACCGTCATGTCGAGCACGTCGGCGATGGACTTGTTCTTGAAGGTGACTTCCAGCGTCTCGCGATTGTAGCGCTTGCCCTTGCAGACGTCGCAGGTGACGTACACGTCCGGCAGGAAGTGCATCTCGATCTTGATGACGCCGTCGCCCTGGCAGGCCTCGCACCGCCCGCCCTTCACGTTGAAGGAGAAGCGCCCGGCGCCATAGCCCCGCGCCTTGGCCTCCGGCAGGCCGGCGAACCACTCGCGGATGGGGGTGAAGGCGCCGGTATAGGTCGCCGGGTTGGACCGCGGCGTCCGGCCGATGGGCGACTGGTCAATGTCGATGACCTTGTCGAGGTGTTCCAGCCCCTCCAGCTTGTCGAACGGGGCAGGGGCCTCCGAGGCGCCGTTTAGCCGGCGCGCGACCGCCTTGTAGAGCGTATCGATGAGCAGCGTGGACTTGCCGCCGCCCGACACGCCGGTGATGCAGGTGAACAGGCCGAGCGGGATTTCCGCCGTGACATTCTTCAGATTGTTGCCGCGCGCGCCCGAGAGCTTGAGCATGCGCTTGGGGTTCGGCTTGCGCCGCGCCGGCACGCCCACGCTCAACTCGCCGGTGAGATAGCGGCCGGTCAGGGAGGCGGGATTGGCGAGGATTTCCGCCGGCGTGCCCTGCGCCACGATCTTCCCGCCGTGAATGCCGGCGCCCGGCCCCACGTCCACCACATGGTCGGCGGCGAGGATGGCGTCCTCGTCGTGCTCCACCACGATCACCGTGTTGCCAAGGTCGCGCAGGTGCTTCAGCGTGCCGAGCAGCCGCTCATTGTCGCGCTGGTGGAGGCCGATGGAGGGCTCGTCCAGCACGTAGAGCACGCCGGTGAGGCCGGAGCCGATCTGCGAGGCGAGGCGGATGCGCTGGCTCTCGCCGCCGGAAAGCGTGCCCGAGGACCGCGCCAGCGTGAGGTATTCCAGCCCCACGTCCAAGAGGAAGCGCAGCCGCTCGCGGATCTCCTTCAGGATGCGCCCGGCGATCTCGTTCTGCTTGTCGGTGAGCTGGGCGGGCAGGCTCTCGAACCATCCGGCCGCGGCGCGCACCGAGAGCTCGCCGATCTCGCCGATGTGCCGCCCGGCGATCTTCACCGCCAGCGCCTCGGGCTTCAGCCGGTAGCCGTTACAGACCTTGCAGGGGACGGTGGAGAAGTATTTGGAAATCTCCTCCCGCGCCCAGTCGCTGTCGGTCTCCTTCCAGCGCCGGTCGAGGTTGCGCACCACGCCCTCGAAGGTCTTCGAGGTCTCGTAGGCGCGCATGCCGTCGTCATAGTGGAAGGTGATCTTCTCGGTCCCAGAGCCGAAGAGAAGCACGTCGCGCGCCTGCTCCGGCAGATCGGCGAAGGGGACATTCAGCTTGAAGTGGTAGTGCTTCGCCAGCGCATCCAGCGTCTGCCCGTAATAGGGTGAGGTGGACTTGGCCCAGGGGGCGATGGCGCCCTGCTTCAGCGAGCGGGCCTTGTCCGGCACCACGAGGTCCGGGTCGATGGTCTGCTCCACGCCGAGGCCGTCGCAGGCCGGGCAGGCGCCGAAGGGATTGTTGAAGGAGAACAGCCGCGGCTCGATCTCGGAAATCGTGAAGCCGGACACCGGGCAGGCGAACTTCTCGGAAAAGATGATGCGCCGCGGATCGCCCGCCGCATCCTTCTCGTCGGCGAACTCGGCCACAGCGATCCCGTCGGCGAGGCCGAGCGCGGTCTCGAAGCTGTCGGCGAGCCGCTGGGCGAGGTCCGCGCGCACCACGATGCGGTCCACCACCACGTCGATGTCGTGCTTGAACTTCTTGTCGAGGGCCGGCGCCTCGGCGATCTCATGGAAGGTGCCGTCGATTTTGACCCGCTGGAAGCCCTTCTTCATCCACTCGGCGAGTTCCTTGCGGTACTCGCCCTTGCGCCCGCGCACCACCGGCGCGAGCAGGAAGAGACGCGTGCCTTCCGGCAGCGCGAGGGTGCGGTCCACCATCTGCGAGACAGTCTGGCTCTCGATGGGCAGACCCGTGGCCGGGGAGTAGGGCACGCCGGTGCGCGCCCACAGAAGGCGCATGTAGTCGTAGATCTCGGTGACGGTGCCGACCGTGGAGCGTGGATTCTTCGAGGTGGTCTTCTGCTCGATGGAAATGGCCGGCGAGAGACCGTCGATCTGGTCCACGTCCGGCTTCTGCATCATCTCCAGGAACTGGCGGGCATAGGCGGAGAGGCTTTCCACATAGCGCCGCTGGCCTTCCGCATAGATGGTGTCGAAGGCGAGCGAGCTTTTGCCCGAGCCGGACAGGCCGGTGAACACCACCAGACTGTCGCGGGGGATTTCGAGGTCCACGTTCTTGAGATTGTGCTCGCGCGCGCCGCGCACCGAGAGGGTACGGGCATCGCGGCGCGGGATGGGACGCGGGGAGGCTGCGCGATCAGACATGGACATCCGCTGGCGCCTGCGGCGCAAAAAGGGGTCGGGGCCTGAGAAACGATCGTGCCGCCCTTGCAGCGGCGAGCACGCCAGCGGCCGAAAGCCGCGTAGCGCGCCGGGGAACGTGCTCATGAACTCTCGGAAATGTAGTGAACCTTGTGCGATGCGGAAGAGAACATAATACGAACTCCGAAGGGCGCCACCCAAAAAGAGCGGGGCGACTCGGATCGAGCGCGCCGATGCTCTTGCCAGTCTGGGGGAAGTCGGTTAGGAACACAACGTGAACATTTAAGCCATGAGCTGTTACGCACGGCGGCCAGCGGCGGTTCATCATGGGGATAAAGCCGCGTCGGGGGTCGCATGGCCCGGCGGGGACGGTAGGGTGCGGGATTCGCGGCGCGTCGCAATGGCGGCCTGCGGAACGGCGGAACACGGCACGAGGGAGAGCGGGATGGCCGGCAGCGTCAACAAGGTGATCCTGGTCGGCAATCTGGGCCGCGACCCGGAGGTCAAGTCGTTCCAGAACGGCGGCCGCGTCTGCAACCTGTCCATCGCCACGTCCGAGAACTGGCGCGACAAGGCCTCGGGCGAGCGCCGCGAGCGCACCGAGTGGCACCGGGTGGTGATCTTCAACGAGAACCTCGTGGGCGTCGCCGAGCGCTTCCTGAAGAAGGGCTCCAAGGTCTACATCGAGGGCCAGCTCGAGACCCGCAAGTATGAGAAGGACGGTCGCGAGACCTACACCACCGAGGTGGTGCTGCGGCCCTATCGCGGCGAGCTGACCCTGCTCGACGGCCGTGAGGGCGGCGGTGCCGGCTCCGGCGCGGACGAATATGGCGGTGGCTCCGACTTCGGCTCGGCCAGCCCCATGGGCGGCGGAGGCGGCAGCTTCGGCGGCTACAGCGGCGGCGGTTCCGGCGGTGGGCGCCGTCCGGCACCGGCTGGCGGCGGAATGGGCGGCAGTTCGGGTGGTGGACGCCCCGCGGCCGATCTCGACGACGAAATCCCGTTCTGAGGCGCGCCTTCGGCTTTGAGGGTGGGGCGCCGCGGCCGGTCTTGGTGCTGGCCGGCCTAGCTTTGTTGCTGATTGGCTCACGGAAAGTCGCCGCCTGCGCATGGCGCGGGCGGGCTTTTGTTGTGCCATTGCAGGCCCCGTTTCCGGCCGCTTCGGGCGGCGTTCGCGGGCCCATCTGACGCAAAACCGACAAATTGTCCGGCGACCTGCGAGATGGTCTGCATAACCCATTGATTTGTATAGTATAAATTTACGTCCGCCAGAGGGGTTTTGCTGGCGTCGCAGGGGTGAATCGGATAGAAGGAAGCACCTCACCAATCCATGCGAGTGCTGACTTTTGGCCGATTCCGAAACGCCGAAGACTGGTGGCGAGCCGCCGTCCGACATCCGGCCCGTTTCCATCACGGAGGAGCTGTCCCGCTCCTATCTCGATTATGCCATGAGCGTCATCGTCGCCCGGGCCCTGCCCGACGTGCGCGACGGCCTCAAGCCCGTGCATCGGCGCATCCTGTTCTCCATGCACGAGAACGGGTACGAGTGGAACAAGCAGTACCGCAAGTCGGCCCGCGTGGTCGGCGACGTGATCGGTAAATACCATCCCCACGGCGACCAGTCGGTCTATGACGCGCTGGTGCGCATGGCCCAGACCTTCGCCATGCGGCTCCCGCTGGTGGACGGCCAGGGCAATTTCGGCTCGGTGGACGGCGATGCCCCGGCGGCCATGCGATACACCGAGGTGCGCCTCGAGAAAGTGACCAACACCCTTCTCGATGACCTCGACAAGGAAACCTTCGATTTCCAGGAGAATTACGACAATTCCGAGCGGGAGCCGACCGTTCTCCCGGCCAAGTTCCCGAACCTCCTGGTCAATGGTGCCGGCGGCATCGCGGTCGGCATGGCCACCAACATCCCGCCGCACAATCTCGGCGAGATCATCGACGTCACCGTCGCGCTGCTGGACGACCCGCTGCTGGAGCCCGAGGCGCTGCTCGACCTGCTGCCCGGCCCGGACTTCCCCACCGGCGCGCTGATTCTCGGACGCACCGGCATCCGCCAGGCCTATCTCACCGGTCGCGGCTCCATCCTGATGCGCGCGAAAGTCGCCATCGAGAACATCCGCAAGGACCGCGAAGCCCTCATCGTCACCGAGATTCCCTATCAGGTGAACAAGGCGACGATGATCGAGAAGATCGCGGAGCTGGTGCGCGACAAGCGGGTGGAGGGCATCTCCGAGATCCGCGACGAGAGCGATCGCGACGGCATGCGGGTGGTCATCGAGATCAAGCGCGACGCCCAGGCCGACGTGGTGCTGAACAACCTCTACCGGCTCACGCTGCTGCAGACCTCCTTCGGCGTGAACATGGTGGCGCTCTCCGGCGGCAAGCCGGGCCTGCTCACCCTGCACGACGTGCTGATCGCCTTCATCGCCTTCCGCGAGGAGGTCATCAGCCGGCGCACCAAATTCCTGCTGCGCAAGGCGCGCGACCGGGCGCACGTGTTGGTGGGCCTCGCCATCGCCGTCGCCAACATCGACGAGGTGATCCGCCTCATCCGCACCGCGCCGGACCCGGCGAGTGCCCGCGAATCCCTGATGGGCCGCGACTGGCCGGCTAAGGACATGGCGCCGCTCATCGCCCTCATCGCCGATCCGCGCCACAAGCTGAAGGAAGACGGCACGTATCGTCTCTCCGAGGTGCAGGCCCGCGCCATCCTCGACCTCAGGCTCCAGCGGCTCACCGCTCTCGGCCGCGATGAAATCGCCGACGAGCTGGACAAGCTCGCCGCCGAGATCGCCGATTATCTCGAAATCCTCGCCAGCCGGCCGCGTATGCGGGCGATCATCCGGGACGAGCTTCTCGCCATCAAGGCGGAGTTCGGCACGCCCCGGAAGACCGAGATCGTCGAGGGCTTCGGCGATCTGGAAGACGAGGATCTGATCCAGCGCGAGGAAATGGTCGTCACCGTTTCCCACGCCGGCTACATCAAGCGCGTGCCGCTCTCCACCTATCGGGCGCAGCGGCGCGGCGGCAAGGGCCGCTCGGCCATGCAGACGCGGGACGAGGATTTCGTCACCCGCCTGTTCGTGGCCTCGACCCACGCGCCGGTGCTGTTCTTCTCCTCCAAGGGGCAGGTCTACAAGATGAAGGTGTGGCGCCTGCCGCTGGCGGCGCCGCAGGCCCGCGGCAAGGCCCTCATCAACATCCTGCCGCTGGAGCAGGACGAGCGCATCACGTCCGTCGTTCTCCTGCCGGAGGACGAGGGCGAGAACCAGCGCCTGCAGATCATGTTCGCCACCACCGGCGGCACTGTGCGGCGCAATGCGCTCACCGATTTCCAGCAGGTGAACCGCAACGGCAAGATCGCCATGAAGCTCGCCGAGGGCGAGGCCATCGCGGATGTCGGCCTGTGCACGGAGGAGGACGACGTGCTCCTCACCACGGCGGCCGGCGCCTGCATCCGCTTCCCCGCCACCGAGGTGCGCCTGTTCAAGGGCCGCGACAGCGTGGGCGTGCGCGGCATCCGGCTGGAGGATGGCGACAGCGTCATCTCCATGGCCATCATCCGCCATGTGGATGCCGATGCCGAGCAGCGGCTCGCCTACATCAAGATGCGCCGCGCCCTGCGCGGCGAGGCGGGCGAGAGCGCCGAGGTGGAGCAGGAGGAGGGCGCGAGCGGCTCCGGCCAGCTCAGCCAGGAGCGCTACGCCGAGATGGGCGCGAAGGAGCAGTTCATCCTTACCGTGTCCGAGAACGGCTACGGCAAGCGCACCTCGTCCTACGAATATCGTGTCACCGGGCGTGGCGGTAAGGGCATCGTCGCCATGGCGGTGAACGAGCGCAACGGCCGGCTCGTCGCCTCCTTCCCCGTGGAGGATGCCGACCAGATCATGCTCGTCACCGACGGCGGCCAGCTCATCCGCTGCCCCGTGGATGGCATCCGCATCGTCGGCCGCGCCAGCCAGGGCGTCATCGTGTTCGACACGGCGGAAGGCGAGCGCGTGGTCTCGGTGGAGCACATCAGCGAGGACACCGGCGCCGAGGGCGAGGCGGGCGAAGGCGGCGCGGAAGCCGCCGGAGACGACACGCCGGAGGCCTGATCCCGCGAGCGGGTGCCTTCGGCCGGAGGAGCGCAAGTGATGATCTCGGCCGAAAGCCTCGCCCTGTTCGTGCTCGCCTGCATCGCCCTGGGGGCGACGCCGGGGCCGAACGTGGCGCTCATCGTCGGCACCAGCCTCAAGCATGGGCGACAGGCGGGCATTCTCACCGCCATGGGCGTCAATGTGGGCCTTATCGCCCAATTGGCTCTGGTTGCGGGGGGCCTCGCTTATGTGGTGGAAGCCTTCTCCCGCCACTTCGATCTCGTGCGCTATGCCGGCGCCGCCTACCTCGTTTGGCTCGCCGTGATGCAGTGGCGCAGTGCCGGCAAGGCGGTGGACGCGCCCACACCTTCCGCCCATGCCGCCTTCGGACGCGGGCTCGCGGTGGCCTTCGCCAATCCCAAGACGCTCCTGTTCCACGCGGCGTTCCTACCGCAATTCGTCACCAACACGGCTGATCCCGTGCCGCAGATCGCGCTTCTGGCGGCGATCTTCGCGGTCATCGCGCTGGTGGGCGACATGCTGTGGGCGGTGGTGGCAGACAAGGCGCGCGCCGCGCTGAAGGGTCGCTTCACGCTGGTGGCGGACCGCGTGTCCGCCGGCATCCTCGTCGGCGGTGCGGCCCTGCTGCTTGCGGCGGGGCGTCGATAGGCAAGCGCGGCTCCATCCCGCATTGCCCGGCGAGGGCAGGGGGCTATAAGGCCCCATGCTCGCTACCCTTCATGATTCCGCTCCGCTTGAGGTCCTGCGCCACGTCTTTGGCTACGAGGCGTTCCGCGGGCGGCAGCGGGATATCGTGGAGCATGTGGTCGCCGGGGGCGATGCCCTTGTGCTCATGCCCACGGGCGGCGGAAAATCCCTGTGTTATCAGGTGCCGGCCCTGGTGCGGCCGGGCACGGGCATCGTGGTCTCGCCGCTGATCGCGCTGATGCACGATCAGGTGCAGGCGCTGCGCCAGCTCGGCGTGAAGGCGGCCATGCTCAATTCGTCGCTTGCCCCCGGCGAGGGGCGGCAGGTGGAGCGGGCGCTCGCCATGGGCGACCTCGACCTCCTTTACGTGGCGCCCGAGCGGCTGCTGACGGACGGCTTCCTCCATCTGCTGGACGGCGCGCGCATCTCTCTGTTCGCCATCGACGAGGCCCATTGCGTCTCCCAGTGGGGGCACGATTTTCGGCCCGAATATCGCCAGCTCACCATTCTGCACGAGCGCTATCCCGGCGTGCCGCGCATGGCGCTCACCGCCACGGCCGACGGGCCGACCCGCCGGGAGATCGTGGAGCGGCTGAATCTGGAGGAGGGGCAGGTGTTCCTGTCCTCCTTCGACCGGCCGAACATCCGCTACCGCATCGCGCCGAAGGCCAATCCCCGCGTGCAGCTGAAGGCCTTCCTCGACGCCCATGATGGCGAGGCGGGCATCATCTATTGCATGAGCCGGGCGAAGGTGGAGGCGACCGCCGAGATGCTCTCCACCGAGGGCCGCACGGCGCTGCCCTATCATGCCGGCCTCGACGCCGACACGCGCGCCCGCCACCAGGACCGCTTCCTGAAGGAGGAAGGCGTGGTGATGGTGGCGACCATCGCCTTCGGCATGGGCATCGACAAGCCGGACGTGCGCTTCGTCGTCCATCTCGACCTGCCGAAAAGCATCGAGGCCTATTATCAGGAAACCGGCCGCGCCGGCCGCGACGGCCTGCCCTCCGAGACGCTGCTGCTGTACGGCGTGGAGGACGTGGCCAAGCTGATCCAGTTCGTGGACGGCTCGGATGCACCCGAGGCAAGGAAGCGGGTGGAGCGCAGCAAGCTCGATGCGCTGCTGGGGCTCGCCGAGACCGCCTCCTGCCGGCGGCAGGTGCTGCTGAAATATTTCGAGGAAGACCTGCCGCAACCGTGCGGCAATTGCGATACCTGCCTCGATCCGCCCCGCACCTTCGACGGCACCGAGGCCGCGCAGAAGCTGCTCTCCTGCGTCTACCGCACCGGGGAGCGGTTCGGCGCCGGCCATGTCATCGACGTGCTGCGCGGCGAGGCCAACGACAAGGTGACCAAGTTCGGCCACGACAAGCTCTCCACCTTCGGCATCGGCGGCAATTTCTCGCGCGATGAATGGCGGGCCGTGGTCCGCCAGCTGGTGGCCATGGGCTATCTCTGGGTGGATGTGGAGGGCCACGGCAGCCTCGGCCTCACCGAGAAATGCCGCCCCGTGCTGCGCGGCGAGGAGCGGGTGGAGCTGAAGGCCGAGGCGCGCCCCCGCGCCGCCCGCGTCACCGGCGGCGGGCGCGGCCCCTCCGCCGCTCTGGCCGATCCGGCGGACGAGGCCCTGTTCCAGAAATTGAAGAAGCTCAGGCTGGAGCTGGCTAGGGCGCAGGGCGTGCCGCCCTACGTCATCTTCCACGACACCACCTTGATGGCCATCGCCGAACTGAAGCCCACCTCCATGAAGGCGCTGGGCATGATCTCCGGCATCGGCGAGGCCAAGCTGATGCGCTATGGCCAGCAATTCCTGGCGGTCATCGCCGAGGGGTGAGGCCAAGATCTCCCTTCCCTCCAAGATCTCCCCTCGCCCCTTGCGGGAGAGGGGGTGGGGGGTGAGGGGATGGTCGGTTCAGGGAAGTGTTGGGACAAAGGGCGCCATACCCTTCGCCCCAGCCCTCTCCCGCGAGGGGAGAGGGGGCACGGCAGAGGTCGTCCGACGCAGGCCGCCGCCTTACGCCGCCTTCAGCGCCACGCCCAGCCGTCCGGCGAGGTCCTGCACGAACTGGTAGGCGGTGCGGCCGGAGCGGGCGCCACGGGTGGTGGCCCATTCGAGCGCCTTCGGCCGCCACTCCTCCTCCGTCGCCGGAATGCCGTGGTGCTCCACATAGGCGGCGACCATGGCGAGGTATTCGTCCTGGCTGCACTTGTGGAAGCCGAGCCACAGGCCGAACCGGTCGGAGAGGGAGACCTTCTCCTCCACGGCCTCGCCGGGATTGATGGCAGTTGAGCGCTCATTGTCCATCATGTCGCGCGGCAGCAGGTGGCGACGATTGGACGTGGCGTAGAAGATCACATTGTCCGGCCGCCCCTCGATGCCGCCTTCCAGCACCGCCTTCAGCGACTTGTAAGACGTATCGTCGGAATCGAACGAGAGGTCGTCGCAGAAGACGATGAAGCGGTGATGGGAGCCGCGCACCAGCCCCATCAGGGCCGGCAGGGTCTCGATGTCCTCGCGGTGAATCTCCACCAGCTTCAGGCGCGCGCCATCATCGGCCAGAGACCGGTTGATGGCGGCGTGGGAGGCCTTCACCAGCGAGCTTTTCCCCATGCCGCGCGCCCCCCAGAGCAGCGCATTGTTGGCCGGCAGGCCGCGGGCGAAGCGCTCGGTGTTCTCCACGAGCTGGTCGCGCACCCGGTCGATGCCCTGCAAGAGGTCCATCTCCACCCGGTTCACCCGCGGCACTGGCTCGAAGCGGATCGGGTCGGTGTGCCAGACGAAGGCGTCGGCCGCCTCGAAATCCGGTGTGGGTACCGCAGGCGGCGCCAGGCGCTCCAGCGCCCCGGCAATGCGGGTGAGCAGATCGAGGGTTGCGCTCGAAAGATCCGGCTGTGTCATTATCATCCTCCCGCGCGGGGGATTAGGACGCGGCTGGCCCGGCGGCAAGGCGGCCCGGCGCGCGTGTGGCGCAAAAGCCATGCGGCGCGCGCATGATGGGGACGACGCCGCAGTGCAACAATTCCGCCTTAACTTCTCCCCATCCATCCTCGACCAAGCAAGCTGAGAGGAACGGTAGCCGCGTGCGCGGTCCCCGTTCCGGTGCCCCACCCTCTGCCCCGGGAGGTCGAGACCCATGGCGATCCGCCGCCCCCTCACGCGCTCCGCGATTCTGCCGGCGCTGCTTTCTCCGTTCTTCGCCGCCGCGCCGGCGCTTGCCGATGGGACGGAGGCGAAGACGGCCCTGAAGGCCGACGGCTCGACCTCGCTCACCTATTCGACGCCCGTGCAGGACTATGGCGCGGTGGTCGGCCTCGACCTCTCCGCCACGGGATCGAGCGTGGCGCCCACCGTTGGCCAGAGCGCGGACGGCCTCGGCGGCACCGCCTATGCGAAGGTCACCGTCTCCCGCCTGCCGGACTGGATGGTGTGGGAGAAGGGCACGTTGAACGTCTCAGTCGATCCCAACGATGCGGCGAGCAAGCTCGCCACCACCTTCGAGCGCACCATTCCCCTGACCAGTGGCCTCGCCGCGACGTTGGCGGATACCTATCAGGTGAAGGCCGGATCGCAGGCGTGGGAGACGGACAAGTCGCTCAGCCTCAAGCTGACAGACATGGGCACCACCTTCGCCGTCTCGACCAAGGCGACGAGCAATTCGTCCCAGCTTCTGCCCACCGTGAGCGCCCAGCAGCAGCTCGCGCCGGACCTCACGGTGACTACCTCCGTGGCCGATACCGGCTCGACGCTGAACAAGAGCATCACCGCCGGCTTCACCCACCGCTGGTGAGGCGCCGCCTCAGCCTTTTATGATGGCGATGAGGAAGCGCGCGCCGATCAGCAGCAGGAACAGGCCGAAGCCGATCTCCAGATGGCGCCGGCTCAGCCGGTGCGCGAGCCGCGCCCCATAAGGCGCCACCAGCGTCGCCACCGGGGCGATGCACAGGAAGCCGATCACCGAGACATAGCCGATCGAGAGCGGCGGCAGCTCGGAGAGGTGCGGCCAGCCGGCGATGGCATAGCCGATCACGCCCGGAATGGGGATGATGACGCCGATGCCGGCCGAGGTGGCAACGGCGGCGTGGATCGGCACGCCGTAGAGCAGCAGGATGTTGGTGGAGATGCCACCACCCGAGATGCCCACCAGCGACGACGCGAGGCCGATGAAAAATCCGTAGAAACGCATCACCGCGGAAGAGGGCAGGTGGTCGGAGATACGGATGTCGTTGCGGCCGATGAGGCTCTTCAGGCCGAGCAGCGACACCACCGCCACGAAAACCGCCTGTAGCACCCAGCCGGCCGCCACCGCCGCGATGGCGCTGCCCGCTATGATGCCGATGATGGCCGGGATGCGCCATTTCGCCAGCACGCCGGGCAGCGATGCGCCCTTGGCGATGTGGGTGCGGTGGGAGGCCATGGCGGTGGGGATGATGATGGCGAGGGACGTGCCGACGCACAATTGCATCCGCACGCTGTCGTCCACCCCGAGGAAGCCGAAGACCTCGTACAGCACCGGCACGATGACGCCGCCGCCGCCAATGCCGAAGAGGCCGGCGAGCAGGCCCGTGAGCAGGCCACCGGCCAGCATGGCGGCGACGAGCAGGACGAGCTCCTGCACGGGAACGTTGGAAAACATGAGCGGAACCGAAGGCTTGCGGGCGGATAGAGGACGAGGAGTGGCCCGGAATTCGGCATATGTCCACTGTGCCGGCCGCATGACGCCGGCGAGAGCTGCGCTATTCACGCAACTCCGCAGGAATTGCCACCTCGTTAGGCCGCCTGCAGGTCGCGGCGGCGCACCTCGTCCACCGCGCCGCGCAGCACCTCGAGCCCGGCGCCGGGGATGATGGCCTCGGTGGAGAGGCGGCGGCGGAAGATGCGCGCGCCCTTCTTGCCGCCGAACAGGCCGAGCATGTGGCGGGTGATGTCGGACAGCCGGCCGCCGGCTTCGAGGTGGCGGGCGATATAGGGCTCGAACGCCTCGATGGCCGCGAACGTATCCTCGTGCGGGGCCGGGACGCCGTGGAGGGTGGGGTCCACATCCGCCAGCAGTTCCGGCGTGTGATAGGCGGCGCGGCCGAACATAATGCCGTCGAGCCCGTCCGCCTCGGCGAGTCCCTGCGCGAGGCTTTCGAGGCCTCCGTTGAGGGCCACCGGAACGTGCGGCAGGCGGGCCTTGAGGCGGCGCACGCGGTCATAGTCGAGGGGCGGGATGTCCCGGTTCTCGCGCGGGGAAAGGCCGTTCAGCCACGCCTTGCGGGCATGGACGATGAGCCCGTCGCAACCGGCCGCCAGCACGGCGTCGGCCAGGGTGTCGAGAGCTTCCTCGGGGTCCTGGTCGTCCACGCCGATGCGGCATTTCACGGTGACGGGGAGGGATACGGCGCCCTTCATGGCGGCGACGCACTCGGCCACCACCTGCGGCTCCCGCATGAGGCAGGCGCCGAAATTGCCGCCCTGAACCCGGTCGGAGGGGCAGCCCACGTTGAGGTTGATCTCGTCATAGCCGAAATCGGCGCAGATGCGCGCCGCCTGCGCCAAAAGCGCCGGATCACTGCCGCCGAGTTGCACGGCCACCGGATGCTCGACCTCCGAAAACCCGAGCAGCCGCGCCCGGTCGCCATGGATCACGGCCGGTGCCGTCACCATCTCCGTATAGAGCAGCGCATGGCGCGAGAAGGTGCGGTGGAAGGCCCGGCAATGCCGATCCGTCCAATCCATCATGGGCGCCACGGAGAGTACAATGTTCTGATTTTTAAGCATTATTTGGTAACTGGATAACATTTCGCCGTGCCGTGTGCACTTGGAGCGCACACGGATTGGCCTCCTTCACTAAACTAAAATCCGGCTTCTGGAGAGCCCGGAACCGTCGGAAGGGGCAGAACGTGAACGCAGACGTTCCTGCGCCGCATTGATCGTCAGGGAGCCGTGGCTCGGATTGCGTCCGAGGCGGTCAGGCAGAATGTCTCGCCGACGGCCCCCCTCGGCCTCCCGCTTGCGGAATTGGTCAACTGCGCCAGCGCAGCGGGCGGCGCTACGCTTTACCGAGAACCTTTAGAAGCAAGCGCCAGTCTCGGTGTCAGCGACCGCATCCGCATCCGGAGCGGCAGGAGGGTGGATGGAGAAGCACGGCACCCACCCCTCGGGGATTGGAACATTGGCGGCGTGGGTGCGCTGGTGTGCCAGAAGCCTCGGCAGAACGTGCGTGTGCGGGCCGTCGGGGCTCCGGCCGTCGGGCGGCGGGATGGGCGAGAAAACTTCAATGCGCGCGAGCGCTGAGATGAACACGCGGTGCGGCCCGTGCGCGACCAAGGCGGGCATGAGGCCGGGAACCTCGAAAACCGGACGGCCCTCCCCAGCGCGCAGGATCGCCAGGAGGTCCGGAGCACCGGTCCGTATGCACGCCTCGACGGACCCAAGTCCAATGCCGAGGTCGAACAGAACGGCATCGCGATCCTCTTCCCGGAGGGCATCGGCATCGGTCCCCACCTCGGTGAGAACGCCGCGGCCAGCGCGGCCGGCCAAGGTGGTGGGCAGGCACACGGCGCGAGCCGGAATCCGGCGCTCGGCATGGCGCGAAGGCATGCGATAGTCGACGAGGACGGCTTGCGGATGGTCGTGAAAGCGCAGCCCGCCGCGAGCCGTCAGTACCGAAAGGCTATCGGGCTCCTCCCGCACCTCCGCCGCCTCGGCGGGGTCTCGCATGAATTCCGCGATGGCCCCGAAAATGCCGAGGCTGAAGCCGCAATATGGGTCCCGGATATGTGCCGCGGTCGCGTCGAAGACGTTATCGCTCATGCTGGCTGGCCTCCTGCCTGCTGTTTTCGCGCCCGGGTCGGGACCATGGCAGGACGACACTCTCGCCCGCATGTTCGAACCGCACGCCATCGGCCCACAACGCCTCTGCGATCCGTTCTTCGTCCAGCACCGGCCTTGGGGCACCTTCGGCGATAAGAGCCCCATCCTTCATCAAGGCGACCCGATCACAGAAGCGGGCGGTGGCCGGAAGGTCGTGGACCATGGCGATCACCACTGCGTCGCGCCGGAGCAGAATGCGGCGTTTGGACATCAACGTAGGGTGCCCCCGCCGAGGTGAGCGGCCGGCCGATCTTCTCCAGACGCCCCGGCACCGGAAAGGCGCAGCCGGGCGGTGGCGAGACGCGCCGCGGCCTCGGTGAGCGCGGGACCGGCACACGTCCAAAGCCGGGGCGGCAGCGCGACGGACCGTCCGGTGGTTGCAAATGCGGCCAATACCGGGTGGTGCAGGAGCCCATCGGCGAGAGAGGGGGGCGCATCTTTCTCCGCATTGATGATGAGGAGGTCGGGGTTCGCGCGCACGATCTCCTCAAGTGTCAGTTGTCCCTTCCTGTCGGTGGACAGGCGGGCGGCAAGGTTCGATAGACCGGCCTTCTGCATCACCTCGTCAGAGATCGAGCCCCGGCCGGCCGTGAAGCCATTGGGCCGCAGGACCACCGCTGTGGGGTGGCTCGCTGCGACGGCCGGCAGCCGGGCGAACCCGACCTCCATCTCCCGCACCATCTGTTCGCCCCGCTCCGGCACGCCAAGCCGCGCGGCCACCATACGGATCTGGGCATACGCCGCGCCAAGAGTTCGGGGAATATCCAGTTCCAGCACCTCGAAGCCAAGCCGGCGCAGCATGGCCGTGGTGGTCCGCGTGGTATAGGCCCCGACAATGACCAGATCCGGTTTCAGGGGGACGATCTCCTCGGCTAAACCCCGGTTCATCGGCACGGTGCGGGCAAGGTCCGCGACGTTAGAGGCGCGGGGGTCGCGGGCGAGAAACGTGACGGATGCGACCTGTCCCGGATCGGCAAGGCGCAACACCAGTTCATCCGCGCACAGGTTGAGCGAGACGACGCGAAGCGGGGCGGCTGTGCGCCCCGCTTCGGCAAACGCCCCCTGCGCCAGCAGAAGCTGCCATACGGCGACGAGCACGCTCGCAAGGCGCCTCGCAGCTTCCCTCACCATGTGAGCTTCACACCGCCATAGGCGCCGAAGCCGGGAGCAAGGAAGCCGTTGGGATTTTCGTAGGTCTGGTCGAACAGGTTGTCGATGCGCCCAAAAAGCGTGGCGTTGGCGTTCAACTTATAGTTGGCGGCAACGTTGACCACCGTATAGCCGGGCTGGTCGATGTAGTTCGAGGTGAGACGCACGATGTCCCACCAGGAGGACGCGTAGACGAGGCTCGCCGTGAGGTCGAGTTCGTCGGTCGGCCGCCAGCCGAGGGTAAGGCTCACCTTGTTGTTGGGCCGCCGCAGGGGATTGCAGGACGTCGCGTCGATGGGCGCACAGGCGGCGCCGAACGGCAGGCCAGGGGGCACATATCCGACCACGTCGGTGTAGGTATAGTCCACGCGCGCATCAATGCGGTCGGTGACCTTGACGGCGATGAACGCCTCAACACCCTGCGACACGGCATTTGAAATGTTGATGTTCTGATACGTCACCGGATCGTAGCTGATGAGGTTGGTGATGTTGTTGTGGAAGTAGGTCACACCGAACAGCACCCGATCCCCGAATGCTTTCTGCTCAAAGCCTGCATCCCATCCGGTGCTTTCTTCCGGCAGCAGGTTCTGGTTGCCGTAATAGGGCGCATAGAGCTGGTAGAGGGTTGGCGCCTTGAAGCCCGTACCGTAGCTCGCTTTCAGCTTGGTGCCGGTCTCGTCGAACAGAAGAGCAGGGGCGAGACGGAAGGTGGTGTGGTCGCCGAAGCTGTCGTCGCTGTCGTAGCGCGCGTTGGCGGCAAAGAAGAGCCGGTTCCAGAGATTGCCCTGATACTCCGCATACACGCCCGTGTCGCCTGTCGCGGCGTCGATGGATGTGTAGGCGGTGGCGGAGGTCATGCTCTCGTTGCGCCGCTCAGCACCCACCAGCAGGTTCTGTCCCGGCGCGAAGGCGTAGTTGGACCGCAGGTAATAGATCTGCCGATCGCCCTCATAGATGCCGTTCACTGACGTGTTCGGCCCGACGGTGGGATTGGACGTGGAAAGCTCGCTCACACCGAAGGTGGTTATGAGGCGATCATCGAAAGCCTTCCACACCCCTTCGCCCTTGGTGAAGAACATGCTGGCATAGGACGTGGAACGCTGCGCGGCCGGCACGCCGGAATAGGTGGGCGGGGGATAGGTGTCCGGCGTGAAGGCGAGGCTCGAGTCGATGTAGCGCGCAACGAAGTTGACCGCGAAATTGTCCGCCGCCTGCCAGTCGAGACGCGTCGAATACGTCCAGTTTTCGTAAGCGTTGGGATTGAGCGGCCAGAAGGGGGGCGCGATGTTCTGGGGCGTCACCGGAATGTCGGTGGACGAGAAGTGGGTGACGTTGAACGAATACGACAGTTTTTCGGTCGAGCCGGACAGGCCTGCATACTGGTTGAAGGTGCCGAGCGCTCCGCCCTCCACATAGGCCGTGACCTTGGGCGGGCCTTCGCCTTTCTTTGTGGTGACCGCAATGACGCCGCCGATGGCGTCCGAGCCATAAAGGCCGGACTGCGGGCCGCGCAGCACCTCCACCCGCTCGAGATCGGAGGCCATGAGCTGCCCGAAGTCGAAGGCGCCGTTGGGCGTGGAGGGATTTCCGGCGTCAATGCCGTCAATCAACACCTTCACATGATTGGAGTTTGTGCCCCGGATGAAAACCGAGGTCTGCCCTCCGGGGCCGCCCGTCTGCACCACGTTGAGGCCGGGCAGGGACTGCAGCACGTCCGGGAGTGTGCGCTGCTGGGCGCGGGCGATGTCGTCGGCGGTGACGATGCTGACCGAACTCGCCACCTCGGTCTCGGGCGTCGGAATGCCGGTGGCGCTGACAACGAGGGTGGGCAGGTCACCGGCATTTTGGTCGTCCGCCGTCTGGGCAAAGGCACACGGAGCGGATGCGACGGAAAGGAAGGCAACGAGAGCCGTGGCCCGACCGGGGCGGCGGGGGAGGGACAGCAGAACGGACGACATGAAGACACTCGGCGGCCCGGGTGGTCCGTCACCGCGAACGAGGTCGCCCGGCCGAGAAAGGCTGGAAAACCGCCACCAGGACACCCCGCCCAATGAGCTCGCGTGTGACCACGATCGACGGCAGGTCTCCTGGCTCACGGGTCACCGCCCGTCTGCCGCCTTCCCAGATCTCGCGACCCAGTGGCTGATGGCAGAGGACTCGCCGCTTACAGTTGCGGGGGCAGCCACGGCATTTTCGGACTCACCGAATCACCGTGTTCCCTTTTGATCCCTTTCGGGAACCGTCGCTTTAACGATACGGATAGATTTTGCGGTGCGTCAATGGCTCGCCACGATAAAGACAGAAAGCGCCCGAGTTGCTGCGAAAATGCCACAATGTGGCATCGTCTGCATCGCGGCTCCCGGGCGCTCTGAAACCTGACCCGTTGATGTCACTCTGCCGCGAGCGTCGGAACCACGGTTGCAACGATCGACGCATCGAGTGCCTCGAAGGTCTTAAGGCCGATGAGATCGTAGAGTTCGGCCCGCGTCTGCATTTCGCCGACCATCGCCTGCGTGGAGCCATCGCGCGCAAGCGTCGCGTAGAGCGTTTCCTGTGCCTTGTTGGCCACCCGCAGGGATGACACGGGCCAGATCACCAGACGATAGCCCATGGCCTCGAACTCGGAAGCGGTGAAGAAGGGGGGCCGGCCAAACTCGGTCATGTTGGCGAGCAGCGGCACGCCCGGCAGGCGGCTGGCGAATGCGCGGAACATCTCCGCGTCGTTGAGCGCCTCGGGGAAGATGGCATCGGCTCCCGCTTCAACGTAAAGCTTGGCGCGGGCCACCGCCCCGTCGAGCCCCTCGCTGGCCGCCGCGTCGGTCCGCGCGATGAGGTAGAGGTGGCGCCGGGCTTTGGCGGCGGCGGCTACCTTGGCGGCCATGTCGCGGGCGTCCGCCAGCTTCTTGTCGTTCAGGTGGCCGCATTTCTTCGGAAGAAGCTGATCCTCGATGTGGACGGCCCCGACGCCGGCATCCTCGAAAGTGCGCACCATGTGCATCACGTTGAGCGCTTCGCCATAGCCGGTGTCGCCGTCCACCAGCACCGGCAAGCCGCTCGCGCGGGCCACCTGACGGATGAAGAAGGCAACTTCATCCACGGTGATGATGCCGAGGTCCGGCAGGCCCATGGACGCCGTCATGGCGGCGCCGGAGAGATAGAGGGCATTGAAGCCGGCTGCCTTCGCCTGCAGCGCAGCCATGCCGTTGTGCGTGCCGGGAATCTTCAGG
>NZ_JAYRPE010000045.1:0-72444 GCF_041911315.1 Xanthobacter sp. | reverse complement strand
TGCGCCGGAGCCCCAGTCCCGCGCCCCGCAGGGCTATGGGCAGTCCGGCTATGCCCAGCCGGCCCCGTCCTACGCCCCGGCGCCCCGCACGGCGGACCCGCGCGCGGCTGACGTTCGCCTGGGTTACGGCTCGCTCGCCCGCGATGCCGCCGCTGCCCGCGCCGTGCCGCCGCAGCAGCCGCCGGTTCAGGATTATGACGATTACGACGACGACTATGACGACGGCGTAGACGATCCGCGCCAGCCCGATCCTCGCCAGCCCGATCCCCGGAACGCCGATCCGCGCGCGCGGGCCGCCGGCTACGGGCAGGGTCAGGCCCCGCAGGCGCAGCAGGCCTATGGCCGGGCGGATGCCCAGGGATATCGCCAGGACGCGCGTTACCCGGACGACCGTCGTCCCGCCTCCGGCCAGCCGGCCCAGCAGGCGGCGCGCTACGACGACGAGACGGACGAGGCGGGCTACGCCTATTCCGCTGCGCGCCGTGACGAAGACTACGATTACGACGACTACGACGACCGCTACGATCCCGAATATGCCGATGACGGCTACATGCCGCCCCACGGCGATGAGATGTACGAGCCCGAGCCGCGCCGCCGCCGTGGTCGCACCGCGCTTCTGCTCGGCGTCTCGCTGGTGGGTCTCCTGGTCGCGGGTGTTGCCGGCGTGTTCGCCTACAACATGGCCGTGGGCCGCTCCGGCCTGATGTCATCGTCCAGCGCGCCGCCGGTCATCAAGGCCGATTCCGCCCCGGCCAAGACCACGACGCCGGCCACGGCAGACGCCCAGAAGTCGATCTATGACCGCGTGGGCGGCCCCGTGACCGCCGGAAACGAGAAGATGGTGCCCCGCGAGGAGCAGCCGGTGGACGTGACGTCTGCCGCCCGCGCCCCGGCGGACAGCGCCCCGGCTGCGACCCAGCAGCCCATGCAGGCGACGCAGAACCTCACCGAGCCCAAGCGCGTGCGCACCATGACGGTGCGCGCCGACGGCAGCGTGACGCCCGGCGTGCCCTCCAGCGCCGTCTCGGCCTATGCGCCGAGCCAGAACCCGATCCCGGTGGGGCTGCCCCAGCCCAATCCCGTCACCACCGTGCCCGCCTCCGCCCCTGCGGATGCGACGGCAAGCACGTCTCCCGCGCCCACGGCGGCCGGCACCTATGTGGTGCAGGTGGCTTCCCAGCGGTCCGAGAGCGATGCGCTCGGCTCGTGGAAGGCGCTGCAGGCCAAGTATCCGAACCTGCTCGGCAGCTACAAGGCAACGGTCAAGAAGGCGGACCTTGGCGACAAGGGCATCTATTACCGCGCCCAGGTCGGTCCCTTCGCCGGCCGCGACCAGGCCAACGAACTCTGTCAGTCCCTGCGCGCGCAGGGGGGCGATTGCGTCGTGACCAAGAACTGACGGGCGATCGCCTTTCAGGACAGAAAAGCCGCCTTCGGGCGGCTTTTTCGTTTTCAGGACGCTGCGCTGCGCAGCAGGTCGAGGGCCTCGAGAACCGACAGCCGGCGGACCTCTGCGCGGCCGATCTCGCCGAATCGCTTCTCTCGGTGGACGACGTTGCCGTCACGACGGGCACAGGCGAAGTGGACGAGGCCCACGGGCTTGGCCGCCGAGCCTCCGCCCGGCCCGGCCACGCCGGTGATGGCCACCGCGGCATCCACGCCTGCCGCCTTCAGCGCGCCCTCGGCCATGGCGCGGGCGGTTGCCTCGCTCACGGCGCCGTGGGCGGCAAGGGTCGCTTCGGGCACGCCGATCATCGCCATCTTGGCGGCGTTGGAATAGGTGACGAAGCCGCGGTCCACCACATCCGACGATCCCGGCACCTCGGTGAGGGCGCCGGCCACGAGGCCGCCGGTGCAGGATTCCGCCGTTGCCAGCGTCCAGCCGCGGGCGCGGAAGGCGTCGAGGACGGCGACGGCGCGGGCGTAGGTTTCCTCGTCCATCGTCAGATCTCCTCTCCCGCCGGCAGGCGGATGGTGGCGCTGGCCATGGCGGCGATGCCCTCGCGCCGGCCGGTGAAGCCGAGCTTCTCCGTGGTGGTGGCCTTCACCGAGATGCGGGCGACCGGAACGCCGGTAATGCGCGCGATCTCGGCACGGATGGCATCACGATGGGGGCCGACCTTCGGCGCCTCGCAGATGAGGGTGAGATCGAGATGGGCGATACGCCCGCCGCGCGTCTTCACCTTGTCCACCGCATGGGCGAGGAAGCGGTCGGAGGACGCGCCTTTCCATTGCGGGTCCGAGGGCGGGAAATGGGCGCCGATGTCGCCGTCGCAGAGCGCCCCCAGCAGGGCGTCGGTGAGGGCGTGGAGACCCACGTCGGCATCCGAATGGCCGACCAGCCCGAAACCGTGGGGCACCACGACGCCGCCGAGCATCACATGGTCGCCGGGACCGAAGGCATGGACGTCGAAGCCGGTGCCGGTGCGCACGTCCGGGAGTTCGGCGAAGGCCGCGGCGGCGCGGGACATGTCTTCGGCTGTGGTCAATTTGATGTTCCCTGTCTCTCCGGCAAAGGTCGCGACCCTGTGCCCGGCCCATTCCATCACCGAGGCGTCGTCAGTCAGTGTCGTGACGCCGCTGTCCGCCGCCGCCCGATGGGCGGCGACAAGCGGGGCATAGCGGAAGGCCTGGGGCGTCTGGACCGCCCGCAGCACCGCGCGGTCCAGCGTCTCCGCCACGACGCCGGTCGCATCGACGCGCTTCACCGTATCGGTCACGGCAAGCACCGGGATCGCGGCATCGCCGTCCCCTGCCGCTGCAATGGCCCGGCTGATGAGATCGGGCGTCGCATAGGGGCGGGCGGCGTCATGCACCAGCACGACCGCCGGCGCATCGACGCCGGCCAGCGCCTCGAGTCCCGCGCGCACCGAGTCCTGACGCGTCGTGCCACCGGAAACCGGTGCCAGAATCTTGGGCAGGCCTTCCGCGGCGTCCGCAAAGAGGCCTGAATCATCGCTATGGATGACCGCAAGCACGGCCGCGACGGCCGGATGCTCGCAAAAAAGGCGGAGCGTGCGGCGCAGCACCGGCTCGCCGCCCATTTGCTGGTACTGCTTCGGCAAAGGCCCGCCCGCGCGGCTTCCGCGCCCGGCAGCCACCACGATCGCCACGCAGTTCGTGGCCGACGTTCCGGTCACGGCCGACCCTCCTTTTTGAACGAAGGCGGCAGGTCAGGCTGGCAGCGCGAGTGGGGACCGGACATGCTGCGGTGCAGCGGTGCGCACACTGCCCTTGCGTGCCGCGCACATTTGTCTAAGATGTAGGCAGAACACAGCTGGCCTAAATTCTGTGCAAGAGACTGTCCCATTGTCCATTCCGGCGTTGCGCCTCGGCGCCGTGACCCTGCCCAATCCGGTCATCCTCGCCCCCATGGCGGGAATCACCGATGCGCCGGTGCGGCGGATGGCTGTCCGCCATGGCGCGGGGCTCGTCATATCAGAAATGCTGGCCAGCGAGGCGCTTCTCGAGGGCCATCCCGAGATGCTGCTGCGCGCCGAAGGGGAGGGCGTGTCGTTTCACGCCGTCCAGATCGCCGGCAACGATCCGCGACTCATGGGCGAGGCCGCGCGCGTGGCAGAGGCCGCCGGTGCCGGGCTCGTTGACATCAACATGGGCTGCCCCGCCAAGCGCGTGACCACCGGCGCCGCCGGCGCGGCCCTGCTGCGCGACCTGCCTCTGGCGCGCGCCATCTTCGAGGAGGTGCGCGGGGCGGTCAGCGTTCCGGTCACGGTGAAGACCCGCCTCGGCTGGGACGATGGCTCGCCCACCGCCGTGGCTCTCGCCGAAATGGCCGAGGCGTGCGGGCTTTCCATGGTGACGATCCACGGCCGCACCCGCTGCCAGTTCTACACCGGCCGGGCGGACTGGAACGCCATCCGCGCGGTCAAGGATGCCGTATCGATCCCTGTGATCGCCAACGGCGACGTGACGAGCCTTTCCGATGGACCGGCCATTCTCGCGGCATCCGGTGCTGATGGACTCATGATCGGCCGTGGCGCGCAGGGCCGGCCCTGGTTCCCGGGCCGGGTGGCGCAGGTGCTCGCCGGCCGCATGGTCGAGGAGGATCCCTCCCTCGATCTGCAGCGGGACATCCTGCTGGAGCTCTACGAGGGCTGGCTCTCGCTCTATGGCACGGCCCTCGGCGTCCGGCAGGCGCGCAAGCATATCGGCTGGGCGCTCGATGCCGCGGCAACAGGGCAGGGGAACGCACGCGCCGCCTTCGTGGAGCGCTGGCGCAAGGCGCTGCTGGTGCTCGACGAGCCCGGCCGCGTGAAGGCTGGGATCACGGCGGCCTACGACGAACTCATGTGGAGGGCTGCGGCATGACGGCCGAAGCCAGAAAGCAAGACACACGGAAGATGGAAAAAAAGGCCAAGGGCAGTTCGAAGGCCGCGACCAAGGCTGCGAGCAAGGAGGCTGCCAACGAGGCGGCGAAGATGGAGGCGGCGCAGGAAGCCGTCAGCCCGCCCGTTCACCCTGTCGCCAAGGCCGGCAACGCCGAGCCCGGCATGACGCGCGCCATTCTCGATGCCGTGCCGCATCCGCTGTTCACCATCGCCGGCAACGGCCATGTGGTGGAGGCCAATGTGGCGGCTGAAGCCTTCTTCGAGGTCAGCGCGCCGCTGCTGCGCCGGCGTCCCCTGACCGAGTTCGTGCCGTTCGGCACGCCGCTCCTCGGCCTCATCGATCAGGTGCGCCAGCGCGGCGCGCCGGTGAACGAATATCGGGTGGACCTCGGCACGCCCCGCAATGGCGGCGAGCGCATCGTGGACATCCACGTGGCGCCGGTGAACGAGCAGCCGGACCATGTGGTGGTGATGCTCCAGGAGCGCACCATCGCCGACAAGATGGACCGTCAGCTCACCCACCGCGGAGCCGCCCGCTCGGTGAGCGCGCTGGCTTCCATGCTGGCCCACGAGATCAAGAACCCGCTCTCCGGCATCCGCGGCGCGGCGCAGCTTCTGGAACAGTCCGCCGACGACGAGGACCGGGCGCTCACCCGCCTGATCTGCGACGAGGCGGACCGCATCGTGAAGCTGGTGGACCGGATGGAGGTGTTCTCCGACGAGCGCCCGGTGGAGCGCGAGCCGGTGAACATCCATGCGGTTCTGGAGCATGTCCGCACGCTCGCGGCCTCGGGCTTTGCCCGCCATATCCGCTTTGTGGAGGAATACGACCCCTCCTTGCCGCCGGTGCTCGCCAACCGCGACCAGCTCATCCAGGTGTTCCTGAACCTGGTGAAGAATGCGGCGGAAGCTATCGACAGCGATCAGGATGGCGAGATTCTGCTCTCCACCGCTTTCCGCCCCGGCGTGCGGCTGATGGTGCCGGGCGCCTCCACGCGCGTCAGCCTGCCGCTTGAGTTCTGCGTGCGGGACAACGGCAAGGGCGTGCCGGACGACCTCGTGCCCCACCTGTTCGACCCGTTCGTGACCACCAAGCCTACCGGCTCTGGCCTCGGTCTTGCTTTGGTGGCGAAGATCATCGGCGACCACGGCGGCATCGTCGAATGCGACAGCCAGCCCCGCCGCACCACGTTCCGCGTGCTCCTGCCCATGTATCGCGGCAAGAGCCCTGTTCGAGAGGACAATTGAGGTGTCGATGCCATCCGGAAGCATCCTGGTCGCCGACGACGATGCCGCGATCCGCACCGTGCTCAACCAGGCGCTCTCGCGCGCGGGATATGAGGTGCGTTCCTGCGGCAACGCCGCCACGCTGTGGCGCTGGGTGAGCCAGGGCGATGGCGATCTCGTCATCACCGACGTGGTGATGCCCGACGAGAACGCCTTCGACCTCCTGCCGCGCATCAAGAAGGCGCGGCCGGATCTGCCGGTCATCGTCATGAGCGCGCAGAACACCTTCATGACCGCCATCCGCGCCTCCGAGCGCGGGGCCTATGAATATCTGCCCAAGCCCTTCGACCTGAAGGAGCTGATCTCCATCGTCGGGCGCGCCTTGTCGGAGCCCAAGAAGGGGGACGGTCACCACCACGCCCCCGAGGAGCAGGACAACATCCCGCTGGTGGGCCGCTCGCCCGCCATGCAGGAGATCTACCGCCTCCTCGCCCGCCTGATGCAGACTGACCTCACCGTGATGATCGCGGGCGAGAGCGGCACGGGCAAGGAGCTGGTGGCCCGCGCGCTGCACGACTACGGCAAGCGCCGCACCGGGCCGTTCGTCGCCATCAACATGGCGGCGATCCCGCGCGACCTCATCGAGAGCGAGCTGTTCGGCCACGAGAAGGGTTCTTTCACCGGCGCCACCACCCGTAATCCCGGCCGCTTCGAGCAGGCGGAGGGCGGCACGCTGTTCCTCGACGAGATCGGCGACATGCCGATGGAGGCGCAGACCCGCCTGCTGCGCGTGCTCCAGCAGGGCGAATACACGACGGTGGGCGGGCGCACGCCCATCAAGACCGACGTGCGCATCATCGCCGCCACCAACAAGGATCTGCGCACGCTGATCCAGCAGGGCCTGTTCCGCGAAGACCTGTTCTTCCGCCTGAACGTGGTGCCCCTGCGCCTGCCGCCGCTGCGCGAGCGCTCGGAGGACGTGCCGGACCTCGTCCGCCACTTCTTCCTCCAAGCGGAGCGGGAAGGCCTGCCGGCCAAGCAGATCGACACCGCAGCCCTTGACCGGCTGAAGCGCTATCGCTGGCCCGGCAACGTGCGCGAGCTGGAAAACCTCGTCCGCCGCCTCGCCGCGCTCTATCCGCAGGAGGTCATCACCCCCGCCATCATCGAGGCGGAGCTCTCCGAGCCCATGCCGAACATGCTGTCGGAAGAAGGCCCGGTGGATGCGACGCTCGCCGCTTCGGTCGAGCGCCACCTCAACACCTATTTCTCCGGCTTCGGCGAGAACCTGCCCCCGCCGGGCCTCTATCACCGCATCTTGAAGGACGTGGAATATCCGCTTCTGTCCGCAGCGCTCGCCGCCACCCGCGGCAACCAGATCAAGGCGGCGGAACTGCTTGGGCTCAACCGCAACACGTTGCGCAAAAAGATTCGCGATCTCGATATCCAGGTGATCCGCACGTCGCGGTGACCCCCACGTCTTGAGACGACGCACACGCCCCGCGGGTGTCCCATCCGCGGGGTTTATTGACGGCCACGATATATCCGAATGAATATAGCTCATTCGCTTGTTCATTTCGGAGCCTTGCCATGCGCGCCCGCATTTGCGCCGTTGTTTTTCTTTGCCTTTCCGCCGCAACGTCCCGCGCGGAGGATATCCGCCTCGTCGCGGCGGGCAGCCTCACCGGCGCCTTCAACGCGATGATCTCGGACTATGGCCGGAGCCACCCGAGGGATCACGTCTCCACCAAATGGGGCCCGTCCGGGGTGCTCAGGACAGAACTCGAAAACGGCGGCGCCTTCGACATCTTCGCGTCCGCCGCTCTGCCCCACGCGCAGGCGCTGACGGACAAGGGCCTTGCCAGCGACAGCGTCCTGTTCGCCCGCAACGCTTTGTGCGCCATCGCTCTGGCCGATGGCCCGGCACTCGCGTCCGACACGCTGGTGGAGACCTTGCTGAAGCCGGACATCCGCCTCGCCACCTCGACGCCCAAGGCCGATCCGGGCGGCGACTATACGTGGGAGCTGTTCGCGCTGATCGACAAGCAGCAGCCGGGCGCGTTCGCCACGTTGAGCGGAAAGGCCCAGCAGGTCTTCGGCGGCGCGGCCACGACCGGACCGCTCAACGGCCGCCACCGGCTGGCCGTGGCCCTCGGCGACAAGAGCGCTGACGTGGCGATCTATTACTGCTCAGGCACTCAGGAGATGAGCAAGGCGGAACCCGGCAGGTACAAGGTGGTGGCGCTGCCGCGCGACCTCGCGGTCGGGCCGGAATACGGACTGACGCTCGCCAATACGGCATCCCTGCCGGCCGCCGACTTCGCCATGTACATCCTCTCCCCGTCCGGCCAGAAGACCCTGTCGGATTTTGGCTTCATTCCGGTCACGTTGCCCGCCGCGCGCTGATTCGATCGCGGCCGGGCGCCGCCCCGCCGCAGGGGACGGACTCTTGCGGGGCCTCATCTTTCGGATGGACAGAAAAGGCCGGGTCGTTCGTTGACCCGGCTACCTGCGTTTTGCTCCCTCACCGCAAATACGGTGGAAGGGGGATGCGTCTGTCACATTTTTGCACCAGTGTCGTTCCACTGCATCACTCTGGACTGCGCGAGTCGTCGCGCGGCCGGTAGCGTTGGGACGGTCAGGCACACATGAGCGATGAGCCGGTCAGGTACGCCGCAAGAGACGTGAGGCCGCGGCGCAGTCTGTTCGCCCGCCTGTTCGCGCCCGTCGTGGTGGTGCTGTCGCTGGCTCTGGCGGTGGCGACCTTCGCCATCATCATGGGCCTCACCTCCATCGTGCCGACGCCGACGGTGACGCTCGAGGCCTTGGCGGCATCTGCAATCGCCGCGGTCGCGCTGCTCGCCATCATCGGCCGGGAAGTCTGGCGCATCTGGCAGGCGCGGGCGCGCGGCCGAGCCGCCTCGCGGCTCCACGTGCGCATCATCGGCCTGTTCGCCATTGTCGCCGTGGTGCCGGCCGTGGTGGTGGCGCTGGTGGCGAGCTTTACCCTCGACCGCACCCTCGACCGCTATTTCTCCGAGCGCACGCAGGAGATCGTCGGCTCAGCCTCCTCGGTGGCGCAGACCTATGTGCGCGAGCACGCGCTCTCCATCCGCGGCGACGCGCTGGCCATGGCCAACGACCTGTCGCAGCAGAAGACCCTCTACGACACGGACATCGAAAAGTTCCGCCAGGTGCTGACGGCCCAGGCGGCCCTGCGCAACGTGCCGGGTGCCCAGATCATCCACCGCGACCTCTCCGTGGTGGAGCGGGCGAACCTGCGGACGGGCCGGGAATACCTCGTCCCCGCCAACATCGCCATCAACGAGGCCACGGCCGAGCAGCCCATCATCTATGTGGATGCCGACTATGTGGGCGCCGTGGTGCCGCTCACCGGCTTCGACGATCTCTTCCTCTACGTGGCCCGCCCCATCGATCCGCGCGTGCTGGGCTACCTGAAGGTGACGAGCGACACGCTCGCGGACTACCGTGCGCTGGAGCAAAGGCGGTTCAGCGTGCAGCTTGCCTTCGCCGCCATGTATTCGATCGTGACGCTGATCGTGCTCCTGTCGGCGGTGTGGCTCGGCGTGACCTTCTCCAAATGGCTGGTTGCGCCCATCCGCCGGCTGATGTGGGCGGCGGATCGCGTGGCCAAGGGCAATCTCGACATCCAGGTGCCGGTGAACCGTGCGGAAGGCGACCTCGCCACCCTCGGCGAGACCTTCAACAAGATGACCGGCGAGCTGAAGACGCAGCGCAACGCCCTGGTCAGCGCCCGCGACCAGATGGACAGCCGCCGCCGCTTCACCGAGGCCGTGCTGTCAGGCGTCGGCGCGGGCGTGATCGGCCTTGATGCCGAGGCCCGCGTCACCATCCTCAACCTTTCCGCCGAACGCCTTCTCGGCGTCACCGAGGCCGAGGGCCTCGGCCGCCCGCTCGCCGAGGTGGTGCCGGAGACGGCCTCACTGCTGGAGGAGGCGCGGGGCGCCGGGCAGCGGGCGGTGCAGGGCAACATCACGGTCCAGCGCGACGGTCGCGAGCGCATCTTCGCCATGCGCGTCACCACCGAGCAGTCGGGAGCCGAGGCGCACGGCTGGGTGGTGACGCTCGACGACATCACCGCCCTCATCACCGCCCAACGCACCTCGGCATGGGCGGACGTGGCGCGGCGCATCGCCCACGAGATCAAGAACCCGCTTACCCCCATCCAGCTGTCCGCCGAGCGGCTGAAGCGCAAATACGGACGCCACATCACCCAGGATCGCGATGTGTTCGACCAGTGCACGGACACCATCATCCGGCAGGTGGGAGACATCGGCCGCATGGTGGACGAGTTCTCCTCCTTCGCCCGCATGCCCAAGCCCGTGGTGGATGCGCAGGATCTCGCCGAGACGGTCCGGCAGGCGGTATTCCTCATGCGGGTCGGGCACCCCGACGTCACCTTCGAGGCCGAGCTGCCGGCAGCTCAGCCGGCCCGCTTCGATCGCCGGCTCATCAGCCAGGCACTCACCAACATTCTCAAGAACGCCGCGGAAGCCATCGAGGCTGTCCCGGACGCCGAGCGCGGCAAGGGCCGCATCCGCGTCCGCGTCTCCGCGGCGGGGGAGGATCTCCTGATCGACGTCATCGACAACGGCGCGGGCCTACCGCGCGAAAAACGCAGCCGCCTGCTGGAGCCTTATGTGACCACGCGCGAGAAGGGTACGGGGCTCGGCCTCGCCATCGTCGGCAAGATCATGGAAGAGCACGGCGGCGGCATTGAACTCAACGATTCGCCCGAGGGTCGCGGCGCCTGGATCAGGCTCCGGATGCGGGCGGATGGTCTACCACCGGCCGGCGCGGGCGGGGCGCAACCGGTCCCTCAAGCAGGGAGGGCCTGATCCATGGCCATGGACATCCTCATCGTCGACGACGAGGCCGATATCGGCGAGCTGGTCGCCGGCATTCTGGAGGACGAGGGCTATTCCGCCCGCACCGCCCGGGATGCCGACGGCGCGCTCGGTGCCATCGCATCGCGGCGGCCGAATCTCGTGTTCCTCGACATCTGGCTGCAGGGCAGCCGCCTCGATGGCCTGGAACTGCTCAACGAGATTAAGTCGCAGCACCCGGACCTGCCGGTGGTGATGATCTCCGGCCACGGCAACATCGAGACCGCGGTCGCTGCCATCAAGCGCGGTGCCTACGACTTCATCGAGAAGCCGTTCAATGCCGACCGGCTGGTGATGGTCACAGAGCGGGCGCTGGAGACCCTGCGTCTCAAGCGCGAGCTGAAGGAGCTGAAGCAGCTCACGCCGCACGGGCGCATCCTCGTCGGCCGCTCCAGCGCCATCCAGCAGCTCAAGGGCACCATCGAACGGGTCGGCCCTACCAACAGCCGTATCCTCATCGTCGGCCCCTCCGGCTCGGGCAAGGAACTCACCGCGCGGCTCGTTCACAGCGTCTCCGGGCGCGCGCAGGGACCGTTCGTGGTGCTGAATTCCGCGGCCATGACGCCGGAGCGGCTGGAGTTCGAGCTGTTCGGCGTCGCGGATGGGGAGGGCAGGGAGCAGAAGCGCGGGGCGCTCGAAGAGGCGCACGGCGGCACGCTCTTCCTCGACGAGATCGCCGACATGCCGCGGGAGACGCAGAACCGCGTGCTGCGGGTGCTCGTGGAGCAGACCTTCACCCGCGTCGGCTCCAACGACAAGGTGACGGTGGACGTGCGCATCATCTCCTCCACCGGGCGCAACCTGGAGGAGGAGATTGCCAAGGGCCGCTTCCGCGAGGATCTCTACCACCGCCTCTCGGTGGTGCCGATCCGCGTTCCCCCGCTCGCCGAGCGGCGCGAGGACATTCCCGATCTCGTGGACTTCTTCCTCGACAGCATCTCCCAGACCACCGGCCTGCCGCGCCGGCCCATCGGCGAGGACGCCATGGCGGTGCTGCAATCCCACGACTGGCCCGGCAACGTGCGCCAGCTGCGCAACAATGTGGAGCGCCTGCTCATTCTCGCCGGCGGCGATCCGGAGGCGACCATCACAGCCGCCATGCTGCCGCCGGACGTGGGCGCGCTGGTGCCGACCCTGCCCAACGGCAATGGCGGCGAGCATCTGATGGGCCTGCCGCTGCGTGAGGCGCGCGAGGTGTTCGAGCGCGAATATCTCGCCGCCCAGATCAACCGCTTCGGCGGCAACATCTCGCGCACCGCCGAATTCGTCGGCATGGAGCGCTCCGCCCTTCATCGAAAGCTTAAGGCTCTCGGCGTAGGGTGAAGGTCCCCGGACGTGACCGGGGCGGGTTGACGGGGTGCCCGAAAAGGGGGCTGCATCGGTGCGTTCGGTCCGCTGACCTGCGGGGGCCGGACGCCGGGGGGAGGGTTCATGAAGGTCGTGATCTGCGGCGCGGGCCAGGTGGGGTTCGGCATCGCCGAGCGCCTCGCCGGTGAGCAGAACGACGTGTCCATCATCGACACGTCCCCGCGCCGCATCCAGATGGTGACGGAACAGCTCGACGTGCGCGGCGTGGTGGGGCAGGGGTCCCATCCGGACGTGCTCGCCCGCGCGGGCATTGAGCAGGCGGACATGCTCATCGCCGTGACCCTCCACGACGAGGTGAACATGGTGGCCTGCCAGGTGGGCCACGCCCTGTTCAACGTGCCGACCAAGCTCGCCCGCATCCGCGCCCAGACCTATCTCGCCCCCGAATGGCGCGACCTGTTCTCCCGCGACCAGCTGCCCATCGACGTCATCATCTCCCCCGAGGTGGAGGTGGGCGAGATGGTGCTGCGCCGCCTTTCCCTGCCCGGCGCATCCGACACGGTGAGTTTCGCGGACGGCGCGGTGGTGATCGTCGGCGTTTCCTGCACCGAGGACTGCCCGGTGGTGGACACGCCGCTGAAGCAGCTGACCGAGCTTTTCCCGGACATCCAGGCGACCATCGTCGCGGTGAGCCGGGCCGGGCGCACTTTCGTGCCCCGCTCCAACGACCAGATCCTCACCGGCGATCTCGTCTATTTCGTCGCGCAGGCCGACCACGTGCAGCGCACGCTCTCCCTGTTCGGCCATGACGAGGTGCCGGCCCAGCGCATCGTCATCGCAGGCGGTGGCAATATCGGCTACTACGTCGCGACCGAGCTGGAGAAGCGCAACGCCGCCGCCCGCGTGAAGCTGATCGAGGCCTCCCGCGAGCGCTCGCAGACCATCGCCGAGGAACTGCGCCGCACCGTCGTGCTCAATGGCGACGCGCTGGAACGCGCCATTCTCGACGAGGCGGGGGTGGGGGAGGCGGACACCATGATCGCCCTCACCAACGACGACCGGATCAACATCCTCTCCTGCCTTCTCTCCAAGCAGGTGGGGGCGAAGCGCATCCTGGCGCTGCTGAACGAGCAGGGCTACGCCACCTTCGCCCGTGGCCTCGGCATCGACGCCCATGTGAACCCGCGCCAGATCACGGTTTCCAAGGTGCTCCAGCATGTGCGGCGCGGCCGCATCCGTGGCGTCCATGCGCTGCTCGACGGCTCGGGCGAGATGATCGAGGCGGAGGCGCTGGAAACCTCGCCGCTGGTGGGCAAGCCGCTGCGCGATCTCAGCCTGCTGGATGGGCTGCGCATCGGCGCCGTGGTGCGCAACGGGCAGGTGCTGCTGCCGCGCGGCGATTTCGTCGTGCGCGCCCACGACCGGGTGGTGCTGTTCGCCCTCGCCGATCGCATCAAGCGCGTGGAGCAGCTGTTCCGCGTGGCGCTCGAATTCTTCTGACCCGATCCCGGGACGCGAAATCCTATGGCCAACGCCGCCCGCCCGCTTGCCGCCGGCATCGCCGCCATCGGGGCGCTCGCGCTCCTGCCGATGGCGGTCGCCGCGCGCTCCGGCACGGGCCCCGTGGCGGTGTGGCTCGCCACGTCCGGCTTCTGCCTGTTCCTCGCCGGCCTGCTGCGCTTCACCACCCATGGGCTCGAGACCCGGCTGACGCGGACGGGTGCCGTGGCGCTGGTGGCCTGCATGTGGCTTGTGCTGCCGCTGATGGCGACGCCGGCGGTCGCCATCGTCTCCGGCCTGTCGCCGCTTCAGGCCTGGTTCGAGGCGCTTTCCGCCTTCACCGCGACCGGTCTCACTGCGCTCCATCAGGGGCCGGCGAGCCTCTATGTCTTCCTCGGCCTGCTGCAATGGGCCGGCGGTCTCTTGACCGTAGTCACGGCGGTCGCCGTGCTGGCGCCAGCGGGGCTCGGCGGATTGCCGGACCGCACGCCGCGCGGCGGGACCGCGCTCGACGTGGTGGATCTGGTGAAGGTCCTGCGCGAGATCAGCCCCGCCTATCTGGCGGCGACCGCGCTGGCGATGATCGTGCTGCTCGCGTCCGGCGAGACCCTGTATGTGGCCTTCACGCTGGCCACCGCCGTGGTCTCCGCCGGCGCCCACCTGCCGCCGGAGGCCCAGCTGGCGCTGGCGCTCGACGAGACACCCAAGTGGCTGCTGCTGCCCTTCCTCATCTTCAGCGCCACCAGCGTGCGCTGGCACCGGGCGCTGATCACCCGCCGCATCAACGCTGCGCCGGAGCAGGTGGAAAGCCTCGTCATCATCGGCTGGTGGGCGGTGCTCGGCATCATCCTCGGCGCCCTGCTGTTCCGGACGGACGAGATGTCGTCGCTCGATGCGGTGCGTGACGGCCTGTTCACCGCCGCCTCATTGATCTCGACCAGCGGCATCGGCCCGCATGAAGGCACCTATGCCAACCTGCCGCTCGGCCTCGTCATCCTCGTGGTGCTGCTGGGCGGCGGCGCGCTCTCGGTGGCGGGCGGGCTGAAGATGCTGCGGCTGCGCGCCATTCTGCTGCGCACGCGGGGCGATCTCCTGCGCCTCGTCTATCCCCACATCGTCCTGCCCTCGGCGCTGGAGGGCGGTGTCGGCTCCGCCATGCGGGGCGTCTGGGCGGGGGCGGCGAGCCTCGCTTTCCTGTACGGCCTGTGCGTGATCGCGCTCAGCCCCGGCCTGCCCTCGCTCGATGCGGCACTGGCGGCGGCGGCGGCGGTCGTCACCAATACCGGCCCGGTCTACGACGCCGCGGGCGGCGGCTGGCCGGCCATCTCCTCCCTGCCGTGGGGCTCGGTGCTGGTCGCCGGCATCGGCATGGTCGCGGGGCGGCTGGAGATCATCGGGCTTTTCGTCTTCATCCATCTCGCCATCTGGCGCACCTGAGGGCCGACGCAGTCATGTCGCGCATCGCCTACGTCAACGGACGCTATCTCCCCCATCGCGACGCCAGCGTGCATGTGGAGGATCGCGGCTATCAGTTCGCCGACGGCGTCTATGAAGTCTGCGAGGTGCTCGGCGGCCGGCTGGTGGACGAACGCCGCCATCTCGACCGGCTCGATCGCTCTCTGCGCGAGCTGTTCATTGCATCGCCCATGTCACGGGCGGCGCTGTCCGCAGTGCTCAGGGAAGTGGTGCGCCGCAACCACGTGCGCAACGGCATGGTCTACCTGCAGGTGTCCCGGGGCGTCGCGCGTCGCGACCACGCCTTCCCTGCGCCGGACACCGCCACCTCCATTGTCGTGACCGCCCGCCGTACAGACCGGGAGGCGCAGGAAGCGCTGGCGCGCAAGGGCGTCGCCGTCATCACCGTGCCGGAGAATCGCTGGCCGCGGGTCGACATCAAGAGCGTCTCCCTGCTGCCCAACGTGCTGGCCAAGCAGTTGGCGAAGGAGGCCGGCGCGCGCGAGGCGTGGTTCGTCGATGCCGACGGCTATGTGACCGAAGGCGCCTCCACCAACGCCTGGATCGTGACCGCCGGCCGCACCATCGTCACGCGCCCCGCAGACAGCGGCATCCTCAGGGGAATCACCCGCACTGTGGCATTCGAGGTGGCGGCGGACCTGGGCTATACCGTTGAGGAACGGCCGTTCACGGTTGCGGAGGCCCACGCGGCCGACGAGGCGTTCATCTCGGCCGCGACCACGGTCATCATGCCGGTCGTGATGATCGACGGCACCCCGGTTGGATCGGGTGTCCCCGGCCCTGTCGCCAACGCTTTGCGATTGAAATTCCACGATTTTTCGGAAGTCGCCTGAGTTTGTCCCAGACCGGATCATGTTGCGGAGCAAAATAATATTGCGCCGCCATCGGGCTGTGCCATTCTAGCAGCCCAACTCTCACGGGGGTGTACACTCCAGACGTGCGCTTGCCCGTGGGCCTCAACGCCGAAACAATGGATACGAAAATGGCGGCGGAACGGACACAAAATCTCCAAGACACTTTTCTCAATCACGTCCGCAAGAACAAGACTCCCCTCACGATTTTCCTGGTGAACGGGGTGAAATTGCAGGGCGTCGTTACCTGGTTCGATAATTTCTGCGTGCTCCTGCGCCGGGACGGGCATTCCCAGCTGGTTTACAAGCACGCCATTTCCACCATCATGCCGGGTCACCCGGTTCAGTTGTTCGATCCCACGGACGATGGGGGAGAAAAGGCTTAAGCGTGCAGCATCAAAGCGGGAAGAAGGCGGGCGGACGTTCAAAGTCCAAGGCAGATACCTCGAAGACGGCAACGTCCAAGCTCGCAGGCCGCAAGGTTGAAGGTCCCATCGACGCCGGGGAGGATATTCCGGTCCCCGGCGAGCATGAGGCGCTGCTGCCCGAATCCGGGATGGATTCCGAAAGCCCCACCCACGACACGACGCACGAGCCCACGCGTGGCGGTATCGACCGTCGCGCGCCGGCCGTGCGCTGTGCTGTCGTCACGCCCGTCGTCAGCCGGCGGGGCAGGGGAGGCGCGCCGGAACGGCGCAGCCCCGAGGCGCGGCTCGACGAGGCCGTGGGCCTTGCCGCCGCCATCGAGCTGAACGTCGTCTTCTCCGGCCTCGTATCGCTGTCCGAGATCCGCCCCGCAACCTATCTCGGTACCGGCAAGGTGGAAGAGCTGGCGGCGATCGTGGAGGCCGAGCATGTGGATCTCGTCTTCTTCGACGCCGCTCTGTCTCCCGTGCAGCAGCGCAATCTGGAGAAGGCCTGGTCCACCAAGGTGGTGGACCGCACCGCGTTGATTCTCGAAATCTTCGGCATGCGCGCCCGGACCAAGGAAGGCGCGTTGCAGGTGGAACTGGCCCACCTCAATTACCAGCGTTCCCGGCTGGTGCGTTCCTGGACCCATCTGGAACGCCAGCGCGGCGGCTTCGGCTTCCTCGGCGGACCGGGCGAGACGCAGATCGAGGCCGACCGCCGTCTCATCGGCGATCGCATCATTCGCATCGAGAAGGAACTGGAACAGGTGAAGCGCACGCGCGGCCTGCACCGGGCGAGCCGCAAGCGCGTGCCGTATCCCATCGTTGCGCTGGTGGGCTACACCAACGCCGGCAAGTCCACGCTGTTCAACCGGCTGACCCGCGCCGAGGTGATGGCCAAGGACCTGCTGTTCGCCACCCTCGACCCGACCCTTCGGGCGGTGGACCTGCCGCACGGCACCCGCATCATCCTCTCCGACACGGTGGGCTTCATCTCCGAGCTGCCGACCCAGCTCGTCGCCGCCTTCCGCGCCACGCTGGAAGAGGTGCTGGAGGCGGACCTCATCCTCCATGTCCGCGACATCTCCCACCCCGATACCGAGGCGCAGGCGGCGGATGTGGCCGACGTGCTGGAAGACCTCGGCGTCGAGGTCAAGGACGGCGGCCGGGTCATCGAGGTCTGGAATAAGATCGACCGGCTTTCGCCCGAGGCCCGCGAGCAGGTGCAGAACCAGACCTTGCGTGCGGGGGCCGAGGCGCCCGTTGCCGTCTCTGCCCTGACCGGGGAGGGGACGGACGATCTGCTGGGTGTCATCGAGCGTCGCATCACCTCCGGGCGCGTGACGCTTTCGGTGATCCTTGCGGCGGAGGACGGCGAGGGGCTCGGCTGGCTGTATCGCCATGGCGAGGTACTGGAGCGCACCACCGGCGAGGACGGCGTGCTGCAGGTAGCCCTGCGCATCCCGCCGGAGCGCGCCGGCCTTGTCGCCCGCCGCTTCGGGGCGCGACGGGTCCACACCATGTAGGGCGGGGTGCGGGCGGCTATTCGGCCGCGCGCACGCTCTGCTTCTCCAGCCGCTTGGCGTCCTGCCAGAGGGCTTCCATCTCGTCGAGGCTGGCATCGTTCGGCCGGCGGCCATCCGCCGCGAGCTGCGTCTCCACGTGGCCGAAGCGCCGGGTGAACTTCTCGTTGGTGCCGCGCAGCGCCGTCTCGGGATCGACGTCCGCATGGCGAGCGAGGTTCACCACGGCAAACAGCAGGTCGCCGATCTCGTCGCGGATGGCCTCGGTGCCGCCGGCGTCGAGGGCCTGCGAAACCTCCTCCGTCTCCTCGCGGATCTTGGCCAGCACCTGCCGCGCGTCGTTCCAGTCGAAGCCCACGCGGCTGGCCTTCTCCTGAAGCTTCAAGGCGCGGGTGAGGGCAGGGAGGGGCAGGGCGACGCCCGAGAGGGTGCCCTTTCCGCCCTCCTCCGGCGCCAGCCCGGCAGCGGCGCGGGCGGCGGCGCGCTCGGCCTTCTCCTGTGCCTTGATCTCGGCCCACATCCCCTTCACCGCTTCGGGCGTCAGATCGCGGGCGTCGCCGAACACATGGGGGTGCCGCCGCACCAGCTTGGTGATGATGGCCTCCACCACGTCGGGGAAAGCGAAGGCGCCTTCCTCCTCCGCCAGACGGGCGTGGAACACCACCTGCAAGAGCAGGTCGCCCAGCTCTTCCTTCAGGTCCGGCAAGTCGGCGCGGGCGATGGCATCCGCCACCTCATAGGCCTCTTCCAGCGTGTAGGGCGCGATGGTCGCGAAGGTCTGCTCCAGATCCCACGGGCAACCGGTGCCCGGCGTGCGCAGGGCCGCCATGATCTCGATGAGGCGCGCAATGTCGCGGGAAGGCTGCATGGGGGGCTCCGGAGGGATGGGGCACCATCCTAATGCGCGGGCACGCCGCGCGCGACTGCGCCCGATGCCGCCTTTGAGCACGGGGTTGCGACGCCTATGCTGTCGGCGTCCAACGGATTCCCGCCCATGATCGAAATCGCGCCCACCGGCCCCATCGACGACGACATCCGGCCCGGCGAGACCTGCGTCGCGCTGCCGGAACGGTTCGATGCGGGGCTCTATTTCATCGGCCGCATCCGCACGCCGTGGACGGTGCGCGGGACCTGTCCGCGCCGCGGCGATCCGGAGGAGGGGCCGGTCTGCACGCTGGAGATCGATCCGCGCTGGGCGGACGCGCTGACGGGCGTCGCCGACTGCCCGCACCTCCAGGTGCTCTACTGGATGGACCGGGCCCGCCGCGACCTCGTTCTCCAGAGCCCGCGAGACGGCAGCACCCGCGGCACCTTCGCGCTGCGCTCGCCGGTGCGGCCGAACCCCGTCGCGTCCTCGGTCGTCACGCTCGTGGGCGTGGAGGGGCTCAAGGTGATGGTGCGCGGCCTGGACTGCCTCGACGGCACGCCGCTGGTCGACCTGAAGGTGCAGCACGCGTGAGGCGGGGCGATCGCGTCTCCCCTGAAAACAATAATCGCAGAAGAGATATTATGGAATTTAGGCGGCACGGGGCAACCTTCGCTCCGCTGGGTGCTACGGTTCGGTACCGCCGAAATTCACAATTTTATCCATCCAAGACAGCGACTTACGTGAGACTTCAGAAGCAATATCCGAATCGCTCTGGAGGCTAGCCTGCCGCGCCAGTCCGCTCGTGGACGGTCGCGCCGGATCGGATGTCTGACGTGAACTGCATCCCGTCATAGGCAGGAATCACCCCCTCCGGCAGGCGCGCCGCCAGGGCGGAATAATCGAGGTCCGTGTGCAGGTTGGTCAGGATCGCGAGATTGGGCTTGAGCAGCGCCACATGGTCCAGCGCCTCCTGAAGCGTGAAATGCGAGGGGTGCGGCGTCTCCCGCAGGGCGTCGATGATCCAGACGTCGAGATTGTGCAGATGCATCAGGCTGTTTTCGGGAAACCCATTCACGTCGCTTGAATAGGCCACGCCGCCAAACCGGAAGCCGAAGGCGTCGATGTCGCCGTGCCGCTGGCGGAACGGCAGCGCCGCGATCGGGCCGCCCGCGCCATCGATGACGATCTCTCGGCCTTCCCGATACCGATGGTCGTTCAGGATCGGCGGATAGGCGCTGCCCGGGGGCGTGGCGAAGCAATAGGCGAAGCGCTGATGCAAGACGCGAGCGGTATCTTCGTCCGCATAGATATCGACGCGCTTGCGGTTGTGAATGGCCAGAGGCCGCAGATCATCGATCCCGTGGGTGTGGTCGGCGTGCTCGTGGGTGAACAGGACGGCGTCCAGATGGGTCACGTTGACGCCGAGCAATTGCTCCCGCAGGTCCGGCGAAGCATCGACGAGGACGCTGGTTTTGCCGCCCGGCCCAACGCGCTCCACCAACATCGAGCAACGGCGGCGGCGATTGCGCGGATTGGCGGGATCGCAGGCGCCCCACCCCTGCCCCACCCGCGGTACGCCGCCCGAGGAGCCGCAGCCGAGGATGGTGAAGGTCAGGGTTGCGGCGTCGCTGGAGGGGGGCATCACGTCTCTCCCGGCGGCCGGGATCACCCGGCGCAGAATCTGCCTCAGGGTGCTCCAAATCGCGCCCGGAGTCACACCGCACCACCTTGTAGGGCGGCGTTTTCATCGTGACTGAAGCGGCCCTTGGCCCCGAAAGCCCGCGGACTTGCCGCCGCACCAACCCTGCAGGGTTGGATGAGGTTCCGGCAGAAAATCACATGCCAGCAAAGAGATGCGAATCGCGATTCGTCTGAAGCATCAGGTGAGCAATGGGCAACACCCGGTGCAAGCGCGCAGCCGGCAGCAGCCGCGCGCGCGTCAACGGCTCCCCCATTCGGGGGCTCAGAAATTCAGACAGGAGGGAGAAGATGGCCGCGCTCCGAGGCGGCTCAGGCCCAGGCATCACACAGATCGAAAATGGGATGGGATACTGCGGATGCCGGGATGGAATGGTCGGAGCGAGAGGATTTGAACCTCCGACCCCTAGTCCCCCAGACTAGTGCGCTAACCGGGCTGCGCTACGCTCCGACGTGGAGGGGAGGCTTAGACCATCACCGGGGCCCCGACAAGCCCCTCCGGAACCGAATGTGCGAAGCGCGCGCCGCTCTCCCCAGGGATAATTCAAACGGGATAAAGATACCACCTTAGGCTGCGCTGTTCGGTGTTACATCGCGGCGGGATTGTGGCAGAGGAGAACGAATCGCCACTCTTTCGCCGGCGAACCGTGTCAATGTGGCCTGATTGCGCGGTCATTCGGCGATCTTCCTCAACAACACGGAAGATTGAACGGATGAAGATACGTGTGGTCCTGTCCTGCGCCGCCCTGTCCCTGCCGGCCTCCATGGCCGTTCCGAACATGGCGAACGCGGACACCTCCACCGGCATCGCCTCCTACTATTGGCAAGGCCGCAGCACCGCGAGTGGTGAACGTTTCAACCCGACGGCCTACACGGCCGCCCATCGTTCCCTGCCCTTCGGCACCAAGGTGCGTGTCACCAATCTTCGCAATGGAAAAGCCGTCGTGGTCCGCATCAACGATCGCGGGCCGTTCGTCCGTGGCCGGGTGATCGACGTGTCCAAGGCCGCAGCGTCGGAGCTCGGCTTTACCGGCTCTGGCGTCACCCGCGTTTCCCTCTCCGTCGTCGAGTGACCGGACGGAATTGAAAGCAAGGCCGGGCGTGCCTGAGGATCGCCTCGCGCCCGGCCTTGCTCGACCCCGATGATGGCCGGTCAGTCGGCCGCTCTGGCCTCGCCCCGCCGTCCGGTCAGCCCTTCCATCAGCCGACGGCATTCGCCCAGCTCATAGAGTGCCGACTGCATCCGGTGCACGTCGTCGCGGGAGAGCACCGGGGCCGCCATGGGCGGCTGGCCCACCACGCGCGGCTCCGACCGAAGATGCGGCGGCAGATACTGCTCCGGCGGTCCGGGACGCAAAGGCTCACGGGGGAGCCTCTGGCTCGGCTCCGCCTGCTGGCTGACGACAACCTCCTCGGCCGCCGGCCGCGTCGGTTGAACCGACGCCGCTTGGGCCTGCGCGGGTGCGGCAGGCTGAGGTGCCAAGCCCCGGCTGGCCATGCGCTCGGCCAGAAGCCGCTGTTCGGACTCCGGCATGGGAAACCCGCCCTCGCCTTCTTCGCTGATGGGGCCGATGAGCGGTCCGACGCGCGTGGCGCGGGGAAGGGCCTGCGGGGCCCCCTCGCCCCATTCCTCGTCGATCGCGCGGCGCATGGCCTCGCCCTGCCAACTGCCCGGCGACCGGGGCAGGCGGGCCGACACCTCTCCCGGACCGTACGATTCCGTTGGGTAGGGTTCACGCCTCATGGGGTGTTCCACGCCAGCGCGTGGCGCAGGGGCGGGTGCGACGCCCAGCGACGGCTCGCGCCGCGCCTCACCGGCGCGGGGGTCCGGCCGGCGCGGGCGGTCCACGGGCCGCTCGAAGGCGCGCCGGTCCGACGGCCGATCGGCGTAACGATCCTCGGACCGATCATGGGGCCGATCCTGGTCGTTCATGGAATACTCCGGCTCGGCGGCTCTCGGGTTCTGTCGGTAAGGGGCGGGCGCCTCGGCAGGCAGTGGCGCGGCCTGGGGCCATTCGTCATCGGCCGGACGGGCGGAGGGGGCATGGAATGCGCGGGGCGGTTCGGGAGGCGCGTCAGCCGCCCAGCGGCCGTCGTCCCGCCACGCCTCGTCCCTCCGATCCTCGTCCTGCCGGTCCCTGGCCTGCCAGTCGGTGCGCCCATCGGCGTCCGAGGCTGTCGGTTCAACGATCGCGCTTTCCACCCAATCGGTCTGGCGCCAATCGCCGTCACGCAGCAGCCGGCCCTCGCGCGTATCGCGGTCGCGCGGAGGGGGCGGCTCCGCCTCGAGCCAGTCGCGATTCTCGGCCGCCGGCCGCCGGGCGTGGCGGGGGACGAAATCCTCGGGCGGGCCCGGATATTCCTCCGGCTCGCGGGGCAAGGGCGCGGAGCGATCGGGACGGCTTGGTTCCAGCGCGCGCGGGGCCTCGTCGCGGGCGTCGTACTCGGGGATTTCATGCGGGCGCGGCGGACGTCGATCCTGCGCTTTGAGGCGGCGGATGCGGTCCTCGATGGGCTCGGACACCTGCGGTGCCGGCGGAAAATCATCCAGGAACGGCAGCAGCGGGTCGTCGAGCTCGGGCGAATGGGGCGCCTGATCGTCGGCCGGCATGGCGAGACGCGACGCCGGCCCGCGGCTCGGCCGCTGCATGGGGCGCAGCTGAGGCTCGAGCCGTTCGCCCGGATGCCCCTCCGGCACGGCCCGGCGGGGCGGAGGCGGCTCCGCGCGTCGGCTCGCCATCTCGTCCACATCGATGTCCGCGTGGGAACGATCGCGACGCATATGACGCTCGGCGCCCGGCTCCAGCCGCGGTTCCAATCCCGGATCACTCCGACGCATCGGAGCGGTGTCGCGATCCATATCCGCATCGTGCCGCGGGACTGAGCGCCGGACGGGAAAGTCGTCCGCCTCGGTCCGGGGCGCCTCGAACGAGGGCTCGCGGCGGTCGTCCTCTCCGGAGCGCCGGCGGTCCGGGGGAGCCTTGTCGCGATCAGGCGCGCGGCTCGATCCGTCGAATTCGGGTTTGTCGCGAAGCGGCTGATTGCGCAGGGGGATTTCCCGCTGCGGGGCATCGAACGCGGGATCGAGCCGCTCCGAGCGGCCGCCACGGGGGCTGCCTTCACGCAGGGGCCTCGGGGGGGCGGCTGGCTCGGACGCGAGATCGCGGTCGGCCTCGGCATCGGGGAAGGGGAGCGGCAGCTCGGCGCTTTCGGGCAGCTCGGGAAGGACATCCTCCTCCCCTCCCCGCCCCTTGCCGCGCCGGCGTGGCAGCAGACCAAGCAGGCCGCCGAACGTCACGCCCTCCCCGCCGGCGGCGCGGGCCGGACGCGCGGAGCGCATGGAGGCCACCTCGCGCTCGATGCCGAGATCCTGGACGTAGCGCACGCCCTGGTCCTTCAGCACGCGCTGGGCGCCCTTGATGGTAAAGCCGTCGGTGTAGAGCAGGTGGCGGATGCCGCGCAGGAGGTCCACGTCCTCCGGCCGGTAGAATCGCCGGCCGCCGGCGCGCTTCACCGGCTTGATCTGGGTGAAGCGGCTTTCCCAGAAGCGCAGGACGTGTTGCGGGAGCTCAAGCTCGTCCGCGACCTCGCTGATGGTCCGGAAGGCGTCCGGAGCTTTCTCCGTCTCGCGCGCGTCGCCCACCTTGTCTCCCGCTTCGTTCGACCGAATCGCCCAGAGCCCGTGCGGGAATCATAGGTGCGATTGGCGCATGCGGAAAGGCGGACAAGCCACGGCAAGGGCTTGTCCCCGGTTGTTCGCGCGATCGGTTACGAAATCCTGTCCGTGGGCAGGCGACGGGGATCAGTCCTCGTCGGCGCCGTCCGGCTCGGTGCCGTTGATGCGGTGCTTCAGGATGCTCGAGGGCTTGAACACCATGACCCGGCGGGGCTCGATGGGCACTTCCTGGCCGGTCTTGGGATTGCGCCCGATGCGCTCGCCCTTGTCGCGCACGACAAAGGAACCGAACGAAGACAGCTTGACCGTCTCGCCGCGGGCGAGGCAGTCCGCAATCTCCTTCAGAACCATCTCGACGAGCTGGGCAGACTCGGTGCGAGAAAGTCCAACCTGCTGATAGACGGCCTCACACAGATCCGCCCGCGTTACGGTCCGACCAGCCATATGTCTCCCCGACCCCTGAAAGCGCGCTCGGACCGGCCGCCAACGCCCTGCGACCGCCCAGCCTTGCAAACGCAGCAATTCTTAACAGTTGAGGCTGCACGAATGTGACGGATACGACGCCGCACCTCCCACAGACCCCAGCGCCTGCGGGCAACGGCGTCCGGCAAACTAGCCGCGCCAGCCGAGCAAGGTCAACGCATTATGTGGTCTACCAGCGGATCAGTGCCGACCCCCAGGTGAATCCGCCGCCCATTGCCTCAAGCAACACCAGATCACCTTTGGTAATCCGCCCATCCCGCACTGCGACATCAAGCGCCAGGGGGATGGAGGCCGCGGAGGTGTTTCCGTGGAGATCCACGGTCGTTACCACCTTTTCCGGTGCAATGCCCAGCTTCAGCGCGCTGGCGTCGATGATGCGGCGGTTCGCCTGATGGGGCACGAACCAGTCGATGCTGGCGGCGCTCTCGCCGGTGGCGGCGAAGGCGTCCTCGATCACGTCGGTGATCATGCCCACCGCGTGCTTGAACACTTCCTTGCCTTCCATGCGCAGATGGCCGGCCGTGCCCGTGGTGGACGGCCCGCCGTCCACATAGAGCTTGGCGCGATGGCGGCCGTCCGAGCGCAGATGGGAGGTCAGGAGACCGGAATCGCCGGCTGTCGCCGCGTCCACGCCTTCGAGCACGAGCGCGCCGGCGCCGTCGCCGAACAGGACGCAGGTGCCGCGATCCTCCCAGTCGAGGATGCGCGAGAAGGTCTCGGCGCCGATCACCAGCGCCCGCTTGAAGGCGCCGGTCTTCAGATAGGCGTCGGCCGTGGCGAGGGCGAAGACGAAGCCGGAGCACACCGCCTGGACATCGAAGGCGGCGCCGCGGGTGATGCCAAGCTCGGCCTGTACCGTCACCGAGGTGGCCGGGAAGGTCAGGTCTGGCGTCGCGGTGCCGAGGATGATCAGGTCGATGTCGGCGGCGGTGAGGCCGGACGCATCCAGCGCGCGCTGGGCCGCCTTGATGGCGAGGTGGGAGGTGAATTCACCTTCCGCAGCGATGTGCCGCTGGCGGATACCGGTGCGCTGGACGATCCACTCGTCGGACGTGTCCATGCGTGACGCGAGCTCGGCGTTGCTGAGAACCCGCTCGGGAAGATAGGACCCGGTGCCCCGGGCGACGGACCTGATACCGCTCACGATTGTCCTTCCGCCCCTGCGGCCTCCGGCCGGCGCTCGGAAATCTCCGGAGGCCTGCGGCTGGTGAGGCTCTGTTCGATGTGCGCCAGCAATTGGTGGCGCACCATGTCATAGGCGAGGTCGACGGCGGCGGCGAAGCCCTCCGCGTCGGTGCCGCCGTGGCTCTTGATGACGACGCCGTTGAGGCCGAGGAACACGCCGCCATTGGCCCGGCGCGGGTCCATCTTCTCCTTCAGCACGCGGAAGGCGTCGCGCGCGAAGAGATAGCCGATCCTGGCCCGCAGCGTCCGGCTCATGGCCGAGCGCAGGTAGGAGGCGAGCTGCTTGGCCGTGCCCTCGGCGGTCTTCAGGGCGATGTTGCCGGAAAAGCCCTCGGTCACGACCACGTCCACCGTGCCGGCGCCGATGTCGTTGCCCTCGACGAAGCCGTGATAGTTCACCGACACCCCCTCCTCCCGGAGGATGCGCGCGGCTTCCTTCACTTCCTCGACGCCCTTGATCTCCTCGACGCCCACATTGAGGAGGCCGACGGTCGGCTTCTCGATGTCGAACAGCACCCGCGCCATGGCCGAGCCCATGATCGCCATCTCGACGAGGCTCTTGGCTGTGGCGCCGATGGAGGCGCCCACGTCCAGCACCACCGTCTCGCCGCGCAACGTCGGCCAGATGGCGGCGATGGCGGGGCGGCTGATGCCCGGCATGGTGCGCAGATTGAAATTGGCCATGGCCATCAGAGCGCCGGTGTTGCCGGCGGACACGGCAACGTCGGCCTCGTGGACCTTCACCGCGTCGATGGCCTTCCACATGGACGATTTGTAGCGGCCCCGGCGCAGCGCCTGGCTCGGCTTGTCGTCCATGCCGACCACAACGTCGGTGTGGATGATGCGGGACGCGGCAGCGAGCTTGGGGTGGCTCTTCAGAACCTCGCGGACCCGTGCCTCATCGCCATAGAGGAGGAAGCTTGTGTCGGGATGGCGCCCCAGCGAGATTTCCGCCCCTGCAAGGACCGTCTCGGGTCCATGGTCGCCGCCCATGGCGTCGACGGCGATGCGGACGGGTACGGTCATCTCCGGCGTAAATCCCTGCTTCGATCGAATGGCGGCGGGCTCTGCCCTGGCGGAAAAGGTGAGGGATCAGGAATCCCGGCAAGCATGTCCCGTCGTTACCGTCGCCGTTGCGGCGGGCGGACAATAGCGTGTCGCGGCGCCATCGCAACTGCTCCGGGGCGGCGAGGTGCGCTCACTCCTTGTCCTTCAGGCGGGAGAGTGCGGAGAAGGGCGAAATGGCGGGATCCTCCGCCGGCGGCTCGAACACCGCCCCGGGCTTGCGCGGGTAGGGATCGACGCCGAGGGCCAGGAACTCGCACACCAGCGCGCCCACATCGATCCGCCCGTCCACGATCTCGTCCGGCGGGTCGATCTCGTTCTCCTCGTCCTCTTCGGAGGGCTTGTAGGTGCCGGCGGGCGCGAAGTGGACGTCGATTTCCTCCTCGAGCGGCGCGTCGAACGCCTCCAGCGTCACCCCGCACGTCTGGCGGACGGTGGCCGTGAGTCGGCCCGAGACGCGCACGCCCTCCCTGCCTTCCGGCACAAGGTGAAGTGTCGCCAGGATCCCTTCGGCGTGGAGCACGCCCGCATAGCGCGCAAGCGCCGCCGTGGCGGCGGCATCGGGCGCGAGCTTCAAGTGAAGGCCGAGCGGCGGGAGGTCGGCGACGGAGATCATGTGGGAATAAGGAAGGTCGCTCATTGTCCCGCCTCCGGAGCAGGCCTGAGTTGGGGCGCCGGCAGCACCAGCACGCCGCGGGCGAAGGTTTCAAAGGGCGTTGCCGCAAGGCTGTCCGCAGCGGCACGAACGTAGGCCGCGAAGGGGGCTGCCGTGGGCACCGTCTCTTCCGTGCCGAGAACATTGCGGGCGAGAGCTTGCGCCAGAAGCGCGTTGCCGCGGTCGGCCAGTGCGGTATCATATGCCGCAACACGGCCGTAAAAGGCCTCGCCGATCTTCTTCATCTTCTTCGGAACGGTGAGGTCGCCGACGCCCAGCTCACGCATGGTGCTGTCCATGTCGGCGGCGAAGGCGTCGAAAATCTCCTGCGACATAGCGCGCGCGGTGTCGTCGCCGTCCTTCAGGCGGTGGCAGACCAGCACGGTATGGAGCACCACCATCTCGAAGCGTCCCTCCAGCGTATCGGGAACGCCGAAGTCGGTGTAGAACTCCGCCCGCCGCGACTGTGCCACGATCACGCCATACAGGCGCTCGATGGTCTCGCGGGACTTGGCACGCTTTGACGAGCGGAACAGGTTGAGCATTTCGGCTTCCGGGCCAAGGTCCGGCGAGGAGTTGAACGGGCAAGCGGCGTAACGCGCCCTCGCCCGCATGGCAAGGGGCGGTAGCCGAGGCGGCGCGCCGGGGCGCCGTTCACTGGACAAAAATGGGGATGCGTGTGGCGTCACGAGACAAGAGGCATGAACGCACGGGGAACGCGCCGACCACCAGGAACCGGAGGCTCGGCCTTGCGGGGACCGCCGCCCTTTTGCTCGCCGGGATGGCGCTCACGGGCTGCGACCAGGTGATCGTGAACGGCACGGGCGGCCAGCTCTCCGGCGTGGTTCGCACCTATCAGCGCGGCTACGTGCTGGCCGATGGCGCGCTGGATCAGATCCCGGTCGGATCGAGCCAGGAACAGGTGCTGCTGGTGCTCGGCACGCCGTCCACCGTCGCGACGCTGAACGGCGACGCCTTCTTCTACATCTCCCAGACCCAGCAGCGCGTCGCCTTCCTGAAGCCGGAGATCACCGAGCAGAAGGTGCTCGCGGTCTATTTCGACAAGAACAAGCGCGTGACGCGCATCGCCCAGTACGGACTGAAGGACGGCAAGGTGTTCGACTTCGTGTCGCAGACCACGCCCACCAGCGGCGAGGAACTGAGCCTCATCCGCCAGATGATCGGCCTCATCACCTTCTGATCGGGGATTTGGGCAGGCCCGCCGTGCGCATCGCGTGCGCCGGGCCGTGACCTACGCGGGTCCTGACCTGCGCGGTACTTGACCTGCGCCGCAAATGGCGCTCCCAAGGGCGGCGGGGCCCCCGCCCCTTCGCAACGCCCGGAGCGACGAGCCCCAACCGATGGCCAGAACACTCGGACAGGACCTCGCTGCCGCGCTGCGCTTCTATTCCCGCCTGCCGCTGCCGGCGCGGGATGACACCGCCTTCGCGCCGCCCGACATCGACCGCATCGCCTATGCGATCCCCATCGCCGGTGCGGTGCTCGGCCTGATCGGGGCGCTGGTCCTTATCTTCGCCATGGCGGTGAAGCTGCCGGCGTTCCTTGCCGCGGTGCTGGCGGTGACGGCGTTGGCGCTGGCCACCGGATGCTTCCACGAGGACGGGCTGGCCGACACCGCGGATGGGCTGGGCGGCGGCCGTGACCGTGCACAGAAGCTCGCCATCATGCGCGACAGCCGCATCGGCACCTATGGCGGCACCGCGCTCCTGCTGGGGCTGCTGCTGCGGATCGGCGCGCTGGAGGCGCTCGCCATGTCGGTCGGCCCGCTGCGCGCCGGCCTTGCCCTCATCGCCGGCGAAGCGGCCTCCCGTGCCGCCGGGGTGCTGCTCATCGCCGCCCTGCCCCCGGCCCGGACGGATGGCGCCGGCGCGTCCGTCGGCCGGCCCTCGGAAGCGGCGGCGCTGTCCTGCGCTCTGGTCGCCGCGCTTATCGTCTGCGTGCTGATGGTGGCGGCGTTCGGCATCGGCGCGGCCTTTGCCGGCCTGATCGGGCCGGTGCTGGCGCTGCTGGTGATGATGCGCCTGTCGAGCCGCCTCATCGGCGGGCAGACCGGCGACGTGGCGGGCGCCACCCAGCAGGTGGCGGTGATTGTGTTCCTCCTCGGCGTGCTTATCTTCGGCGGACGGTAGGCGAGCGGCGATTCCCGCCCCGCCTCAGCCGGAAGGAGCCGAGGGCCCGCCCGCGCAACCATGACCGAGCCGTCAGAAACCCGGACCGTTTCCCGCACCGGCACCATCGTCACGCCCTGCATCAAGGTGTGTGCGGTGGAGCCCTTGAGCGGGCTGTGCATCGGCTGCGGGCGGACGCTGCGCGAGATCGGCGGCTGGGCCTCCTTCTCCCCGGATGCGCGCGACCGGATCATGGCCGTCCTCCCCGACCGTCTGGCGCGTCTCCGGCAGACGGCGCCGGACGCCTTCATGGAATAGGCCGCCATGCGCAGCGACCGTCTCCTCTGGCTCCTCCTGATCGGCCTGTTCGCCGGCGGCGTCATCCTCGCGGTGAACCACGAGCAGGGCGAAGTGGCGGGCATCGACATCAACAAGTTCGGTGCGCTGGTGGGGCAGCTTTCCATCGCCGTGTTCGTCGGCGCGGCGGCGTGGTCCATCATTCGCGGCCGGATCGCCGAATCGCTCATGGCCGCCGCCTTCTGGCTGGTGCTCGCGGTGCTGCTGGCCCTCGGCTACACCTATCGTGACCCCCTCGCCCAGGTCGGCCGCAAGGTGCTGGCCGAGGTCGCGCCGGGCTATGCGGTCAATCTCGCGCAGACCGGCACGAGCATCGTGGAGGTGACGCGCGGCGCGGGCGGCGACTTCGCCGTGCGTGCCGGCATCAACGGCTCCGGGGTGAGCATGCTGGTCGACACCGGAGCCTCCTCCGTCGTGCTGACCCACGAGGCGGCACAGGCGGTGGGCCTGCCGGTGGATTTCCTGAAGTACGACGTACCCGTCGACACCGCGGCTGGCCGCACCCGGGCGGCTGCGGTGGTGCTGGACACCATGACCATCGGCAGCATTGTCGAACGGCACGTGCCCGCCCTCGTCTCTCCCGCCGGCGCATTGCGCACCAGCCTGCTCGGCATGAGCTTCCTGTCGCGGCTGGACGCCTTCGAGTTCCGCGGCGACAAGCTCGTCATGCGTGGCGGAAAATGATTGTATTTCCGCCTCCTGCTCGTCTCGGTTAGGGTCGCGCGTTCCTCATGCCTGAACGGCGAAGCTTGATGCGCGTGCCCACAGCGACCGATCTCCAGAAGGAGCGGGCGATCCTGTTCGCCATCCTTCTCGATTTCAGCGTTTTCGTGCCCTACCTCATCACCGTGTCGCGGATCGGTTCGCTGGCCATGCTGGCGGAACTCCTGCGCGGCGGCCTGCTGCTTCTGGTGGAAGGCCTCGCGCTGGTGACGCTGCGCGCCGCCCATCGCGGCCGCATGTATTTCTACGATTTCGGCATCGGCAAGCTCGAGCGCATGTTCGCGGCCGCCATCGGCGTTCTGCTGCTGCTCGCTGCGGTGTTCATCCTCATCAAGGTGATGGATTCGACCGAATCCGAGCCGCTGCCGCCATTCTGGGTGGCCGCCGCCCTGGGGCTTGTCGTCTACAACCTGTTCACGAATCTGGCGCCGCTGGTTCCGCTGTGGCGGGCGACGCGCGCGGGCACCTCCATCATCGTGCTCAGCCAGTTCCGCGCCCGCATCGCCAAGGCGGTCGCCTCGGTGACGGTGGTGGTGTGCGTCGCCCTCGACGTGCTGCTGCCGCATACCGAGGTGGGGCTGGCGGCCGACGATATCGGCGGGCTTATCGGCGCGGCCTTCATGCTGGTCATCGGCGGCGCCATGATCTCGGAAGCCCTGCCGGACCTTCTCGACCGTGCGCTGGCCGAGCCGCTCCAGATGAAGGTCAACGCCGCGCTCGCCGCCTACTTCGATCGCTATGAGCAGCTCATCGGCGTTCGGACCCGCAAGTCCGGCAATGTCGCCCATGTGGAGATCACGGTGGGCTTTGCGCCCGGGCGCACCATCGCCGACGTCAGCTCGGTGACGCAGGGCCTGCGCCAGACACTCACCGCCGCCATTCCCGACGCCGACGTGGTGGTCATCGCCGCGCCCTACGATCCGGACGCGCGACCGGCCTAGAGCATCTGCATTTTCACGCGAACCGGCATCCACTTCGCTTGAAAGTGCTTCAGAGCATCTCCAGCCCCACCTTGCGGCGCGGCGGGGGGAAGGCCTTGTCGATGGCGGCGAGGTCTTCGGCGTCCAGCACCAGATCGCGCGCGGCGGCGTTCATCTCCACATGCTCGACGCGGCTCGCCTTGGGGATGGCAATCACGTCCCCGCTGCGCATCACCCAGGCGAGCGCCACCTGGAACGGGTCCACACCGTGCTTCTTCGCCACGGCGCCCAGCCCCCCGCCGCGGGGCAGGCGGGCCTGCTCGATGGGGCTGTAGGCCATGACCGGGATGCGCGCGGCGCGCAGCTCCGGGAACAGATCGAATTCCGGCCCGCGGCGGCCCGGATTGTAGAGCACCTGATTGGCGGCGCAGGCAGTGCCACCCTTGGTCGCGAGCAGTTCCTCCATGTCGTCCGTGTCGAGGTTGCTCACGCCCCAGAGGCGGATCTTGCCCGCCTTCTGGAGCGCCTCGAAGCCGGCGATGGTCTCGGACAGGGGATGGTTGCCGCGCCAGTGGAGGAGATAAAGGTCGATCACGTCGGTCTTCATCCGCTTCAGGCTGCGCTCGCAGGCGGCGGCGACGCCGGTCCGGCTGGCGTTGTGCGGGTAGACCTTGCTGACGAGGAACACCTCGTCCCGACGCCCGGCGATGGCCTCCCCCACCACCTCCTCGGCGCCGCCGTCGGCATACATCTCCGCCGTATCGATGAGCGTGAGGCCGAGGTCGATGCCGCGCTGCAAGGCCTTCGCCTCGGCGGAACGGGCGGTGGAACGCTCGCCCATGTACCAGGTGCCCTGGCCGAGGGCGGGCACCGTCTCGCCATTGGGAAGGGGCACGGTCTTGGTCATGGGCGGTTCCTCGGGCTTCGTTCCGCTGGCTGGTTGCGGGCGACCATAACGGCTGCTTCAGGCAGGTCCAGAGCCGGCCTGCGGCAGGGAGACGCTGCGTAGATTCACGCGCTTGACCCCTTCTGCCGCGTTGCACACAAGCGGAGCATGGGCATCGGGTTGGGATTCAAGGGCTTGCGGGTAGCGGCTGCCGCACTTTTCGTGCTGGCGCAGCTGACGCTCGGGTTCGCCCATCAGCCTGTCGCCCTGCCCTCCTCCGAGGCTCCCGTCGATCTTGCGGCCTATGCGCTGCCGGACGGCACGCTGCCGGACCTCTGCCTCAATGGCGCAGACACCGGAACGGTTCTCAAGGCCCATCCCTGCGACGCCTGTGTTCTGACCTCGGCGCCTGGCCTTGCCGTGGAGCCGCAACCCGCGCTCGCGGCGCCCGATGGCCGGCGCATCGCGCACCTCCCCGCGCGCTGCGAACGACGGCCGGCCGAGCAAGCCCGCGGCGCCCAGGCGCGTGGCCCTCCTGTGACCTGACCCAAAGCTGAACCGGCGCGGGAGCCTCCCGACGCCTCCGGTCCCTGCCGCCCATGCGGCCCTTCGGGTTTTCGTTCATGTCAGACACGCAATCTCACGCGTCTTCGGAGGCGCTCGCGCGCGCCCGCGCCGCCATGTCGGCGGAATTCGGCACCGTCACCCGCACCGCGTTCGATCCGGCGCGCCGCGCGCCGCGGCGGCTCTATCACACCAACGGCTTCAACCCGCCCCGCCCCATCGAGGCGGCGGCGCGGCGTGGCTGGTCCGGGCGTTGCCCGGCCTGCGGCGAAGGTGCCCTGTTCGGGCGCTGGATGCAGGTCTCGGAATCCTGCACGCACTGCGGCGAGGCGCTGGGCCATGCCCGCGTCACCAACGCCGTGCCGGTCCTCGCAATCCCTCTTGCGCTGCTGGCCGGATCGCTGGTGGGTGGCATTCTGGAGCTGCTCAGCGACCTCCCGCTGGCGCTCGAGCTTGCGGCCAGCGAACTGGTGGCGGTGGCGGCCGCCTTCCATGTGCTGCCCCGCGCCAAGGGCCTCGCCGTCGGCCTTGCCTGGGCGAACCATGTGGGCGGCTTCGATCCGCTCCGCCATCTGGTGCCGGACCCGGAAGCCCCAGCCGCCCTGCCCTCTCCCGCCCTGCCCCCGCCCGTCGAGGCTCCCTGAAACGCAGAACGCCGGCGGGAGCACCGCCGGCGTTCTGTTATCCGAGGGTCGGGCGCGCGATCAGGCCGCGTCGTAGAGCCGGCGCTCCAGCAGCGGGTTGCCGCCCTTGAAGGCGCCATGCAGCGCCTTCGCGGCCGCAAGCACCGCAAGGTCCACCAGCGGCTCGACGATGATGACGAGCATGTAGGCGCCACCAAAGGTCGCCACCGAGGCGATGTTCTCGGATGCGAAGCCCTGGCCATAGACGGCCCAGAACGCCACCCAGCCGACGATGCCGGCCTGATAGGTGGTGGAGAGCGCGAGCGCCTGCCCGTACTTCAGTTCCACATAGGGCGTGCCCGGCGCCACGATGCGGCGCGCGACGGCGGCGACGCCGAACAGCGGCACCAGCAGGGTCGTCACGTTCATCCCGTACTGGGGCAGGTCGAACGGCGCGAAGAACAGGCCCTGGACGAGCAGGCCGAAGGCGAGGCCAAGGGCTGCCGGAGCCGCGCCGAACATCAGGAACAGGGTCGAGCCGAGAATGAGGTGCACTTCCGAGACGCCCACCGGATAGTGCGGCAGCACCTCGAAGAAGCTGAACACGAGAGCGGTGGTGGCGAGGGTGCGGCCGGCCAGCGAGAGGACACCGCGCTCGCGCGCCGCCTCATAGGCAAGCTTCAGGGCGTAGCCGCCGGCGGCGGCCGCCGTGACATAGCTGAGGCCGATCTTGGCCCCGTCCACGAGTCCGGGTTCGATATGCATGCTGGTCTCCGTTGCCGTCTCACCCGACGGCCCGAGGGTTATCATCATGCGATCGGCCGGTCTCCTGACTCGCGGGTCTACGCTCACCCCCGCCTTCCCGGCCGGCCCTAGGGGCTGTGGCCAGTGGCATACTGGAAGATCGCTCGCCGCTCACAGTCGCGGGGGCGGTTGGGGCTTCGGGCCAACCCCGGCGGATATCCGCGCAGGTTCAGGCCCTACCCCATTCCCGTTTCACTCCGGATGCCGTGGCAACCGGAGCACCGTTCGCACGTGCAGCAGGCACCGAACACCTCCGCGCTGTCAAGCGATCCCGGAGGCGAAACGCGCCGGTACCTTCCGGACCGGCGCGTCGTGCGCGTGAGTTTCCCGCCTCAGTGGCCGGGATGGGCGCTGCCGGAGGCGCCGAGGCCCTCCACCTGGAACTTCACGGGCACGCTGCCGGCCTTCTCGAAGGTCAGCGTGCCGTCCACAGAGGTGCCCTCCTTGAGCGGGGACTTCAGGTCCATGAACATGATGTGGTAGCCGCCCGGCTTCAGCTCGACGCTGCCGCCGGCCGGGATGGTGAGACCGTCCGGGATGGGCCGCATCACCATGACGCCGTCCTTCATGGCCATCTCGTGGATCTCGACCCGGCCGGCGAACGGCACGGTGGCGGAGATGAGGCGGTCGGGCGCAGCGCCGGTGTTCTTCACCACCAGATAGCCGGCGGCGACGCTGGCGCCGCCCGGCGTCGCACGCGACCAGGGATGGTCGATCTGCAGCGAGCCGGCCTTGTAGTCGTGCGCCACGGCAGCGCCCGTCAGGGCGACGGTGGCGACGGCAGCGGCCATCACGGCACGGCGGGCGAGATGGAAAATGGACATGGGTGCTCCTTGGTTGCGCCAATGGGGCTTCTGCCCCATGGCGGGATGAACCTGCTGGTTGGACTTGATGAGCCGCCCGCCACCCGAGCCGGACACGCAATGGCGTGGCCGCGCAGGCGGGGCAGATTCGGCCTTCGAAGGCGTCAGGGGTCAGGCGCCGAGGGGAGGACCCTGCGAGGACCGCGGCTCGCGGCGGTCGCGACCACTTCCCTCTGCGACGGCAACGGCTGCCCGCTCGGAAATCGCGGGGGTCGCGACAGGACGTCCGGCGTCGGCGGCAACCGGGAGGATCGGCGCCAGAGAATGGAAGGCGCAGAGGGCGCAGCAGACGGAATGGTCTGCCTGCGGCGACTCCGGGGTGTTGTCCGGAACTCCGGTGCTGCGGGCGCACAGGGCACTGCCGCCGGGCGCGCTGGCCATGGCCGTGCCGGCGGAGCGCTCGAGCGCGATGCCCGCGACGAACAACTGCAGCACGAAGGCATAGGCAAGCCAGACGCAAAACGCGCCGCGCCCCCACCCTGCCTCACGCCACCTCGCCACCCGCTGCTCCCGGACCTCGATCACCGGCCGGCATGTTAACCGCCCGGCGGAGAAAGTCATCCGGTGCCGCCGCCCTCAGAAGTGGACGGCGAAGCGCGCCATGCCGCGCTGGGACAGGAAATCCTGGCCGACATTAAGGCCGTACTCCACCTTGATCTCCAGATTGTCGCGGGTAACGGCCTGCAATCCGAGGTCGAGATTGCCCAGCACGTCGGGCAGCGGCGTGGAGGTGACAAAGTTGCCGGCAGACAGCGGCGCCCACAGGAAGCGCGCCGTCGTCTGCCAGGCATCGTTGGAGGCGAAGGACGCGCCGAGGGTCATGTAGGGCCGCAGCACCACCCCATCCGGCAGGTCCATCCGGCCGCCGAACTCCACCGCCGGGGTGGCGACGAAGGTGGTAAGGCTCGATCCCTGCAACGCCAGCTCGGCTCCCGTGCGGCCGAGTTCGCTGAAGCCCGGCATCTCCACGTGAATGAGGTCGAGGTCCAACCTCGGCCGCACATAGTAGTTGGCGAACGAGAATTCGTAGGACGCCCGCAGCCGGCCGGTGACGTTGTACACATCGGAGTTGCTGGTGGCCTGGCCTCCGGCGATGCCGATGGTCCGGGTGTTGTCATAGGAGACCCAGCCGGCGTCGACGGCGGCGGAGAACAGCCAGGGACCCCACTGCCGCTTCAGGGCGACGCCGATATCGCCGCCGTTGCCGCTCGCCGAGAACCAGCCGCTGGGGCTGGACACCGACGACTGCTGGTAGGCGCCCGACAAGGCGAGGAACCAGTCCGTGGCCAGCTCGTGCTGGACTCCCGCCTGGAAGATCAGGCTGTCGGAGGCATAGCCCTGCATCTGCGAGGTGGTCGTCTGGCCGGTGTGGTCGTAGATGATCCGCGCCCAGGCGCAATTGTCCTCCCGCAGCTGGGTGCTCGATGCCACGAACACGGGGCAGCTCAAGGTGCGGTCGAGGAAGGCCTGACTCTCGCCGATGCGCAGCCCCGCCGGGGCCTGGAGCAGTTGCGGGGAAAGCTGGCCCAGCGCGCTCTGGTAGGCCAGCACCGAATTGATGTCGATGAGACCGTTGAACACCTTGGACATGCCGCCGACGTCGCCGGTGTCCCACACCCGCTGCAGGCTTCCGCCAACGGATGCCTCGTTGCCCGACAGCCACACGCCCTTGGGCAGGAAGTGGGCGATGGGGCTGATGGTCAGCGAGGTATCGTCGGCATGCACCGCCCAGCTGTAGGCAAGGCCGCTGTCCTTCGCCACCGCCGTGCTGGTCAGCTGATCCGCGACGAAGATGGTGTAGGAATCCTTGGGTGCGATGCTGGTCGCGCGCGGGTCGATGGTGCCGCTGAGGGTGGCCCCGCCGACGACGCGGATCTGGTCGTTGCGGGCCGAAGCGGAATCCACATCCACCTGCAGAACGCCATCGGAGCCGAGGCCCCCGGCGATGCTGGTGGTGGCGATCACGCCCAGCCCGCCGGGATTGACCGTGCCGTGGTTGATGAAGCCCGGAGCGCCCGGCCCCGCACCTAAGGTGGCGGCGAAGGTGGAGGTGTCCCCGGCGGTCTTGACGACCGTGCCGGAATTGAACGTCGCGCCCGCCTCGTTGACGAGCCCGTTGGTGCCGCCGCCGAGATCGACGCTGCCGTTCAGGGTGCCCCTGTTGATGACGCTGTCGTCGCCGACGCCGGCCGCGATGGCCATGCCGCTGAGCCCGGAGACCACCGCGCCTTGCGCGATGGTGACGGTGTTCTCGGTGCCGCCCGAAAGGACGATGGCAGCGGTGCCCGTGCCGCCCCGCACCACGCCGCCATCGGCGATGAGGACCTGGATCTGGCCGTTTCCGCTCGCCCCGAGACTCTGCGCGAAGATGGCCGGCGAATTGTCGCCGGTCGCGATGGCGCTGCCGGAGACCAGCACGGTGACAGGCCCACCGGTGCCCGCGCCGCCGGCCGTGCCGAGGCCGACGCCTCCGGCAGTCGCCGCAAGGCCGCCACCGCCGCCGATGGACTGGGCCACGATCACCGGCGCGTTGTCGCCCCGCGTCGTAGCCGTGCCGGTGAGGGAGACGTAGATGGCGCCGCCGTTGCCCGAGCCGCCACCGCTGCCCTGGATGCCGTCCTGGTTCGAGAACACCGCGCTTGCCGCCGAGCCGCCGATGCCGCCGCCGCCACCCACCGACTGGGCGAAGATGGCCGACGCGCCGGAGCCGGAGGTGACGATGGTTCCCGCGGCGAGGGCGTAGATGTTGCCCCCGTTGCCGCCCTGCCCGGCCGATCCGCCGAACGCGACGGCGCCTGTCGCGTCGGCCGAAGACGTGCCGCCGATGCCGCCGCCGCCGCCGATGGACTGCGCGACCACGCCGAACGCGTTGTCGCCCGAGGTGCGGATCACCGAGCCGGCGGCGAGATCCAAGGTGACGGTGCCGCCCTCACTGCTGCTGCCGCCATCGCCGCCCAGGGTCAGGGCGAGCGAGTGGCTGCCCGATGTCTTGGTGGAGCTGGTCGCGGCGATGCCGCCGCCGCCGCCGATGGACTGCGCCAGAACGCCGATGGAGGCATCGCCCGACGTCTGGATGGTGCCGTACACGTTGCCATAGACCTTGCCACCGGCGCCGCCCGCACCGCCCGAGGCTCCGAGGCCCACGGTCGCGGAGAAAATGCCGTTGCCGGAATCGGTGGCCACGGTCGAGGCCCGCCCGCCACCGCCGCCGATGGACTGAAGCACCATGCCGTTGGCGAGGTCGCCGCTGGTGACGATGGTGCCCTGCTGCGTGACGTTGACGGTATCGCCCTTGCCCGCCACGCCACCGGCACCACCGAGGGAAAATGTGGCGGTAATGGTGTTCTGCCCGCCGTTGGCGACGCTGTTGGCGACGGATGCATTGCCGCCGCCGCCACCGATGGACTGGGCCAGAACGCCGTCCGAGCCGTCACCCAGCGTCTGGATCGCGCCGTTGATGCCAATGGTGACGTTGCCGCCGTTGCCACCGCCGCCGCCCGAGCCGCCGAGGCTGGCGGCCACGCTCGCCTTGCCGCCGGTGTCGCCGCCGGAGGACGAGGCGACGGAGGCCTTGCCGCCGCCGCCGCCGATGGACTGGGCGAGGATGCCCGCGGAATCGTGCCCCCTCGTGACAAGGTGGGACGTGTCCCCGCTGCCGAACAGGACCTCGACTTTGCCGCCATATCCGCCGTTGCCGCCGCTGCCGCCCACGGTCGCGGACAGGTCGAAGCTGTTGCCGCCCTTGCCGTCCGCGGTGGATTTGCCGGCACCGCCCACGCCGCCCGACCCGCCGATGGACTGGGCGACGATGGCATCCGCCGCATCGCCCGTCGTGGCGATGGTCACGGCCCCCGTTGCGGTCACGGAGACCTGGCCGCCATGACCGCCTGCCCCGCCCGTGCCGCCGGCGATGGTCCCCACCGCAATCTTGCCGCTGGTAGCATTCTGGGCGCTGCCGGCCGCGCCGCCGCCGCCGCCGATGGACTGCCCAAGGATGGCGCTCGCCCCGGTGCCGGCGGTGAAGATGTCGCCCGTATTGGAGACCGACACCGTGTTGCCGTATCCGCCCTGGCCACCGCTGCCACTCAGGGACAGGGTGACGGCCGCCGTGCCGCCGGTGCCGCTGTTTCCCGTCACCGCGGCCGAGCCGCCGCCGCCGCCGATGGACTGCGCCAGGATGCCGTGGCCGAAATCGCCGCTGGTGACGAGCGTGCCGGAATTGTTCACGGTGGTGAGGCCGCCGTTGCCCCCGCCCTTGCCGCTACCGCCGAGGCTGGCACCGAGATTGAGCTGCGCGCTCTGGCCCGATGCGGTGGAGACGGTGGACACCGCATTGCCGCCGCCGCCGCCGATGGACTGCGCGACGATGGCGCTGGCGTGGTCGCCGGAGGTCTGCACCCGTCCGGCGTTGACCACGGTGGCCGCGCCGCCGTTACCGCCGGTCGCGCCGCTCCCGCCGAGGGTGGCGGAAACATTGGCCGCGTCCGCACCCGAGGTGGTGGAGGAGGCCGCGCCGCCCTTGCCACCGCCGCCGCCGATGGACTGCGCGACCAAGCCGTTGGAGCCGGTGCCCACGGTCACGATGGCGAAGGCGGTGGCGCTCGGGTCGGCCCCGGTGCCGTTGGTGATGATGGCGGAATAGCCATTTCCGGCGCTGCCGCCCCCACCGCCGATGTCCACCGACAGGCCGAGGCCGTTGCCGCCCTTGCCGTCGGCCTTGCCCGTACCCGAGCCGGCCGAACCGCCGCCGCCACCGATGGACTGCACGAGAACGGCATCCGCCGCGTCGCCGGTGGTGATGATCCTGCCGCCGCCTCCGGTCGCGGACAGGGTCGCAGTGGCTTGCCCGCCATTGCCGCCACCGCCGCCGGCACCGCCCAGCGCGGCACCGATGCTGATCTTGCCGGAAGCGGCATTGTCGGCGCTGCCGGCTGCGCCGCCGCCCCCGCCGATGGATTGCACGAGGATGCCGGTGGCGCCCTGCCCGGTCGTGTAGACGCTGCCGGAGGTGGAGACCGAGGCCAACTCGCCGTCGCCGCCACTGCCGCCCGACCCGGCCAGGGTCAGGTTGACGCCGGCCGTGCCGCCATTGGCGGCTCCAGCCGAAGTGCCCGACTTGCCGCCGCCGCCACCGATGGACTGCGCCAGGATGCCGTAGCTGAAATTGCCGAGGGTGAGGATGGTTGCGCCGTTCTCAACGGTGGCGGTGCCGCCCGTGTTGCCGGAGCCGCCACTTCCGCCCAGCGTGGCGGTCACGGTCGCGTCGGCCTTGGTGCCATCCGCCGCAGTATGGGAGGCGAGCGCGATGCCGCCGCCGCCGCCGATGGACTGCGCCACGATGCCGGAGGCATGGTCGCCGCCGGTCACGATGGTGCCGCCGACGGTGGTCACGGACGCCGTCCCGCCGTAATTCCCGGAACCGCCGTTGCCGCCAATCCCGACCGTCAGGCCGACGGTGGACGAAGAGCCTTTCGCGGCGCTCGACGAGGTCGTAGCGCCACCTTTACCGCCACCGCCGCCGATGGACTGCGCGACGAGACCGTTGGAGCCGGTGCCGAGCGTGGTGATGGCGGCGCCCTGGGTGGTCGCGCTGCCGTTATTCACGTTCACCGTTTCACCGTGGCCGCCGGAGCCCCCGCCACCGCCCACCGTGACGTCAAGGCTGGCGCTGTTGCCGCCGGCCCCGTCCGCCTTGCCCGAGCCGGCCCCGCCGTTGCCGCCACTGCCGCCGATGGACTGGGCCAGCACGCCGTCCGAACCGTTGCCGGTGGTGACAAGGCTGCCGAGCTTGGCATTGTAGAGGTCGACGGTCACGGCTCCGCCGTTGCCGCCGCCGCCGCCGGTTCCGCCGATCGCCGAGCCGATGGCGAACTTGCCGGTGGCCGCATTGGTGGAACTGCCCGCATTGCCGCCGCCACCACCGATGGACTGCGCCAGGATGCCGACGCCGTCCTGCCCCTCGGTGCGGATATCGCCGGTGCTCGTGACCGTCACCGCTCCGCCGTAGGCCCCCGTCCCGCCCGTGCCGGCGAGGGCGAAGGAGAGGCTCGCGGTCTTGGCCGCGCTGGCTGCCGCGCTCGCGCCCGCCGTGCCGCCGCCGCCACCCACCGACTGGGCGAGGATGGCATTGGAATGGTCGCCGGTGACGAGGATGGTTCCCGAATTCGTCACGCTCACCTTGCCGCCCTCGGAGCCGGCGCCGCCCGCGCCGCCGAGGGTTGCGGTGATGGAATAGCTGCCGCCGGAGCCTTTGGCGGTGGATGAGCCGCCCTTGCCGCCACCGCCGCCCACCGATTGGGCGAGGATGCCGTTGGCCATGTCGCCGCTCGTCCTGATGGCGGCGGAATTGGTCACATAGACATTGCCGCCGTTGGAGCCGGTCCCCCCCGCTCCGCCGAGGGTCAGCGTCGCCGACACCGACTGGCCGCCGGAGGCATGGGAATCTGCCCCCACCGATCCGCCCACGCCGCCGCCGCCGCCCACCGACTGGGCCAGGATGGCATCCGAGAGCTTGCCGGATGTGGTGATCTGACCCGCGGTGGTCACTGTGACGGTGCCGCCGGAATAACCCAGGCCGCCCCCTCCCGCGAGGGATGCGCCGAGCGAGATCTTCGACGAGGCGGCCGCGTTGGAGTTGCCGCCGATGCCGCCGCCGCCGCCCACCGACTGGGCGAGGATGGCGACGGAATCCTCGCCCTTGGTCTCGATGATGGCGTCGGTATTCACCGTGACGTTGCCGCCCGTGCCGCCACTTCCGCCTGTCGCGCCGAGGGTGAGGGTGAGGCCAGCCTGCCCGCCGCTCGCGGAGCCCGCCGCAGCGCCGCCCTTGCCACCGCCGCCACCGATGGATTGCGCCACGATGGCCGAGGCGTGATCTCCGGAGGTCTGGATGTGGATCGGCTGGGCCGAGCTGGGCGCGAGGGCCGTGACCGTGACGCTTCCGCCGTTTCCGCCCTTGCCGCCTTTGCCGCCGAGGTCTGCGGAGAGGGTGAAGGACGTGTTGGAGCCCCCTGAAAGATCGGAGGATTTGGTGCTGCTCTTGCCCGAGGCCGAGCCGCCGGTGCCACCACCGCCGCCCACCGACTGGGCGAGAATGGCATCCGCATCGGCGCCGGTCGTCACGATCTGCCCGGTGTCGGTCACGGTGACGTCGCCGCCCTTGCCGCCACCACCGCCCTTGCCGCCCAGCCCAACGCTCAGGTCAACGGAGCCGCCTGCGGCATCGGCCGTGCCGCCGCCCGCGGTGCCGCCGCCGCCGCCCACCGATTGCGCAAGGATGCCCCGCGCGCTGGTGCCGGACGTGGTGATGGTGCCGGACTGGATCACCGTCACCGCATAGGCGTTGCCCGCGACATTGCCGCTTCCCCCGGCGCCGAGCCCGAGCGACACGGAGGTCTTGCCGGAAAGAGATGCGGCATTGGACGAGGTGGAGCCCACGCCGCCATTGCCACCGCCGCCGCCGACGGCCTGGGCGATGATGCCGTCGGCGAAATCGCCGGACGTGGCGATGGTGCCGGAATTGTTCACCGTCACCGTGCCGGAATTCTGGCCCGCTCCGCCCTGCCCACCCAGCGTCGCCGAGACCGTCAGGGCGACGCCGCTGGACACGCTGACGCCAAGCGCGCTCGCATCTCCGCCGGTTCCGCCGCCCCCGCCGATGGACTGCGCCAGGATGCCGGTCGAGCCGGCGCCGGAGGTCTTGATGGAGCCGGTATTGGTGGCGCTGGCGGCCATGCCGATGCCGCCGTCCCCGCCCGAGCCGCCCACGCTCGCGTTTACAGTGACCGACCCTTCGACGCCTGCGGAAATGGCGTTGGCGGCGGAAGAACCGCCATTGCCGCCGCCGCCGCCGATGGACTGCACCACCATGCCCATGGAATCGAGGCCGCTGGTGACGATCTGCCCTGAATTGGTGACGGTGACGTTGCCGCCGTTGCCACCGCTGCCGCCCGATCCGCCAACCGCCGCCGCAACCGCGACATACAGGCCGCCGCTCTGCGACAGCCCGCTGCCACCCGAACCGCCACCGCCACCCACCGACTGGGCGAGAATGGCGGACGCGCGGTCGCCCGTGGTGACGATGCCCGCTGAGTTCGTGACGGTGACCGTGCCGCCGGAGCCACCGGACCCGCCGGAGCCGCCGATGGTCAGGGCCGCGCCTTCGACGGTGTCGGCCACCGCCTTCCCGCCCGCGCCGCCGCCGCCGCCGATGGACTGGGCCAGCAGGGCCGTGGAATAGCTGCCAGACGTGACGATGGTGACGGTGCCCGGCGCCACACCGGAATTCGTCACATAGACGTTTCCGCCATTGCCGCCGCTGCCCCCGCCGCCGCCGATGGCTGCGGACACGCCGACACCGACGCTCATGGTGCCGCCGCCGCGCCCGCCCCCGCCGCCCACGGACTGCGCGACCACACCGAGCGAATTGTCGCCGCTGGTGACGATCGTTCCCGAATTGTAGAGCGTGGTCTTCCCGCCGCCTCCGCCCGACGCACCCTGTCCGCCGAGGGATGCGACACCGCCCGCGCCCCCGCCGTTGCCCCCGCCCCCGCCGATGGACTGGGCCAGAACGCCGTCCGAGAACTTGCCGCTGGTGGTGATGACGCCGTAATTCTTGGCGGTCGCTTCCGCACTGCCGCCGGTGCCGGACGTGCCTGAATTGCCGACGGAGCCGCCGACCGCGACACACCCCGCGGCGCTGTTTGAACATCCCCCCACGATGAGGTTGCCGCCACCGCCGCCCACCGACTGCACGAGCATTCCGTGGGCGTAATTCCCGGTGGTGGTGACCGTCCCGGTGTTGATGCCCGTGGCGTTCGCGCCCGCGCCGCTGACGGCGCCGTTCCCGCCCATGGAGACGAACACCGCATCCGCCGAGCCGCCGTTGCCGCCACCGCCCGCGACAGACTGCACCACGATGCCGACCGAGCCGTTGCCGCCGGTTGAGACCGCGCCGCCGGAGTTCAGATAGACGTTGCCCGCGGCGCCACCCGGGCCGGCGACGCCGCCCGAGCTGCTGATGAACCCGCCCACGGACGCGCCGTTCGCGCCGGTGCCGCCGAGGCTCTGCGCGACGATGGCGTTCGAGGCGTAGCCCGAGGTCTGAACCTTCGCGCCGCTCGCGACGATCACGTTGACGGCGGTGCCGCTGGCGGCGCTGCCACCGGTGCCGCCAGCGCCGCCGGTCTCGCTGAGCGATTCGTCCGCGGGCGCGCCATTGCCGCCCGCCCCGCCATTGGCGGCCACGATGATGCCGTGGGCCGTATCGCCGCTGGTGGTGATGGTGACGCCACCCTGGACCGTGAGGGAGGCCGTGCCGCCGGTGCCGCCCTGGCCACCGTCGCCGCCAGAGCCGGATAAGGTGCCGCTCGCTTTCCCTCCGAGGCCGCCCGCGCCGCCATTGGCATAGATGGCGATGCCCGCCGCCGCGTTGCCGGAGGTGCTGATCTGGCTGGTGCCGGAAACCGTCACCTGGACGTTTCCGCCGCTCCCGCCGTTGCCGCCGTTGCCACCGGATGCATTGGGCAGGTCGGCACCTGCATAACCGCCATAGCCGCCGGCCCCGCCATTGGCGATTGCGACGATGCCCGCCCCTGCGGAGGTGATGGTGGTGCCCGAGACCACGATGGTCACAGTGCCGGCGTTTCCGCCGGTCCCGCCGCCATAGGCGGTGCCGTTACCGCCGATGCCCTTCGCATTTCCGCCTGCGCCGGCGTTACCGCCGAGCGACACGGCATCGATGCCGGCCCCGTTCGGGCTCTGGATCGTGACGTTGCTCAGGCCGACATAGACGTTTCCGCCGTTTCCGCCTTGACCGCCGGCGCCGGCATGGGCTGCAAATCCGCTCCTCGAATAGCCCCCGGCGCCGCCGGCGCCGCCTGCGGACGTGATGCTCAGTCCAGGTCCGTTGCCGCTCGTGATGCTCGTAGAGCTGATCTTTATGGAAGCGTTGCCGCCGCTGCCCCCGGCGCCGCCCGCACCAGCAAAGGACTGGTCGTCGGTAAAGCCGCTGCGGCCACCACCGCCCTCACCGCCGACGCTCGTGATGACAATGCCGTCGGCCGCCGATCCCAGTGTGGAGCCCGTGACCGAGACAGTCACGGCGCCGCCACTGCCACCCGTGCCGCCCGCGCCGCCCTGTCCGTGGCCGAAACCCTGGGCGGACCCATATCCGCCGAGCCCCCCCGTTCCGCCAGTCGACTGGATGGCGATCGGCGTGGTGCTCGTCGGGCCGGTGGTGACGCTGGAGACAGCCGCCGTGAAGGCGCCGCCAGTGCCACCCGTACCTCCGGCTCCGCCGAAGGCGTCACCTGTGCTTATGCCGCGGTACACGGCGGCGTAGCCGCCTTGGCCACCCGAGCCGCCGGTCGTGATGCTCCTGATGGCGTAGGTGCTTGAGGAGCCCCCGCTGATGACTATCGACGTTGCACCGATGGAGCCGCCAGTCCCTCCAACCCCGCCACGGGTGGTTTCCCAATCGTCGGTATCGTTGCTGCCCGTGCTGCCGATGGCGCCCTGGGCATTCTGCTCAAATGGGATCGTCACCACGGTCTGCGCCGCTGCCGACCGGACCGCGACGGGCGCGGCGACCAATGCGAGGCTGCACAGGGTTGTCGTGAGCGCGGTGGACAGAAGCATCCGCGCCGTGGAGGCGCCATACACGTTCGATGCCGTCGCCCGCGGACCACGGTTCAGCGCAATCCCATCCCCAGGCATTCCCGCCCCCAGCAAAGCCTACGGTAGGATATTGTTGTCCCGGGGTTGAAAGCGCAACCATTGGAGATGGCTCGCCCACCGAAAAGCCGCCGCCAGAGGTTGCGTGGTTAAAGGACCGAAAGGGACGGCTACGGGACTATCACGACCAAGCAGGCGTCCTTCTCAGTGCGGTGCGCTCATATCCGAAATCTGCTTCCGGGCGGAGGAGCATCCTGCGGCGCGCCCGCGAAGCACTGGGCGTTCTCCATCCACGTCTGCGCCACGTCCCCCACCACGTTGAGGCGAACATCCTTGATGTTGCGCACCTGCGTGACAACTTGGCAGAACGCCTCCGCGGAGCCGGAGATGATTTCCGAATGAGACTGAGGTCCCCACCGCCAGATCTCACCGGACGGGCTTGTCAGGGCAACATGAGGAACAATAGCCGGAACCTCCATCTTGCGAACGCGGAAACTCCAGCCGAACGTGCTGACCCCAAGCGCCGCAATGCCCTTGATCCTGTCCCGGCTTATTCTGTCCACGCCCAATATGTCGTACACGGCCTGCGCATGTGCCCAGGTTTCCATCAGGCGGGACGTTATCAGGGAGCGGACGCTCATTTCCCGCCCCGCCCAGACCGCTCTGATGGACGGATCGAGATCCGACCAGCGCGCGCTGATCGCGGTCGCTGTTGCCAGCCACTCGGCCCGCAACCGATCGCCCGTGAGGTGGCTGAGACGAACGTCCGTCGCATGGACCAGCGAACTGCCGCTGGCGCGCAATGCGTTTAGGGCGCCGTACTCCGTCTCGAAGGCAGCCCTGTCGAAAATCGCGTGATCTGCCAGGACATTGAAATAATGGATATGTTGAACAACGTCGTTTATTGACCACGATTTGAACTGCGTGATTGTGCCGAAATGTTCTTCATTCTTCTCAAGCAACTTGTTGAAGCATTCGCTTTCCGCACGGAGCGCATCCGCCTCCGGTATCATGAGGCGGCCCCAGGCTCAGCCTGTGGTCGTTGAACGGCGGATCCATCGGAGAGGGCCTTGTCGATTTGCTCAGGGGAAAAACCCCAGCCAAGCAACAGCTCCTTCGTGTGTTCTCCAAGATGGGGTGCGTCCATGGCCTCAAGGTGCCCAGGGTCAACACCCGGTGGCAGCGAGTATGGGATCGGATGATCCATGCCACCTTGCTGAACCCGCGCGATGTATCCGCTGTGCATGATGTCTTCGTCTTTCAGGACGTCGTCGTAGTCCCAGACCGGAGCATGCAATATTTCGTGCGCAACGAATATGTCGATCCATTCACGCGTTGTCTTTTCTTTCAACATGCGCGCGCAGGACGCATTGATCTCGTCCTTGTATTCTCGTCTCCCGTCTTTCGTTGCGTACAACGGCTCATCTTGCAGCTCAGGAAGATTCACGGCTTTTGAAAACCGCTCAAAGGCATCGTCTTCATTGACCGAAAGCGTCATGTAGCCGTCGGCGGTTTCATACACGCCGAGAGGGGCGTAAAGGGACTGCCCGCCACCGTCCAGCTCGTGTTCCGCGAGCTTGCACGCCTGGAGGGCAAGGGCCGATTGGAGCAGGCTGCAATCGATGTAATGGCCGGACGTATTCCCGGAATACCGATGTATGACCGACGTCAGGATGGATTGGTAAGCGTATAGACCGGTGACGATATCCATGATGACCATGTCGACCTTCACAGGCCGGCCGTTTGCGTCTTTGCTCAGGCTTATGAAGCCGGAGTAGCCCTGGGCCACGGAATCAACGCCCGGAAGCCTGCTTCGACGGCCATTCTGACCAAACCCGCTGATCGAAACATATATGGCTTTCGGGTTGAGCGCGCGGACGGAGGCATAATCCAAGCCGAGCTTCGCCATCACGCCGGGCCGGAACGACTCCACGACAACATCCGCATTGGCTGCCGCGGACAATGCGATCTTGCGGCCCTCTTCCGTTTTCAGATCGATGACGATCGATTTTTTGCCGCGATTGTAGATGGCAAAATATGTGCTTGCATCGCCATGTCGACGCCCGAGGCTTCTGGCCCAGTCGCCGTGGCGCGGCTCGATTTTGGTTACGTTCGCACCATGCTGTGCGCAGAGCGCTGTCGCGTAAGGCCCGGCGACGCCCATGGAAAAATCGACAATGTTCAACCCACTCAAAGCCAATGACATGGAGCCGTCTCCCCCTGGCGACACCCGATATTTTTAGAATTTCAGATGTTCATTCGGGTTGGAAATTCGTACTCTTGACGAGCTTTTCCCACGCAACTTCATCTTGTTGAATGAATGCACGAAAATCTGCGCCGAAGAGTGTCCCGGGGCGATATCCTGCGGCTTCAATCTTGGGTCGAGCAGGCCCCTGCAGCACAGACCGGGCGAGCTCGATGATCTCATTCTGGATATCGACAGGTGTTTTGCTTGGGGCGAACAATCCGTTCCATCCCACGCGCTCTTCAATCGGCAGGCCCAATTCTCTGAGAGACGGAATGTTTGGTGCCTGCGGCAGCCTTTCGCGCGTGCTGACCGCGATGGCACGCACCGCGCCGGAGCGAATGGAAGACGTCCAGGTCGGAAGCACATCCAGGGCGAAATCGACACGTCCGGCCAGAATGTCAGGCGCAGCAGCTGTGGAACCTCGATAATATATGGGCGAAGCCTGCAGGCCAGACAGGTTGACCACACGTTCGGTGAAGAACTGAACGGCGCTGCCAACTCCGGGCGATGCGTAGTTCATACGATCCCCCTTCTCCTTGCCGGCCTTCAGAAAGTCCTGCCACGTAGATACAGGCGAGCTCGCGGGGACGATGAGCACCATCGGGTAGTCGAGAATCATCGCCAGTGGCGCAAAATCCGAAAGTGCATATGGCGGCGCGCGGCGAATGCTCTTGAGCATCGTCGTCTCGTTGCTGGTCCCCACGAACAATGTATAGCCGTCGGGATTTGAACGCAGCGTCGCACCCGCGGCCAAGGTGCCGGCAGCCCCGGCGCGGTTCTCAACAACGAAAGGGATGGATGTGAAGGCCCGCGCCCCGTCGGAGAATATGCGCGCGCCGAAATCCGTCGCTCCGCCAGATGGATAGCCAACCTGCAAGGTCACCGCCCGAGTGGGCCACTTGGCCTGCGCAAAAACGCGGTGCGGCGCACCGGCGATTGCCGCGGTCAATGTAGCAAGGACGGTTCTGCGCGTGACATGCATGCCCATGTTGCTCTCTTTGAAACGATCTATGTCGATGGAGTTTCGTGCGCGCCGGCTGCTCAAGCGCCGTTGCATTTCCGGTCCTGATCGGCGCGGAGGTTTCCTGCGCTGCGCGATTTTGCCCCCGCAGGCGTGACGTGAGGTCGCGCGCTGCTCCCGAGCCCTGCCGAAACGCGACGGCCGGCGCCAATGGCGTGCTGGATAAATGAATGGATTATCAAATTTGCTCCACCCCTTCCATTAAGCCATAAGAAAGGTGCATGCCCTTCACGCCGAGGTCGGAAGTCAAGCTACATGAAAAAAATCGAATGAGGAGTCATTTTTTATTTGTCGTTCTGTGACGGGACGCGGCAGCTGGCTTTCCCTCGCCGGAGGAAGTGACGAGGTTCCACGCCGCGCGGGCGCGCCGCCCTGGACGGTCGCCCACGCCTGAACGCGGCCTTTGCCCTCAGCGCAGGCCGAAGCCGAGCGCCGTCAGCGCGTCGCGGATGCGGTCGCGGCCGGCGAGGGACGAGGCGCCGCGCACACGCGGGAGGGCGGCGGCGATCCAGCCGATCTCGGGGATGTTCTGGCCCTTTTGGAACGCCTTCAGCGCCTCTTCGTAATGGTCCAGGGCGTCCTGTGGCAGACTCGCGTCATAGCGCTCGCGGTGGAGCACGAGGCGCTGGGAGAGGCGCGGCTTCACGTCCGCCGGGCGGGCGGGATCGGGATGGCCGATGGCGAGGCCGAATACGCCCACCACGTTGGGCGGCAGGCCGAGCAACTCGGCGAGTTCCACCGGCCGGTTGCGCAGCGCGCCGAGGTAGACGCCACCGAGCCCGAGGGATTCCAGCGCCACCAGCGCATTCTGCGCCCCTAGAGCGGCGTCGATGAAGCCGACGAACAGGGTCTCCAGAAAGTCCAGCGCGTCGGTGGGCTGGGCGTTGCGACGGCCGATCTCCTCCAGCCGCGCGAGGTCGGCGAGCCACACCAGCACCAAAGGCGCCTCGACGACATGCTTCTGCCCGCCGGCGATTTCCGCGAGGCGCGCCTTGGTGGCGGGGTTCTCCACCGCCACCACGCTGAAGGTCTGGAGGTTGGAAGAAGACGGGGCGGATTGCGCCGCCGCCACCAGAGTTTCCAGCAACCCCTCCGGCAGCGGCTCCTGCGTGAAGGCGCGCACGCTGCGATGGCTCAGCAGGCCGGCGATGGTGTCGTTGAGGAGGATTGAGGCCGGCGCCTCGGCCGCGCCGTAGCGGGCCTCCAGCAAAGCGCGGGCGGCGGCGGCTTCATCGGGCGCCAGGGTGGCGCCGGAGGTGTCGGCAGTCTCGGTCATCGGCGGGCAAACTCCATGGGACGGCGCGCGAACGCCCTCGAGCAATCAGGCCGTGGCGCGCGGCTTCTCGGCGACGGCCCCCGCATTCCGGCGGAAGCCGGCGGCGGGGTGGGTGTCGGGCAGGAGGGGACCGCGGCGGAACAGCTTCTCGCGCAGGGTACCCTCATCGTAGGACGTCTTGTAGACGCCGCGATCCTGAAGCTCCGGCACCACGAGATCCACGAACGACGCCAGCGTCTCATGAGAGACGAGGCGGTTGAGGTTGAAGCCGTCCACGTCCGTGTCGCGTACCCAGGAGATGATCTCGTCCGCCACCTCGCCGGGTGCGCCGACGATGAAGGGCGCGCGGGCGCCCGTGGCGGAGAGGGTGGCGAGGTCCTTCACCTTCAGCGGCTCGGCGCTGCGCAGGGTGAGATTTTCCAGCGTGGACTGGATGGCATTGCTCTTCACGTAGGAGATGGCCTCCTCCGGATCGAGGGTGGAGAGGTCCACGCCGGTCCAGCCGGAAAGCAGTGCCAGTTGCCCGGCCGTGTTCACATACTGGGCATATTCGGCCAGCCGGTCGAAGGCCTCGGCGCGGGTGGGGGCGACGATCACCGTCGCGCCGGGGAACATGCGGATGTCATAGGGGTCGCGGCCGAAGCTCGCGGCCGCCGTGCGCACCGCGCGCACCGCCTCGGCGAGGATGGGGCGGGTCTGGCCATTGAGGAAGATGGCCTCCGAATGCTTCGCCGCGAACAGCCGCCCGCGGCCCGAGGTGCCGGCCTGATAGAGCACCGGCGTGCGCTGGGGCGAGGGCTCGGCGAGCTGGATGCCGTCCACCTGGTAGTAGGGGCCGTTGTGGCGGATGCGGTGGACCTTGGCGGGATCGGTGAAAACGCGGGCGGCGCGATCGCGGCGCACGGCCCCCTCCTCCCAGCTGCCTTCCCACAGCTTGTAGACGGCGGCGAGGAAATCCTCCGCCGCCTCGTAGCGCGCATCATGGTCGCGGTTGGCCTTGTCGCCCATGCCACGCGCGCCGCTGTCGAGATAGCCGGTGACGATGTTCCAGCCCACCCGGCCCTGGGTGAGGTGGTCCAGCGTCGCGAAGCGGCGGGCGAACTGGTAGGGGTGCTCGTAGGTGAGATTGGCGGTGACGCCGAAGCCGATGTGCTTGGTGGCGTGCGCCATGCTCGGCACCACGAGGGCGGGGTCGATATCCGGCGTCTGCGCGGCGGAGATCAGGGCCGCATCCGGGCTGTTCCCGTAGACGTCATAGACGCCAAACACGTCGGCGATGAACACGCCGTCGAACAGGCCGCGCTCGGCCGTCACCGCGAGGTCGATCCAGTAGTCGAGGCTGTTGTAGTCGAAGGCGCGGTCGCGCGGATGTGCCCAGAGGCCCGCCCAGGTGTGGCCGGGCGAGGCCATGTTGAAGGCGTTGAAGCGGATGTCGCGGTTAAGGGGTTTCGTCGTCATGTCAGCCTCGCTCAGCTGTAGAGCGGGGTCGGCGTGATGACGCCATTGAGGGCGTAATTGCCCACCTCGCGGGATTTGTAGACCACCGGATCGTGCAGAGTGTGGGTACGGATGTTGCGCCAGAAGCGGTCGTAGCCGTAATGGCCGGCGGTGGCGCGGGCGCCCATCAGCTCGAAGATGCGGGAGGTGATCTCCAGCGCCGTGCGGCTGGAATGCACCTTGGCCGCGTAGATGGCCGCGGCGGCGACGTTGCGATCGTCGGGGGTGATGGCATTGCCCAGCGCGGTCGCCGCCTCGAAGCGCACGCCGGCCACGTCCGCCAGCGCGGTGGAGGCGCGCAGCTCCACGTCGAGATTGCCGTAATGCTCGAGAATGTAGGGATCGAGCCGCGCCTTCTCCACGCCCGAGGCCTGCCACGGACGGGAGACTTCGCGGATGTAGCGGTTCGCCTCGGCCAGCGCGCCCTTGGCGATGCCGATGTAGAAATTGACGATGAGCAGCTGGTGGAACGGCACCACGAGGCTGGTGCGCGGCGGAGGCGGGGCGGCGGGATCGCCGAGGATTTCGTCCGCATCCACCTTCACGTCGGCGAAGGTGATGGTGCCGCTCTCCGACAGGCGCTGGCCGAAGGCGTCCCAGTCGTTGCCGTGGGTCACGCCCTCCCGGTCGCCGGGCACGACGAGCACGGCGAAGCCGTCGCCCAGCTGCGCGCGCAGGGTGATGCGATCGGCGAGCGCGGCATTGGAGGCGAAGGTCTTGCGCCCGGTGAGGCAATAGAAATCCTCCACCGGCACGAGGCGCGATTCCGGATCGCGCGGGTTGGAGGCGCCGCCCCAGAACCAGCGCCCGGCCACCGAAGCCCGCGCCAGCGCCGCCGCCTGCTCGGGGCGCGCCCGCCACAAGGCGTTGGTGAGGTGGAGATAGTGATAGGCGAGCAACTGGGCGATGGAGGCATCCGCCCGGCCGATCACCCGCACGGCGAAGAGCGCGTCGGTGAACGATCCGCCGCCCCCGCCGTGTTCGGCGGAAAAGAGCAGTTCGAGCAGCCCCGCCTCGCGCAGCAGCGCGAGTTCGCGCCGGGGCGAGGCGCCGATGCGGTCGCGCTCGGCGGCGTCTGGGGTGAGCGCGTCAGCGACGCTCTGGGCGCGGGCGGTCCAGTCGGGCCGCGCGGGCGCAGACGGGGCGAGAGACAAATGGGACGGACGGGCGGCAGGCGGGGTCATGGGTCACACTCCTCGATGGGGTTCGGCAGGGGCGCTCACCAGGTGGGGATGAGGCTGCCGTTGAACTTGGCGAGGGTGAAGTCCTTCACCGGCTGCGAGCGGTAGACCGCGATGAACTTGGCGATGCGCGGGTCATCCTTGCGATCCTCGCGGGCGGCGAAGACGAGAGTGAAATAGGGCTTGGCCTCCTCCAGCGTGGTCTCGGCCAGAAGCGCGCTCTTCAGCTGGAGCCCGGCGAGATAGGCATAGTTGGAGGAGACAAAGGCTGCGGCCACGTCGTCCAGCGAGCGCGGCAGCTGGGCGGCATCGATCTCCACGATCTTCAGGTTCTTCGGGTTCTCCGCCACGTCGAGCACGCTGGCATAAAGGCCCGAGCCCGGCTTCAGCTTGATGAGGCCGGCCTTCTGGAACAGCAGCAGCGCCCGTCCGCCATTGGTGGGATCGTTGGGAATGGCGATCTTGGAGCCAGCCGGGATGTCGGCGAAGCTCGTGTACTTCTTGGAATAGAGGCCGGCGGGCACGAGGATCGACTCGTCGAGGGCGACGATGGTGTATCCGCGCGTCTTCACCTGATTGGCGAGATAGGGCCGGTTCTGGAAATTGTTGAGGTCGATGTCGCCGGCCTGCAGCGCCGCATTGGGCTGGTTCCAGTCGGTGAACTCGATGATCTCCGCCTTCACCCCCTGCTCGGCCGATAGCTTCGCCGCCTCGCGGAGGATGTCGCCATAGGGACCGGCCGAGACGCCGATCTTCAGGGGCTTGTCGGAGGCCGCGGCCGGGGCCTGCGCGTTTGCGCCCGTTGCGAGCGTGAACAAGGCGAGGCTGGAGACGACGAGGGCCGCGAGGGAGGAGCGGAAGCGGGAGGTCATGGATCTGTCCTCGGTCAGGATCTGGCGGAAGGGCGCACGAAACCCCGCGTCCCCGCGCAGGCGGAGCCGCTGTGAAGATGTCGTCGGGTCTGCGCGCCGGTGAGGATCGGACCTGCCTAAAAGCCGGCCCGACCTTTATTCTATAAAATTAATAGAATTAGTTTGCACACCGAGGCCGCAGTGTCTATCCCTTTTCGTCATGCCCCTTTCGACGCCGGGAACCGCCATGAACAAACCCGTCATCCCCCTCCCCCCTGTCGCGCCCTCCAGCCGCCGCTCGGCCGATCCCGCCGACTGGCGCGACCTCTTCGCGGAGATCGGTGCCGGCTCCAGCGTGCGCGAGCGCGACCGGGTGCTGCCGTTCGAGGCGGTGGATCTGCTGAAGCAGGCCGGCTTCGGCGCGCTGCGGCTGGCAGAGGCCGATGGCGGGGCGGGCGCGACCTTCCGCCAGACCTACAAATTGGCGCTGGACCTCGCGGCGGCCGACGCCAACGTGGCGCACATCTTCCGCAACCACTTCACCGTAGCCGAGCAATTCGCTCGCCGGCCCTATGATGCGAAGGGCCGGGCCTGGCAGGCGGAGGTGGCGGCCGGCACCCTCTTCGGCCTCGCCTCCACCGAAGCGGGCTCGAACCCGGCCGGCGGCTTCGCGCCCGACACGAAGCTTGATCCCGATGGCGACGGCTTCCGCCTCGACGGCGTCAAATATTACAGCACGGGCACGCTCTTCGCCGATTCCATGCTCATCCGCGCGGCGACGGCGGACGGGCGGCTGGCGGCGGTCATCATTCCCACGCGGCGCGAGGGCATCGAGATCGTCGACGACTGGGATGGCGCCGGCCAGCGCCTCACCGCATCCGGCACCACGCGCTTCCACAATGTACGGGTGGAGGCGGACGAAGCAGTGTTCGACACGCCTAGCCGGGGCTACGGCCTCGCCTATTCCAACACGCAGGCGCAGCTCTTCCTCACCACCGTGGTGGCCGGCATCACCCGCGGCGCGCTGGAGGATGCCATCGCGCTGGTGAAGCGGCGCAAGCGCAGCTTCTATTATGCGCCGGTGCCCACCCCGGCTGACGACCCCTTCCTGCAGCAGGCGGTGGGGCAGCTCGCGGCCCACGCCTTCGCGGCCGAGGCTGTGATCCTCGCGGCAGCCGAAGCGCTGGACCGCGTGAGCGATGCCCGCGACCGGGACGAGACCGCCGAGGCCCTCGCCGCCGAGGCCGCGAAGGCGGCGGCGCAGGCGAAGCTGGTGGTGGATGATCTCGCGCTGAAGTCCGGCGCGCTGCTGTTCGAGACCGGCGGCGCCTCGGCCACCGAGCGGGCCGTCAACCTCGACCGCCACTGGCGCAACGCCCGCACCATCGCCTCGCACAATCCGTCGAGCTACAAGGCGAAGGCCATCGGCGAACTGCTGGTGAAGGGCACGCCGCTGCCGGCCAAAGGCTTTTTCTGATCCGGCGTCTCCCGCCGCGCACCAATGGCCCCGCCTTAACGGCGGGGCCATTTGCTTTTTACGGGGTCATGCCGCCGGGAAGGCGCCCTCGAACACGGTCTCGGCGAGCGGGCGGCGGCCGCTTGGCGTCTCGCCCTTGTGGAAGCTCTCCGGCAGCAGGGACTTGTCGCCGCGACGGCCCAGCGCGACGGCGATCTCCACCTCGTAGTCCTCAGGCACCTTCAGCTCCGTGCGGGCCTTCTCCCCATCGAAGCCGCCCATGCCGTGGGCGTGCCAGCCGAGCTTCGTCGCCTGCAAGGCGAGGTTCGCCCAGGCCGCGCCCGCATCGAAGGAATGGCTGCGCGCCGGCACCGGCTCGCTCGTCCCCGGCCGCACGAAGCTGCGGGCCGAAACGACGAAGACGAGCACCGCCGCATTCTGCGCCCACTGCTGGTTGAACGGCACGAGCAGGCTCAGGAAAGGGTCGAACGCGGGCGTGCCCCGGCGGGCATAGAGGAAGCGCCAGGGCTGCGAATTGAAGCTCGAAGGCGCCCAGCGCGCCGCCTCGAAGATGGAGTTGAGTTCGGCCTGCGGAATCTCCTCCCCAGTGAAGGCGCGGGGCGACCAGCGCTCCAGGAACAACGGCTCGACAGGATGCTCGCTCTGGCGCGGCGGGACGGCAACGGTCATGGCAAATCCTCTGGTGCGGAAAGGGTCACAGCCTCAGGCCGGCCTGCTTCAGCAACGGCAGGATGGCCGTGGCGAAATGGTCGAGGTCGGCGGCGAAGTCATAGAAGTTGAGCTGCACGCCGTCGATGCCGGTGCGCTTCAGTGCGGCGAGCTGGTCCACGACTTCTTCCGGCGAGCCGATGATCTCGATGTTGCCGCCGAGATTGAGCCCCTGTTTGTGCGTCGCATCGCGCCGGCCGAGCCAGGCCACAGCATCGCTGTCATAGCCGCGATGGCCGAAGGAGGTGTGGGTGGGTGCCGGCACCCCGGCGGCGATGGCTCGGGCATAGTCGTGCGCCTCGGCTGAAGTCGCACGGCTCACGATGATGGGGTTGATGATGGCCTTCACCTCCCGCCCCTTCGCCCGCGCCCGCGCCTTGATGGCGGCGACGTGGGCCGGCAGCGTCTCCAGCGCGCTGTCGATGTGCGCGCCGCCCGGGGAGGTGATGAACAGCAGGTCCGAGTGCCCCGCCGCGAAGTCGATACCGGCGTCCGAGCCCGTCGCCGTGACGAGGATGGGCCGGCCATAGAGCGGCTTCGGCGTGATGTAGCCGTTGACGATCTTCCACGGGTTCAGCCGGCCTTCGACGGAATAGTTCTCGCTGTCGCTCCACAGGCGGTGGAGCACGTCGAACAGTTCGCCTGTCATGTCGTAGCGGCGATCATGCTCGATGCGGTTCCAGCCGAACATCTCGTGCTCGATGGCGCGGTGGCCGGTGACGATATTGATGCCCCAGCGCCCCTTGGAGATGTGATCGAAGGTGGCGCCGATCTTGGCGATGTGCAGCGGGTGCCACGGGCCGTAGAGCACATGGAGCGTGGAGATGAGGAGAATGTTCTTCGTGGTCGCCGCCATGGCGCCGAGGGCCACGAAGCTGTCCAGCGAGGCTTCCCCGTCATAGCCGCCCTTGGGCAGCCACTGGGTGCGGGAGAAGGCGATGTCGAAGCCCAGCGCGTCGGCCTTCTCCACGAGGGCGGAATTGTAGTCGTAGGTCCAGCTGTTGCTGGTGGGATGGTCGGAAAAGTGGATGTCCTGAAGGTTCAGGAACAGCCCCAGCATCAAGGGCTGGCGGGCCGAGCGGGAGAGCGGGCTGTCGGGAAAGTCGAGCGGGCCGCGCAGGAGAGGAGCGGCGGCAACGGACGGAAGTGCGGACATGACGGACCTCGCGGGAGAACGGAAATAGCCCCGGCCCCTTCCCCGAGCGACCGGAGAAGGGGCCGGATCCGTGTCGTCGCCAGGGGAGCGCCGGCACGAAGGGATCGGGAATGCCTCAGGCGGTGGCGCGTGCCGCCTCGGCGAACTGGCTCTGCGGCCGCGGCAGGCCATAGTGCTCGCGCAGCGTCCGGCCGGTGTATTCCGCGCGGAACAGCCCGCGCTTGCGCAGGATGGGCACCACCTGCGAGGCGAAGAGATCGAACCCGGCGGCGTACCAGGGCGGCATCACGTTGAAGCCATCCGCCGCACCGCTCTCGAACCAATGCTGGATCTCGTCGGCGACCTTCTCCGGCGTGCCCACCACCACGTAATGGCCGCGCGCCCCGGCGAGGCGATCGATGAGCTGGCGCAGCGTCGGCTTCTCCCGCCGCACGATGTCCACCACCAATTGGAAGCGGCTGGCCACGAGCTTGGCGGGGCTGGCATCCTTGAAGGCGTCCAGCTCCACCACCGCATTGAGGGGGTGGCCGGAGAAGTCCACGCCGGTGATCTGCTTCAGCTGGGAGATGGAATATTCCGGCTGGATGAGGTCGCTGAACGCCTCGTGCAGTTGGCGCGCTTCCGCCTCGGTGGAGCCGATATAGGGGCTGATGCCGGGCAGGATCTTCACATGGTCCGGATTGCGCCCGAGCCCCGCCGCCTGCTTCTTGATGTCGGCGTAGAAGGCCTTGGCGCTCTCCACCGTCTGGTGCGCGGTGAAGATGGCTTCCGCATAGCGCGCAGCGAAGGAGCGCCCGTCGTCGGAGGAGCCCGCCTGCACATAGACCGGACGGCCCTGCGGCGGGCGCGGGGAGTTGAGCGCGCCCTTCACCCGGTAGTGCCGGCCCACATGCTCGATGGGGTGCATCTTGCTGTCATCCGCGAACAGGTCGGAGACGGGATCGGCCACGAGGGCGTCGTCCTCCCAGCTGTCCCAGAGCTTGGTCACCACGTCCACGAACTCGGCCGCGCGGGCATAGCGCTCGGCATGGCTCGGCGTCTCGGCGAGGCCGAAATTGGCGGACGCCTGGGGGACGGCGGTGGTGACGATGTTCCAGCCCGCGCGCCCGCCGGAGAGATGGTCCAGCGAGGCGTACAGCCGGGCGAGATTGTAGGGCTCGTAATAGGTGGTGGAGGCCGTGCCGATGAGGCCGATATGGGTGGTGGCGGCGGCGATGGCCGAGAGCCAGGTCAAGGGTTCCAGGCGGAAGCGCGAGGCGTAGCGGATGTTGTCCACCTGCGCCGGCCCGTCGGCGAAGAACACCGCATCCAGCTTCGCCGCCTCGGCCGAGCGGGCGAGGTCCTGATAGAAGGTGATGTCCAGCAGCCGCTCCGGCCGCGCGCCGGGATAGATGAACAGATTGAGGACGAGCTGCCGCCGCGTGGCGTGGGACGATGGGACTGCCATTGGGATCTCTCCTTTGATCGCTCAAGGCGTGAAGGGGCAGAACATTGGGTTGGCTCAGCCGACGCGGGCGGCGACGCGCGAAGCAACGCGTTCTTGCGCGCGCTCCTGCACCCGCGCCGCCGCATCGCCGCCGCCGGTGTGGGGCGCGCGGCCTTCCACCGGGTGGCTGGGGTCGGTGTAGAATTTCGTGGAGACGTGACCGTCCGGCACGAGGGAGGCCACCAGCGCCTCATCGGCGGCGGTGAAGCCGTAGTCGAGGGCGGCGACGTAATCGTCCCACTGGGCGGCCGTGCGCGGCCCGGCAATGGCCGAGGTGACGAGGCTGTTGTTCAGCACCCAGGACAGGGCAAAGGTCGCCGCCGGAATCCCGGCCTCGGCCGCATGGCGGGCGATGGCCTCTGCGATGTCGATGGATTCCGCGCGCCACTCGGTCTCCAGAATGCGCCGGTCGCCCCGCCCTGCCCGGCTGTCCGCCGCCGGCGCGACGCCGGGGGCGTATTTGCCGGTGAGCACGCCGCGCGCCAGCGGCGAATAGGTGACGACACCGAGGCCGTAATGGTGGGCCGCGGGAAGCTGCTCGACCTCCGCCGTACGGTCCACGATGTTGTAGAGCGGCTGGCTGGCGACGGGCCGGTCGATGCCGAACGCGTCGGCAAAATGCGCCACCTCGGCGATGCGCCAGCCGCGGAAGTTGGAGACGCCGAAATAGCGCACCTTCCCCGCCCGCACGAGGTCCGCCACCGCCCGCACCGCCTCGCCGAGTGGCGCGTCGAAGATGGCGCGGTGGAAATAGAGGATGTCGATGTAGTCGGTGCCGAGCCGCTTCAGGCTCGCCTCCGCCGCCTCGATGATCCACTTGCGCGAGATGCCCTGCCGGTTCGGCCCCGCGCCGCCGGGATTGGCGAACTTGGTGGCGAGCACATAGGCATCCCGATCGCCCTTCACCGCGCGGCCGACGATCTCCTCGGTGCGCCCGTTCTGATAGGCATCCGCCGTGTCGAGGAAGAAGAAGCCCTGCTCCTTCGCCTTGTGGATGATGCGGTGGGACGTGGCCTCGTCCGTCGGCCCGCCGAACATCATGGTGCCGAGCGCCAGTTTCGGCACCTTCAGGCCGCTCCGACCCAGATAGCGATACTCCGGCGGCGTCACGGGGGCTTTCGGAAAGGCGTGCGCGGTCACATGGGCGGTCATGGGCGAAATCCTCAGTGAAGCGCGTCTTCAGGCGCGTGATGGCAGGCGACGGCACGGCCGGCCCCGAGGGGGCGCAGCGCGGGGTCGGATTGGGTGCAGAGGGGCGTCGCCAGCGGGCAGCGCGGATGGAAGCGGCAGCCGGGCGGCACGTTGCGCGCGCTCGGCAGATCGCCGGAGAGCGGGGCGGCATGGCGCCGCCGCCCAGGCGTCGGCACGGCCTCGATCAGCGCGCGGGTGTACGGATGGAGCGGGCGGGCGAAGATGGACTGCCAGGAGCCCGTCTCCACGATGCGGCCGAGATACATCACCAGCACCCGGTCGGCGAAATAGCGCACCACCGACAGATCGTGGGAGATGAAGAGATAGGAGAGCCCCAGCTCCGCCTTCAGCCGCGCCAAGAGGTTCAGGATCTGCGCCTGGATGGAGAGGTCGAGGGCCGACACTGGCTCGTCGCAGATGACGAGGCGCGGCGCGAGGATGAGCGCGCGGGCGATGCCGAGCCGCTGGCGCTGGCCGCCGGAGAATTCGTGCGGATAGCGCGACAGCGCCTCGCGCGGCAGCCCCACCCGCTCCAGCGCGTCCCCCGCCGCCTTGAGCCGCTCGCGGCGCGGCACGAGGCCGTGCACCGCCAGAGGCGCTGTGAGGATGTCGGCGATGGACTGGCGCGGATTGAGCGAGGCGAACGGGTCCTGAAACACGATCTGCGCCTGCCGGCGATAGGCCTTCAGCGGCGCGCCTTGAAGGCCGCCCACGTCCACCCCGTCGAACACCACCCGCCCAGAGGCGGGGGACACGAGGCGCATGATGACCTTGGCGAGGGAGGACTTGCCGCAGCCGCTCTCGCCCACGAGACCCACCGTCTCCCCCGGCGCCACGGCGAAGGACACGCCATCCACCGCGCGCAGCACGCGCCCGCCGGACTCGTAGCCGGCGTGCAGGTTCTCAACCGACAGCAAGGGCATGGCGCGCCTCCCTTTGTGCTTCCGACGTGGTGACGGGGCAGGCGACGAGATGGCCGGGCGCGACCGCATCAAGGGCCGGCACGGCGGCGCGGCACAGTGCCCGCGCGTTCGGGCAGCGCGGGGCGAAGGCGCAGCCCTCCTCCCCCGCCGCCGAGGCGATGGAGCCGGCGATCTCGGCGAGCGCGCCGGCCGAATAGTGCTGGCCGGCATCAAGCCGGGGCGAGGCCGCGAGCAGGCCACGCGTGTAGGGATGGAGCGGCGCGCCGAACAGGGTTTCGAAGGGCGCGTCCTCCACCTTGCGGCCGGCATACATCACCGCCACCCGGTCGGCCCATTCGGCCACCACGCCGAGGTCGTGGGTGATGAGCAGGAGGCCCATGGAGAGGTCGCGGCGCAGGGCGTCGAGCAGGTCCAGCACCTGCGCCTGAATGGTCACGTCCAGCGCCGTGGTGGGCTCGTCGGCGATGAGCAGGCGCGGGGCGCAGGCGACCGCGATGGCGATCATCACCCTCTGGCGCATGCCGCCGGAGAGTTCGTGGGGATAGTCCCCCGCGCGCCGTGCAGGCTCGGGGATGCGCACGAGGTCGAGCAGTTCCACCGCGCGGGCAAAGGCGGCGCGGCGGGACAGGCCCTCGTGCAGCCGCACCACCTCGGCCACCTGCTGGCCGATGGAGAGCACCGGGTTCAGCGAGGTCATGGGCTCCTGGAACACCATGGCGATGTCCCGTCCGCGCACCCGCCGCAGGGCGCGATCCTCCAGCCGCGCGAGGTCGGTCACGGCGCCATCGCGGCCCCGGAACAGGATTTCGCCGGAGGCGATGCGGGCGGCGTCGGGCAGGAGGCGCATCAAGGCGAGCGCGGTGAGCGACTTGCCCGATCCGCTCTCCCCCACCAGCGCCACGGTCTCGCCCGACGCGACCGTAAGGGAGAGACCGCGCACCGGGGTGGCGCGCGGGAAGGCGATGGAGAGGTCGCGCACGTCAATGAGCGGCGCCATTCACCCCTCCCCGCCGCGGCGCGGATTGAGCGCCTCGTTGAGGCCGTCGCCGATCAGGTTCAGCGACAGCACGGTGAGCACGATGGCAACGCCGGGGATGGCGCTGAGGAACCACGCCGTGCGCAGGAGGTCGCGGCCGGTGCCGATCATGGAGCCCCAGCTCACCACGTTGGGATCGCCCAGCCCCATGAAGGAGAGCGCGCTTTCCATGAGGATGGCGGTGGCCACCGTGACCGAGGCGAGCACGATGACCGGCGGCAGGGCATTGGGCAGGATCTCGCGGAAAATGATGCGCCCATGCCCGAAGCCCAGCGCCCGCGCGGCGGCGACGAAATCCTTCTCCTTGATGGCGCGAAACTGTGCCCGCACGAGGCGCGCCACCTGCGGCCACGACACCGCCGCGATGGCGAGCGCGATAGCTGGCACCGAGGGCTGGGCGATGGCCACCAGCACGATGAGCAGGATGAAGCCCGGCACCGTCTGGAAAATCTCGATGAGTTTGGAGAGCACATCGTCCACCACGCCGCCGAAATAGCCCGCCGTGGCGCCCACCAGAATGCCGGCGAGGAGCCCCGCCAATGTCGCGGAGGCCCCCACCAGCAGGCTCACCCGCGCGCCGTGGACGAGCCCGGCCAGCACGTCGCGCCCCAGCGCGTCGGTGCCCAGCGGAAAGCGCGGGTTCTGGCCCGGCCACTGGAGCGGCCGGCCCGCCATCTCCAGCGGATCGTCGGGGAAGAGCACGGGGGCAGCCAGCGCCGCCCCCACCACGACGGCGAGGATGAGGAGGCCCGCCACCGCCGTGGGATTGGAGAGGAACACGAGCAGCGCATGGCGCCGGCCAACGGGTGCCAGCCGCGCCACGTCCGCCGTCACAGTGCGGGCAGCATCCGGCGCATGGACGTTGGGCCAGAAATCCGGCTCAGGCTGCGCGGCTTGAGCGCGCTCGGCGCCCAGCGCCGCGGCCGCCGCGCGGTCCTCGGCGTCGGATGCGCGGGGGTTTGCGGCGAGGCCGCCGCTGGGGAAGGTGTCGGTGCCGTGCATCAGCGCACCTCGATGCGCGGATCGAGCGCCGCTTGGAGGATGTCGATGGCCGCGTTCACCGCCACCACCAGCAGCGACGACAGGAGCAGGATGCCGAGCAGCACGTGAAAGTCCCGCCCCATTACCGCCTCGTAGGCGAGCCGGCCGAGGCCGGGCCAGCTGAACACGGTCTCCACCACCACCGCCCCGCCCATGAGGCCGGCGAGGTGGATGCCGGCCATGGTGGTGACGGGGATGAGCGCGTTCCGCAGCACGTGATCGCGGGTGACGGCGAAGGGCGAGAGGCCCTTGGCACGGGCCGTGCGCACATGGTCCTGCGTGCGCACCTCGATCATGTCGTCGCGGGTGAGGCGGGCGTAAATGGCCACATAAAAGAGGGCGAGGGAGAGCGCCGGCAGGATCTGGTAGCGCGCCCGGTCCAGCACCGCCTCCCAGCCGGTGAGGTTCGCGCCGATGGTCTCGGCCCCGCCGGTGGGCAGCCAGCCGAGCTTCACCGAGAACAGAACGATGAGCATCAGCCCGATCCAGAAGCTCGGGATGGAATAGAACAGCAACGCGAGGACGCTCAGCACCCGGTCCGTGGGCCGCCCGGCGAACGTCGCCATGAGCGCGCCGAGCGTGATGCCGATGAGGAGCGCGAAGACGAGGGCGAGGCCCATCAGGCTCAGTGTGTTGGGCAGCCGCGCGGCGATCAGCTCCGCCACCGGCTGGTTGTAGCGCGGCGAGACGCCGAGGCTGAAATGGGCGAGGTTCCAGAGATAGCCGCCGAGCTGTTCCGCCACCGGCAGATCCAGCCCGAACTTGGATTTCAGCGCGGCAAGCGTCTCCACCGTCGCCGCGCCCGCCTCGCCGGCCAATGCGTCGGCCGCATCGCCCGGCGTCAGCCGCAACAGGAAGAAGTTGAGGATGAGAATGCCGATGACGGTCGGCACCGCCTGCAGCGCCGTGCGCCGCACGGCTTTCAGGATGCGGGGCAGACGGCGCATGGTCATTTCTCGATCCACACGTCGGCGAAGGAGGCATCGACGCCGGTGACGCCGATGGTATGGTTCTTCACCTTCCGGTTGAAGATGGTGACGCCATCGACAGCGATGAGGCCGAGGGCGGCGACGTCCGCGTAGACCACCTTCTGGAAATCGAGCCATAGCTGGCGGCGCTTGGCCGGGTCCGGCTCGATGGCCGCCGCCTCCAGCAGCCGGTCCACCTCCGGGTTGGCGTAGTGGGAGGCGTTGGAGAAGGGCAGGCCCACTCGGAAATTCTTCGACCACAGGGTGCGCTGTACGCCAAGGGTGGGGTCGAACAGGTTCTGCAAGGATTCGAGCGTGAGATCGAAGTCTCGGCCGGTATAGGCCTTCTGGATGTAGGTGGAGAAATCGAAGAACTGGAAGTCCACGGCGATGCCGACCTTCGCCAGCGCCTGCTTCACGAAATCGCCCGCCGCCTGGGTGTTGAAGGGGTTGGCATAGAGCTTCAGCGCGAAGCGTGTGCCGTCCGCCTTGCGGGGATAGCCGGCCTCGTCCAGCAGGCGGTTGGCGGCCTTCAGGTCAAAGCCGTAGGGCTTGAGCGCGGGGTCGTAGAAGGCCTTCAGCTTGGGGCTGATGACCGAGGGCGCCACCGCGCCATAGCCGTAATAGACCACGTCCAGGAGCTTCTGCTGATCGATGGCGTGGGCGATGGCGAGGCGTACCCGCTTGTCCTGAAGGATGGGCCGCTCGAAGTTGAAATAGAGCTGGGTCATCCGCCCGGCATATTCATAGCCGCGCGTCTCGGCGCCGAGCCCCGGCAAGGCGGAAACGCGGGCGAGGTCCGCATAGGGCACGGGCGGACCGCCAGCGAGATCGAGCTCACCCGCCTCGAACGCCGCCGAGCGCGCGCTCTGGTCGGCGATGAAGCGCACCACGATTCGGTCCAGATACGGCTTGCCCTTGTCCCAGTAATCGGGATTGCGCTCCAGGATGATGTGGCTGCCGCGCACCCATTCCCTGAAGATGAACGGGCCGGTGCCGATGGGCGCCGCGCCGTTCTTGTTGGTGAGCGGATCCGTCCCCTCGTAGATGTGCTTCGCCACGATGGGCGATTCGTTGGCGTCGAGAGCAGTGAGGAGATAGGGCGCCGGCTTCGACAGGCGGATGATGGCGGTGTGCGGATCGGGTGTCTCCACCGCCGTCACCGAGGCGAAGGTGGCGCGGCCGCGCGGGTGGCCTTCCTTCAGGAGCTGGATGGAATAGGCCACATCATCGGCGGTGAAGTCCCGCCCGTCGTGCCACTTCACCCCCTCGCGCAGCTTGAAAATGTAGGTCAGCCCGTCGGGGCTCACGCTCCATTCCGTCGCCAGCGCGGGCTTGGGGTTGAAGTCGAGATCGTAGGTGAGGAGGCCCTCCGTCACCTTGGGCGACACGCGCTGGGTCGGCCCCGCCGTATGGGCGATGGTCACCAGCGTCGAGGGTTCGTGCTCCACCAGAAAGCGCAGCACGCCGCCGCGCACCGGCTGGGAGGCGACCTCGGTCTCCCCAGCGAATGACGGCGTCCCGGCCGACGCCGCGATCACGCACGCCGCCGCCAGAAGCCCCTTCAGAACCGCCCGACGCGGAGGCGGGGCGAGGAACGGGAATGCGTCTGCGGGCGGCGGGGCCATGCCGGGTCTCCTTGGCTGCGGGAAGCGCGATGGGGGCATCGCGAGACCCAACGATATGGCCCGGCTCCGGGGCGTCAATTATTTTTTGATAAAATCGATGAAAAAGATAGATTATTGTCGAGCCGCCCGCGTCGGGGACCATCCGGCGCGCCGGCGCGTGCGGCCACCGCCCGCGCCAACCGCCTATCAGGAAAGGAAAACCGATGCCGAGCGCCGCGCCCATCTCCTCCAGCGAAGGCGGTTTCGTCGACCTGCCGCCGCGCCACATCGCCGTGCATCCCCTCACCGGCCACATCGGCGCGGAGATCGAGGCGCCGGACCTCTCCCGCCCGCCGTCGCCGGAAGTGGTGGACGAAATCCGCGCCGCGCTGCTGAAGTGGAAGGTGGTGTTCTTCCGCGACCAGCCGCTGAGCCATGCCGAGCATGTGGCGCTGGCCTCGGCCTTCGGCGCGCCCACCATCGGCCATCCCGTGTTCGGCTTCGTGGAAGGCTATCCGCAGGTCTATTCCATCGGCCGCGACCGCTTCGCCACGCGCCATACCGGCGAGCCGCTGATCCGCCCCTGGACCGGCTGGCACACGGACGTGACCGCCGCGGTGAACCCGCCCGCAGCGTCCATCCTGCGCGGCGTCACCATCCCGCCCTATGGCGGCGACACCTTCTGGACCAACCTCGCCGTGGCCTATGAGGCGCTCTCCCCCACCCTGCGCGGCTTCGTCGATACCCTGCGCGGCATCCACGCCTTCGCCCCGCCCGAGGGGCAGGCCGGCACGGCCGACTTCAAGGAGAAGAACCGCCGCCGTCCGCTGGTGAGCGAGCATCCTCTGGTGCGCGTCATCCCGGAGACGGGCGAGCGGGTGCTGTTCGTCAGCCCCTCTTTCCTCAAGAGCATCACCGGCCTCACCCCGCGCGAGAGCCAGCAACTGCTGGAGCTGCTGTTCGAGCACATCACGCGGCCGGAATTCACCGTGCGCTTCCGCTGGCGGCCGGGCTCCATCGCTTTCTGGGATAACCGCACCACCGCGCACCTCGCCCCGCGCGACATCTATGCGCTCGACTTCGACCGCCAGCTCTACCGCATCACCCTCAAGGGTGATGTGCCGGTGGGTGTGGACGGGCGCCCGTCCACCATCATCGAGGGCGAGCCGCTGGAGGCCTTCACCGCCGGCACCGCCTGACGCCCTTTTTCCCCTCCTCCCCGCCTCACGGGCCTGCGCCTCACCCGCGCGGGCCCGCCTTTTTCATCAGCCCAGGTTTTCCCTGCCACCGGACGCCCCACCCCATGAGCCGCGACTTCCTCATCCTCCTCGCCCCCGGTTTCACTGATCCGCAGAAGCCCGGCCGGCGCTTCTTCTGCCCCGACTGCAACCAGATCGAGGGGGTGCTTGCGAGTAATCCGGGTCTTGCCAGCCGCATCACCGTGAAGCGCGTCTCCTTCCTGCGGCCGCGCGCCGAGGTGGTGGCGCTGCTCGGGCCGGACAATCAGGGCCTGCCCGTCCTCATCCTAGGCGACGCGGCGCCCCTCCCGGCGGATGCGCAGGCCTACGGCACCTACCGTTTCGTCACCGACACCCGCCGCATCCTGGAGCTGATCGCCGAGCGCCACGGCGTTCCGTTCCCGCATTGACGCGGCCAGCCCGCGCAGCCACCCTCCGCGCCGTTCCCTCCTGTGGATTTCCATTTCCCCATGCTTGATTATCGCCCCCTCGGGCGCACCGGCATCACGGTGTCGTCCATCGCGCTCGGCACCATGACGTTCGGCGAGCAGAACACCGAGGCCGAGGGCCACGCCCAGCTCGACATCGCCCGCGACCGCGGCATCAATCTCATCGACGCTGCCGAGCTTTATCCTATCCCGCCCAAGGCCGAGACGCAGGGCGCCACCGAGCGCATCATCGGCTCCTGGCTGAAGGCGCGCGGCAGCCGCGACAAGGTGGTGATCGCCACCAAGGTGGTGGGCCGCTCGGACGCCACCTATTTCCGCGCCGACGGCACCACCACGCGGCTTGATGCGAAGAACATCACCGAGGCCGTCGAAGGCTCGCTGAAGCGCCTCGGCACCGACTATATCGACCTCTACCAGCTTCACTGGCCCGATCGCGCCGTGCCCCTGTTCGGCCAGCGCGCCACCACCCGCGCGCGCGGCGGCGGTGATGGCCCGGAGGTGACGGTGGAGGAGACGCTGGCCGCCCTCGATGCCTTGGTGAAGGCCGGGAAGGTGCGCCATGTCGGCCTCTCCAACGAGACCGCCTGGGGCCTATCCGCCTTCCTCGCCGCAGCGGAAAAGGGCATCGGCCCGCGCGTCGCCTCGGTGCAGAACGCTTACAACCTCGTGAACCGCACCTATGAGACCGGCCTTGCCGAATTCCACCAGCGCGAGGACGTGGGCCTGCTCGCCTATTCGCCACTGGCGCAGGGCTTTCTGACAGGCAAATATCTCGACGGCGCCCTGCCCGCCGGCGCCCGAAAAACGCTGTTCAACCGCACCCAGCGTTACGAGAAGCCCGGCACGGAAGAAGCGGTGCGCGCCTATGTAGCCCTCGCCCGCGAGCTGGGCCTGACGCCCGCCCAGCTCGCCCTCGCCTTCGTCACCAGCCGGCCGTTCGTGACCTCCAACATCATCGGCGCCACCACCCTCGCGCAACTGGAGGAAGATCTCGGCGCGCTCGACGTGACCCTGACGCCGGAGATCGAAGACCGCATCGACGCCCTGCACCAACTGCACGGAAACCCTGCACCCTGAACGGTTTCGCACCGCCGTCCGCAGGTGGGCGGCGGTGCATCCGGGGCGTTCAGGCAGAAGCCGCGCAGCGCCCGGCCCATCGGCCTGACCAGGTTCTGAGATAGAGCTTCCATCTTCCATGATGGGAAGCAATATGATCGTCTGCGGGTTACACCGGTCCCAGTTTCAAGAGGCTGCCAGCGCTGGGACGCCGATCCGCGATTAAGCGCGAGGCGATGCCGTGCCTGTTGTCGTTCCGATCCGTCGGCTGCTCTGCGAAAGATGCGGCGCTGAATTCACGTGCGGATCGGCGTCCTCCGGTTCCGATTCATGGTGCTGGTGCCAGGATCTGCCAAAACTGGAGGTCAGGCAGGCCGAAGGGGATTGCCTTTGCCCAGAGTGTCTGCAACGCGAGATCAGGCATCAGCAGCCCGGACGACCCCCCTGCAAGTCCTGACTACCCTTTCGAACGCTCACCTGCTGCAGAGGACGGACCCTTAGGTATGCTGCGCCGCCCGGCTGGCGGATTTGAACGATGCGCGATCCAACCCGTGGTCAGGCGGCGCCTTCATGGCAGGCGCAGGCTGTCCGCCCGCGCCTGCCTGTTTCGGATCAGTTCGTGGCTGACCTGATAGCCCGCGCGGCGGCGACCATGTTGACGAGCGCGGGCTTCACCTCCTCCCATTTGCGGGTCTTCAGGCCGCAATCGGGATTGATCCAGATCTGGCTGTCGTCCAGCCGCTGGCGGGCACGGGACAGCAGATCCGTCATTTCGGAGACGGCGGGCACGCGGGGGGAATGGATGTCGTAGACGCCGGGCCCGATCTCGTTCGGGTACTTGTAGCTGCGGAAGGCGTCGAGCAGCTCCATCTTCGAGCGCGAGGTCTCGATGGAGATGACGTCCGCGTCCATGGCACCGATGGCATCGATAATGTCGTTGAACTCGGAATAGCACATGTGGGTGTGGATCTGCGTCTGGTCGCCGACGCCGGACGAGCACAGACGGAAGCACTCCACCGCCCACCGGAGATATTCACCCCACTGGCTCCGGCGCAGCGGCAGTCCCTCGCGCAGGGCCGCCTCGTCGATCTGGATCATGGCGGCGCCCGCCTGCTCCAGATCTTCCACCTCGTCGCGGATGGCGAGGGCGATCTGCCGGCATGCAGCGCTGCGCGGAAGGTCATTGCGCACAAACGACCAGTTGAGGATGGTGACCGGCCCGGTGAGCATACCCTTGAGCGGCTTCTGCGTCAGCGACTGGGCGTAGCGCCACCACTCCACGGTCATGGGCGCCGGGCGGGCGACGTCGCCGAACAGGATGGGCGGCCGCACATAGCGTGAACCGTAGCTCTGGACCCAGCCGTGCTTGGTGAAGGCGAAACCGGAGAGTTGCTCGCCGAAATACTGAACCATGTCATTACGTTCGAACTCGCCGTGGACCAGCACGTCGAGGCCGATGTTCTCCTGCCACCGCACTGCGCGCGCGGTCTCCTCGCGCAGGAACTGGGTGTAAGCGTCATCGCTGAGCGCACCCTTGGCATGAGCCGAACGGGCCTGGCGCACCTTGGCGGTTTGCGGGAATGAGCCGATGGTGGTGGTGGGAAAGGCGGGAAGGCCGAAGCGCTTGCGCTGGAGTTCGGCACGCGTGCTGAACGGGCTCGTGCGGCGGGCCATGGCGGCCGTGACCGCGCTGGTTCGTGCCGCGACTGCCGCGTTGTGCACCTTGGGCGAAGTCCGACGCGCTTCAGCTGCCGCGGCGGAGGCATCCAGCGCGTCCTTCACCCGCACGCGGTCCCCCGAAAGCGCGGCCGAGAGCACGGCAAGCTCGTCCATCTTCTGCAGCGAGAAGGCGAGCCAGGACTTCAGGTCCGGATCGAGATCGGTCTCCTGCTCGAGATCCACCGGTACGTGGAGAAGCGAGCATGAGGGAGCAAGCTGCACATGATCGGTGCCGCGCCGTGCAACCACTCGCTTCAGACGTTCCGCGAGCGCCGGCAGGTTCGCACGCCAGATGTTGCGCCCGTCGATGGCCCCAAGCGACAGCACGAGGCCCGGACGGGCCTTCTCAACCACCGCCTCAAGCTGTTCCGGCGCACGCACCAGATCCACATGGAGGCCGGCAACCGGCAAGGACAGGGCCGCATCGAGATTGTCGCCGAGCGCGCCGAAATAGGTGGCGAGCATGATCTTCAGGTTGGGCAGAGCGTGCGCGATGGAGGCATAAGCACGCCGCAGGGCGTCACGCGCAGCATCGTCGAGATCGAGCACGAGACAGGGCTCGTCGATCTGCACCCACTCGGCGCCGTTGGCGGACAGGCGGCGGAGCACATCCACATAGACCGGCAGGATGTTGCCGAGGAGGCTCAGGGGATCGAAGCCCGCCTCCTTGCTCTTGCCGAGCTTCAGGAAGGTGACGGGTCCGAGCAGTACCGGCCGGGTTTCATAGCCGAGGGCTTTGGCCTCGCGATACTCGTCCACCGCCTTCAGGCTGGCGAGCTGGAAGGTCTGGTTCGGAGCGAATTCCGGCACCATGTAATGATAATTGGTGTCGAACCACTTCGTCATTTCCTGCGCCGGCGCCCCCTGCCCTGCACCTCCGTCCCGGTGATGGGAATGGCCACAGGAGGCCTCGGACGCCGCGCCATCAGCGCCCCGGGCCATGGCGAAATAGACCGAGAGCGGGACTTTTCCACCGCGCCAGCCATAGACTTCCGGAATGGCGCCGACCATCACGCTGGTGTCCAACACCTGATCGTAGAGAGAGAAGTCGTTGGACGGGATCACGGTCACGCCGCGCGCCTTCTGGCGGGCCCAGTTCGCGGCCCGCAGGGACGCAGAGACGTCCAGCAGCTCCGCGTCGCCGGTCTTCCCGGCCCAATAGCTTTCAAGCGCCGCCTTCAGCTCCCGGCGTGGACCGATGCGGGGCGTCCCGAGCGTGGCCACGGGAATGGCGGGGGGTGGTGTGGTGATGGTCGTCACGGCTCTTCAACCCTTCCGTTGAATGGGCGAAGGCCATGGCAGCCGCGTCAGGGCGCGGTGGGCGCGAGCCAGCCGAGACCCAAGCGCACCACCGGGACACCCCGCCCGAGTACGTATGTTGTCGGGGCAGGTCTCCTGGCTCACGGGTCTCGGCCGGTCGTCCGTCTTCCCAGGATTGCTCCCAGTGACACGAATGGACGTCAGCTCGCCGCTTACAGTTGCGGGGGCAGCGCCGGCATTAAACCGGCTTCCCTCTTAGCTCCGGTGCCACAAACGGCCCAGAGAACCACGACGCGGTCAACGTACGCGCCAAACGCCAGCACGTCAACGACATATAAGGACATCTTTATATCGGAAAATGGAGATCGAATGCTGTGTGGACATGGGTCTCGGCTGGATTGGAGGAATGCCTTCGGGACGACTTCGGCGAGGGGGAGCCACTACAGGGCATCCTGAACCCTCCAACCGGAGATAATCTCGGGGTTCGCCTGAATGCTGGCGATATTTGCAAATGGAAACATAGGGAACTGAATTGTGCGGTCGCCATGGTCGGTTTTTTCCCGGCCGCAGGTGGGAAGGCGCCCATCCTTGTACCAACGAATGCGCTCTCTGGGAGTGATGCCAAGAGCCCTGTCAACGGCTTTCGGGGTAAGCGGGGCGAACAGTATCTCGCCGATACGAGTCTCCATCCGCTTGGTAAACGCCTCAAGCCGGCGCTCTCCGGGATCGGGAACCCTGAACGATATCCATCCTTCGCCAACCGCATAATCACCGCCGTCGAGCTTTCGCGCCATGAGCCTCGCGAGGCCTTCCGATGCTCTGATGCGGCGGTCTCGATCGATGGGTGGGAGATCATTCCATGTGAGGCGAACCAACACATGTGCACCCTCTTTTTCCGTCGTCACTCTGCCGGGCTGACCCATGTAAAACCTCGACAAAAGCTTGCACTAGACAACAACTTCGCTGCCACGAGAGAAACTTGAGCCTTGGGGGTCTCCATGCCCGCGGAACGCGGCAGATTTGGGCGATTTAGATTGCTGTTACCCTTAAATCCTAGACCACGTGCGGTCATATCCGTCATCGCCCGCACGTCGGGTTGGAGCGCGCACATTCTGGAGCAGCGCGCCGACAACAAGATCATCCGCCCATCGGCCAATTATGTGGGGCCAGAGCACCAGGTGTTCGTGCCGCTGGAAGCGCGCGGTCGCGCCGCCGTCCGCGCGGCCTGAAGGAGAGACACATGCCCTATCTCGTCGCATCCGATCGCCCCGCCGCGCCTGCCGGCGCCCGCTTCCGGGCCCTCGTGGAGG
>NZ_JAYRPE010000044.1:0-14507 GCF_041911315.1 Xanthobacter sp. | reverse complement strand
GCGCTGGATGGCGCCGCGCGCACCGCGCTTGTCGGCACCCTCGCCCCGGTGGCCGAGAGCCATGGCATGGTTCTGGTGCTGTGGTGGGTGCTGTTCTCCGCCGGGGCCGGTCTGCTGGCGCGGCGGTTCTATGTGGCCCATGCGGAAGCGCCCGGGCGCCTCGCCGATGCGGCGCGGGTGCTGGCGGGCGATCCTGCCGCGCCTCACGTTCCCGCCACCGGCCCGGCCGGCCTGAAGGCGCTGGCGGAGGTGGTGAACGACCTCGCCGGCCAGCGCCGCGCGCTTCAGGACGACATGGCCCGGCTCGTCGCCGAGGCCAGCCGCGACGTCGCCTTCCAGCGCGACCAGCTCGCCGCCCTGATGGCGGAGCTGGAGCAGTCGGTGGTGGTGCTGAACCTCGACGGCCGTATCCTCCTTTACAACGCCCGCGCCCGCACCCTCTTCCGCCGCCTGTTCCGCGCGCCGGGCAGCGCCGCGGGTGGAACTGGGGAAGGCGTCGGTGCCGATCCCATCGGCCTCGGCCGCTCCATCCACACCGTCATCGACCGCGCGCTGATGGACCATGCCCGCGAGACGGTGGAACGACTGATGGGGCGGGGCGAGGCGCGGCCCTCCGCCCGCTTCGTCACCACCACGCCGCTCGGCCATCTGGTGCGCGTTCTGCTCGCCCCCGTGCGCGCCGAGGCGGGCGGCGCGGTGACGGGGTTCGTGCTGCTGCTCGACGACATCACCGACGAATACGAGGCCCGCGCCCGGCAGGATCGCACCCTCATCGACCTCAACGAATCCGCCCGCGCCTCGCTCGCCGCCATGCAGGCGGCCCTCGACATGCTGGACTATCCCGACCTCGACGCGCCCGACCGCGAGCGCTTCCAGGCGGTGGTGCGCGACGAGGTGACGGGCCTCGGCACCCGCCTGTCGCTCGCCGCCGAGGCCACGAGCGACACCGGCGCCCGCTGGCCCCTGCAGGACATGCTGGGCGCCGACCTTGCCGCCGCCGCCGCCCGCCGCATCGCCGCCGACACCGGGCATGCCGTTGCGACCGATGCGGTGGATGCCGACATCTGGCTGAGCGTGGACAGCTTCGCCCTCATCGGTGCCCTCGCCTTCCTCGCCGCCCGCGTGGCGGAGGCCGAGGGCGGGGCCGATCCCGCCTTCGCGCTGCGCCTCGCCCCGGCCGGCGGGCGGGTCCATCTCGATCTCGCCTTCGCCGATGCCCATGCGGCGGCCGGCGGCGCCGGCTGGCCGGGCGCGCCCATGGGAGCCTCGCAACTGTGCGTCCGCGACGTGGTGGAGCGCCACGGCGGGGAACTCTGGCTGGAGCGCGCGCGCTCCGGCTCCGGCGCCTGCTTCCGCTTCCTGCTGCCGGCGGCTTCGGAAGGCCATGCCGAGGCGGCGGCCCCAGCGGAGAGCCGGCCGGCCTATTTCGACTTCGACCTCTTCGCCGCCAGCGCTGGCAGCCACGCCAGCGACGATCGCCTTCTGAGCGAGCTCGCCTATACGGTGTTCGACACCGAGACCACCGGCCTCGACCCGGCCGGCGGCGACGAGATCCTCCAGATCGGCGCCACCCGCATCGTCAACGGACGCATCCTCGCCAGCGAATGCTTCGACCAATTGGTGGACCCCGGCCGCTCCATCCCCGAGGCGGGCATCGCGGTGCACGGCATCCGCCCCGAGATGGTGCGGGGCAAGCCGTCCATCGCGCGGGTGCTGCCCGCCTTCCACGCCTTCGCGGCGGAGACGGTGCTGGTGGGGCACAACGTGGCCTTCGACATGCGCTTCCTGACCCTGAAGGAGCAGGCGAGCGGCGTCGCCTTCGACCAGCCGGTGCTGGACACCCTGCTCCTCGCCGGCCTCGCCCATCCCGGCGAGGAGAGCCACAGCATGGAAGCCATCGCCGGCCGCCTCGGCGTCACCGTCTCCGGCCGCCACACGGCTTTGGGCGATGCGCTGGTGACGGCGGACATCTTCCTGAAACTGCTGCCCCTGCTCCGCGCCCGCGGCATCCGCACATTGGGCGAGGCGCGGGCTGCGGCGGCGACGTCCTATTACGCGAAGCTGAAGTACTGAGGCCTCACCCCACCCCGTCCAGCAGCCCCGCCAGCGCCTCCGGCTCCAGCACCATGGCGTCGTGGCCGGTGGGCATCTCGATGAAGGTCCATCCCGCCTGCCGCGCATAGGCCCGCGCCGGCTCCATGGGCAGATAGAGCGGATCGGTGCAGGAGATGTAGGTTGAGGGCCGCCCGTTACCGACCGGGTTGGCCAGCGCGAGCGGGCTCTCGTAGGAGCCCACCGGATGGGGCGTGAGGCGGCGGCGCACCCAGTCCGCGCGGGGATGATCGGCGGGGACGCCGAAGGCCGTCACTTCAGGCACCGGCATGGCGATGCCGCCCGCCTCCGCCACCTTGCGACGCCGCTCCGCCACCACCTCCGCCGGCAGCACGCCGAAGGCGCTCTCGCCATTCTGCAAGATGGTGGCATCGAGATAGACGAGCGCGCGGATACGCTCCGGCATGGCGTCCGCCACGCCGCTGATCACCGCGCCGCCATGGCTGTGGCCCACGAGGATGATGTCGTCCAGCTCCTCCGCCTCGATCACGCCCGCCACGTCGGCGACGAAGGTGGCGAGGCTGATGTCGGGGCTCAGGAGATGGCGCCGCTCGCCGAGGCCGGTGAGGGTCGGCGCGAACACGCGATGGCCGCGCCCGCGCAGGAGGTCCGCCACCTCTCGCCAGCACCAGCCGCCGTGCCATGCGCCGTGGACGAGCACAAAGGTCTTCGGCGAAATCTCGTCTCCGGGCATGGGCGCGCCTCCGTTTCGACGGAGTGAAGCAGCCTTCTCCCGGCGCGGCAATGCGGATGAATTGCACCCGGAGCGCCCCTCCCTTAAGCCTTCGTCGGAGACGAGAAAGGGCGCGACGATGGCGGACGAGACCCCCACCCTGAAGGACTTCGCCCTCGCCCTCTATGGCCGCGAAGGCGTGCCGCCCGCCTGCCTCGCCCTGCAGGAAGCGACCGGGCTCGACGTCAACATCCTCCTCTTCGCCGCCTGGCGCGGGGCGGCGCTGCGGCAGGAGGTGGGTGCCGCCGACATCACCGCCGCGCGGGCACTCGTGGCGGACTGGCACAATGAGGTGGTGAAGGCCCTGCGCACCGTGCGTCGCCGCCTGAAGACCGGCCCCAGCCCCGCGCCGGACGACCGCACGACGAAGCTGCGCGCGCAGGTGCAGGCGATCGAGATCGCCGCCGAGATCATCGAGCTGGAAGAGCTGGGCACACTCCCCGCTGGCCCGCCTGCGCCACTTGAGACGGATGCGGCAGCCCGCGCCTGCACCGCCATGGCGCAGGTGGTGGTGGCCTTCGCCGGCCGGCAGCTCACGGATGAGGAAGAGGCCGCCGTGCGCGCCATCGCAGCCGCGATCTGAGCCTCAGCGCGCGCAGCCCTGACCGGGGTTCATGAGGCCGCAACCACCCTCGTCACGGCCGGAATGCGAAGGCGCCCGCGTGCCGCCGCTCCACGCCCTTCAGCGCGGCGAGATCCCGCACGCCGAGCTGGCCCATGGCCACCTGCACTTCCTCGGTGAGCAGTTCCGCCACATAGTCCGCGCCGCCATCGCCGATGCCGGCGAGGCCGATGAGGAAGGCGCGGCCGCAGAAGGTGCTGGCGGCCCCCAGCGCCAGCGCGCGGGCCACATCGAGGCCGGAGCGGATGCCGCTGTCGTAGAGGATGGTGGCGCGGCTGCCTACCACTGCGGCGATGGCCGGCAGAACGTCGATGGCGGCGGGCGCGGCGTCGAGCTGGCGGCCGCCATGGTTGGAGACGAGGATGCCGTCCACGCCGATGGAGATCGCCCTCTCCGCATCGGCGGGATGCAGGATGCCCTTCATCACCAGCGCGCGCGGCCAGGCATCGCGCAGGCGCTTCACCGCTTCCCAGGAAAAGGTGCCCTTGATCTCGCTCTGCACGAAGCCGGCGGTCTTGGGCAAGGTCGCGGGCGCTTCCACATAGGGCACCATGTTGGCGAATTGCGGCGTGCCGGCCTTCGCCAGCGCCAGCGCCCACGGCAGGGCCAAGGCCACGTCGCGCACGGTGCGGGCCGTGGTGCGGAAGGGCACGACGAGGCCGTTGTTGAGGTCCCGCGGGCGCTTGGAGCGCACCGGCGCGTCCAGCGTCGCCACGAGGGCGCGGGCGCCCGCCGCCTCGGCCCGGCGCACCAGATCGAGGGTGACGAGATGGTCCCGTCCCGGCAGGCCATAGAGCTGGAACCAGGTGCAGTCGCCGGCAAACGCCGCCACCTCCTCGATGGAGGCGCTGGCCAGCGTGCCCACCACATAGGGAATGCGCGCCTTCGCCGCCGCTGTGGCGAGGAGCTGCGTGGCGCCCGGCCACACCAGCCCGTCCACGCCCACCGGCGAGATGCCGATCGGCGCGCTGTAGCGGGTGCCGAAGAGATCGATGCTCGTATCCACCGGTCCCGGCGCACCATAGCGCGGCACCAGCTTCACGGCGTCCAGCGCCGTGCGGTTCTCGGCGATGCCCACATCGGCTCCGGTGCCGCCTTCGAGGAAATCCCAGGCGAAACGCGGGATGCGGCGGCGGGCGGCGCGCTCCAGATAGTCGAGCGTCGGCATCCGCTGCTTCAGCCGCGCAGCGGCGCTGGTGCCGGAGCCGGCGCCCCAGGCTGCGGCGGCGGGTGGAACGGAGGCGGGTTGAGAAGCGCGCCCGCTGATGGCGCGGTCCGTCATCGCACGGCTCCCATGGCGTTTCCTCGTCTTGTCTAGTTCCCGCTGTGGTAGAGCGCCGGCCGCCATCACCGCAAATAATTACGGATTATCGGGGAAATCAGCGCGACTGATCTTTCCCCGGCCCCGCCGCCGCGTGGGCGACACCGGCGCCGCGGCGCGCACAAAGGTGGCGGCGGAGCTGGCGGCATCCACCAGATCCTGCCGGATCACCTCCACCACCGCATGGGCCGCCGCCGAGATGGCCCGGCGCGGGTGGTGCACCATGGCGATGGAGCGCGTGAGGGGGGTGGCGAAGCGATGCCCGCGCACCCGTCCGGCCGCCAGCACCTGATGCAAAGCGATGGTGGGCAGCACGGTGGCAAGATCGGTGGTCGCCACCACCTCGCAGATGGCGGAGAGCGTGTCGATCTCGATGCGCGGCTTCAGCTCGATGCCCGCCTCCGCCGCCTGTGCTTCGAGGATGGCCCGCAGGCCGTGGCGCTTGGAGGGCAGCACCAGATCGAGCCCGCCGAGATCGGCGAAGCCGAGGTTGTCCGGCACCTTGAGGGGCGCATCCGTGCGCACGGCGAACACCATCTCCTCGTCGAGGATGTGCTGGGAGGCGAGCCCCCGTTTCTGCCGCGGCACGTTGATGATGGCGAGGTCGAGCTGGCCCGTCGTCACCCAGTCCATCATGGTCTCGGTGTAGCCCTCGCAGGCGGAGAATTCCACGTCGGGATAGCGCGCGGCGACGGTGGCGGAGGAGTTCGCCAGCGTGCTCTGCGCCACCGAGGTGATGAGCCCCACCACCACCCGGCCGGACACCCGCCCGTCGAGCCGCGCCATCTCCTGCATGGCGTGCTCCACGTCGCGCACGATGGGCGAGATGAGCCGTGCCAGCGCTTCCCCCGCCGGGGTGGTGGAAACGCCGTGGGCGCTGCGGTCGAACAGCTTCTTGCCGAATTCGGCTTCCAGCTTCGCGATCTGCATGCTCAGCGCCGGCTGCACGATGTTGAGCTGGCGGGCCGCGCGGGTCACGTTGCCGGTCTCCGCGAGGCACAGGAAATACTGCATCTGCCTGAGGTCCATCGCGACTGTCCTTCGCGGCCCTGCTTGAAATCAGCATGAATGATAACGTCGATAACCATTCATTATTTGCAGTGATTACTACCTTTGTCTATGACCTGATAACCGGCTCACGGAGCCGTCGCCCAGAAGGCCGGAACGGCCCGTGGCGGGGAGGGATCGTCGGCAAGGACGGGCGCATGGCGCCCGAACGATGTGCCTTGCCTTTTCCGCATCTCCCGTCCGGCCTCAGCCACACACGCGGCGGCAGCGCGCGGAGGAGATGCCATGCAGGATCACAAGCGTCTCGTCGTCGGCATCTCCGGCGCGTCCGGCGTGATCTACGGCGTGCGGATGCTGGAGCTGCTGCGCGCGGCCGGCATCGAGACCCATCTCGTCATGTCGCGCACCGCCGAGATCACGCTGGCCCACGAAACCGACCGCAAGGTGGCGGACGTGAAGGCCCTCGCCAGCGTCTGCCATTCCAACGACGACATGGGCGCCGCTATCTCCTCCGGCTCGTTCCGCACGCTGGGCATGGTGGTGGCGCCCTGCTCCATGCGCTCCATGTCCGAGATCGCGTCCGGGGTCACCGCCAGCCTGCTCAGCCGCGCGGCCGACGTGGTGCTGAAGGAGCGCCGCCGGCTGGTGCTGATGGCGCGCGAGACGCCGCTGCACACCGGTCACCTGCGCACCATGACGCAAGTTTCGGAGATGGGCGCCATCATCTCCCCGCCCATGCCGGCCTTTTATTCCCGCCCCGCCAGCCTCGAAGAGATGATCGACCACACGGTGGGCCGCGTGCTCGACCTGTTCGACATCGAGGTGGGCGCCGTGCGCCGCTGGGGCGAGGAGAGCGGCCCGCGCCGCCGCAAGACGCCCCTGCGCCAGATCGCGCCCGCCAGCTGAACCCCCTGACGTCCCGACCAGCGGAACCTGAGACCATGTTGGAACCCCGCCCCCGTCCCGCCACGCAGACGCCCCCCGATCTGCGGTCCTGGCTCGCCGACCTCGCCGCGCGCGGCCGGCTGGCGGTCGCGCGGGAGAATTTGCCGCTGGCCGACAACCTCGCCGCCGTGGCCAAGCGCACCGAGCGCGACAAGGCCGTGCTGTTCCCCCATCCCGTGGGCGCGGACGGCAAGACGCACGACATGCCTGTCGTGGTGAACCTCTTCACCCAGCGCGCATGGGTGGCGGATGCCCTCGGTGTCGGCGAGGACCAACTGCTGCCCCACTTCCTCGCCGCCGCCGCGAAGCCGACGCCGTGCGTGGAAGTCACCTCCGCCCCGGTGCAGGAGGTGGTGCACAACGAGGTCAACCTCCTCGCGCAACTCCCCATCCCCTCCCACAACGAGCTGGACAGCGGCCCCTACATCACCGCCGGGCTGCTCATCGCGCGCAATCCCGTCACCGGGGTGCAGAACGTCTCCATCCACCGCTGCCAGATCAGCGGGCCGAACCGCATCGGCGTGCTGCTGCTGCCGCGCCACACACTGGCCTACTACCGCATGGCGGAAGAGGCGGGCGCGGCGCTGGAGATCGCCATCGTCATCGGCGCACACCCGGCGCTGCTCCTCGCCTCGCAGGCCATCTGCGCGCTGGACGAAGACGAGATGGAGATCGCCGGTTCGCTGCTCGGCCGGCCGGTCGAGGTGGTGAAGTGCAGGACCAATGCGGTGCGCGTGCCGGCAGCCGCCGAGATCGTGGTGGAAGGGCGCATCCTGCCCAAGGTGCGCGAGCCGGAAGGCCCGTTCGGCGAGTTCCCGCAATATTACGGCCCGCGCGCCGCCCGCGAGGTGATCGAGGTGGATGCTGTGACCCATCGCCGCCACCCCATCTACCACACCATCGTCGGCGGCTCGTTCGAGCATCTGGTGCTGGGCGGCGTGCCGCGCGAGGCGACGCTGCTGCAGCACCTCAAGCGGTCCTTCCCGAACGTGCTGGACGTGCGCCTCACCCGCGGCGGCACCTGCCGCTATCACCTCGTCGTCAAGATCGACAAGGAGCGCGAGGGCGAGGCCAAGAACATCATCCTGTGCGCCTTCGGCGGCCATTACGACGTGAAGCAGGTCGTGGTGGTGGACAAGGACGTGGACATCTCCAGCGCCGACGAGATCGAGTGGGCGGTGGCGACCCGCTTCCAGGCCGACCGCGACATGGTGGTGGTGGCGGGCGCGCTTGGCTCCAAGCTCGACCCCTCCACCGAGGAAGGTGGCATCGGCGCCAAGCTCGGCCTCGACGCCACCGCTCCGCTCTCCGACGATCCCCTCGCCTTCCGCCGCATCCGCGTGAAGGGCGAGGAGAGCGTGGACCTTGCCGACGCGCTGGTGAAGGACCCCAACGCCGCTTTCGCCCGCATCGTCGCTCAGGTCTCCTGAACGGGCTGACCTGATCCAAAGCCGGCGCGGCCGAGCCGCGACCGCGCACAACAGAAGCCGGGCGCTCCGCGCACCGGCCACCCGACCGGGAGGATTTCCATGTTCAGGACGACAACCCGCCGCCTCTTCTGCGCCGGAGCCTTTGCCGTCGCCTTCGCCGCCGCCGGCAGCGCGCAGGCCGCCGACAAGGTGAAGGTCGGCATCAACAATGTGGTGTCGGACGTGGTGTTCCACCTCGGGCTCGAGCGCGGCATCTTCGCCGCCGAGGGGCTGGACGTGGAGCTGATCGCCTTCGATTCCGGGCCGAAGATGGTCGCCCCGCTGGGCGCGGGCCAGATCGACGTGGGCGCGGGCGCCTCCTCCGCCGGGCTCTACAATGCCGCCGCCCGCGGCATCAACATCAAGGTCGTCGCCGACAAGGGCTCCACCCCGGTCCATTACGACTACATGCCGCTCATGGTCCGCAAGGAGCTGGTGGACAGCGGCAAGGTGAAGACCATCGCCGACCTCAAGGGCATGCGCGTCGGCTCCGTGGGACCGGGTGCGGCCACCAACGCCAAGATGGCGCATCTCCTCGCCAAGGCCGGCCTCGGCTACAAGGACGTGAACCACACTTACATCGGCTACCCCCAGCAGATCGCCGCCTTCACCACCGGCGCCATCGACGCCGCCATCAGCACCGAGCCGTCCGTGACCCAGGCGGTGAACAACGGCGTCGCGGTGCGCTTCGTGGTGGACGGCTATCCCAACCAGCAGGTGGCCGTGCTGCTCTATGGCGGCGACTTCATCGCCAAGCGCCGCGACGTGGCCCAGCGCTTCATGAACGCCTATGTGAAATCGGCCCGCATCTTCAACGACGCCACCGCGGGCGGAAAGTTCGACGGCCAGGGCGCGGACGAGGTCATCAAGACCATCATGCGCACCACCGGCCTGAAGGACGCCGAGCTGTTCAAGACCATGATCCCGAACGGCATCGATCCCGACGGCAGGGTCGATATGGCGAGCATGGCGGAAGACCTCAAGTTCTTCACCGAAAACGGCTATCTGGAGCGCCCGGCCAAGGTTTCGGACGTGGTGGACACCTCGTTCGCGGACGCCACCCTGAAGGCGCTCGGCCCCTACAAGGCCGCCCAGAACTGACGCGCGACCAGCGCGCGCGGGGCGCCCCCGCAGCGCTCGCCCCATCGGCATCCGGAGGACAGATTGATGGCCGTCGTGAGCATGTTGAACGTGAAGCCGAGCCCGGCGGCATCCGCGCCGCCGGTGCAGATTTCCATGCGCGGCGTGCGCAAGTATTTCGGCTCGTCCGGCTTCGTGGCTGTGGACGGCATCGACCTCGACATCCCGCAGGGCCAGTTCTTCGTCATCGTCGGCCCCTCCGGCTGCGGCAAGACCACCCTTCTGCGCATGCTCGCGGGGCTGGAAAGCATCAGCGAAGGCACCATGAAGCTGAACCGGACGGACCCGAGCCGGCCGGAGAATTCCATGATCTTCCAGGGCGACAGCCTGTTCCCCTGGATGACCGTCTACGACAATGCCGCCTATGGCCTGCGCATGCGCAGGGTCGCCGAGAAGGACGTGGCGGAGAGTGTGAAGCTCTGGCTGGAGCGCATCGGCCTCTACCGCTTTCGCGACCGCTATCCCAACCAGCTCTCCGGCGGCATGCGCCAGCGCGTCTCCATCGTGCGCGCCTTCGCCAACGATCCGGAAATCCTGCTCATGGACGAGCCGTTCTCGGCCCTCGACGAGCAGAACAAGATGCTGCTGCATGAAGAATTGCTGCGCATCTGGGAAGCCACCAAGAAGACCGTGGTGTTCATCACCCATTCAGTGGACGAGGCGGTGACGCTGGGCGACCGCATCATGATCATGACCGCCAATCCGGGGCGCGAGAAGGCCATCCTCGACGTGCCCTTCGCCCGCCCCCGCAACGTGCTGGAGCTGCGCCACGATCCCGCCTACGGCGACCTGGTGTTCCACATCTGGGAGCAGCTGCGCGACGAGGTGCAGCGCGCCCGCATGACTGCCGAGGGAGGCAAGTGATGGCAAGGAAGTCCGGCCTCATCGGCGAGCGCTTCATCGGGCTGCTCACGCCCCTCGCGCTGCTCGGCCTGTGGGAGGCGGCGGCGCGCATGGGGCTCATCGATGCCCGTTTCTTCCCGCCGCCGTCCAGCATCGTTCACACCTTCGGCGCGCTCGTCGCCTCGGGCGAATTGTGGACCAACCTCGTGGCGAGCCTGCGCCGCCTCTTCCTCGGCATGCTGCTCGGCGGCGTGCCGGCGCTGTTCCTCGGCCTCGCCATGGGCATCTCGAAGCCGCTGCGCGCGGCCATCGACCCGCTGATCTCCGCCACCTACCCGATCCCGAAGAGCGCCATCCTGCCCCTCGTGCTGCTCATCTTCGGCCTCGGCGAGATGTCCAAGGTGGTGATGGTGGCGCTGGGCGCCTTCTATCCCATCCTCATCAATACGGTGATGGGCGTCGCCAACATCGACAAGATCTATCTGGACGTGGGCCACAACTACCGCGCGAGCCGCTGGCAGGTGTTCCGCACCATCGCGCTGCCGGGGGCGCTGCCCTCCATCATGGCCGGGGTGAAGCTCGCCATGGGCATGGGCCTCATCCTCATCGCCATCTCGGAGATGGTCGCCGCCTCCGACGGCATCGGCTACATGATCTGGAACGCCTGGCAGGTGCTGACGGTTGACACCATGTATGTGGGGCTGTTGGTTATTGCGCTGCTCGGCTTCGTCTTCTCCGTCATCCTCGACGAGATCGAGCGGATGCTGATCCCCTGGAAGGCGAAAGCTTAAGCTTAGAAAGAGGCCGGATGTCGAACGCGCTCCGGATCGCGCACGGGGCCTTCGGGCGGGTCGCCCTTCTGGACATGGACCGCCCGCTGGTGCGCCATGCGCATCCGCACTGCCACGTCCTCCTCAAGGTCGAGGGCGCGGACACGCAATTCGCGGTCGGCGAGGGGCTCGTTCCCCTCACCGACCGTTCGTGCGTTCTGGTGAACGGCTGGGAGCCCCATGCCTATGTGCATGACCCCAACCGGCCGAAGACCATCATCCTCGCCCTCTACATCGAGCCGGAGTGGCTGAAGACCTTCCGCCCCGGCTGGGTCGCCTCGGGGGGCGCCGGCTTCTTCGCGCAGCCGGGCGGGGAGGTCTCGCCGCGCATCCGCCGCCTCACCCACGACCTTGCCGCCGCCATGATGGCCGAACCCGATGCCAAGGCGGTGCACGAGGCGCTGCTGGCGGACCTGATGATCGCCGTGGTGGAGCGCTTCACCCCCTGGCGCAGCTTCTCCATCCGCGCATTGGACGGCCAGCGCCGCATGGACTGGCGCATCCGCCGCGTCGTGGACGGCATGCGCGCCAACCTCGCCGAGGAGGTGGATACGTCGACCCTCGCGAAGGAGGCGGGGCTCTCCCGCGCCCACTTCTTCCGCCTGTTCGAGGCCTCCACCAACGTCCCGCCGCGCATCTATCTCAACGTCATGCGGGTGGAGGCGGCGGTGGCCGCCGTGACCGCCGAGGATGGCAGCTTCACCCATATCGGCGAGCGCCTCGGCTTTGCCGCGCCCTCCCATTTCACCCGCTTCTTCCGCGATCATACCGGCGTGACGCCGAGCGAATTCCGCGCCATCTCCCGCATCGCAATGTGAGGCCGGGGCATCGCGGAAAGCCCGCGCCGACGCTCGATTTCGCAGCGCGACGCCCGGCTAGTCTCCCGCCGCAGCGCACAACGGCAAATGAGACTCCTCGGTAAAAGCTGAGACGGCTCGGCATGGTCCGCGCCGCCCTGTCCCTGCACCTTCCCGCCAACCAAAGCCGCCGCACCTGCGGGGCAAAAAGGGAAGCGCCGGGATGCTGGAGACGCCGCACGACAGAGCGGGGGGATGGGTCGGCCGCGCCATCGAGCGCGTGGAGGATGCCGCCCTTCTCACCGGCGGCGGCCGCTATCTGGATGATCTGGGCACAAAGCCCGGCACGCTCCACATGGCGATCCTGCGGGCGCCCCACGCCCATGCCGACATCGTTTCCATCGACACTTCCCCCGCGAAGGCGCTGCCCGGCGTCACCGCCGTGCTCACAGGCACGGACGTGGCACAGCTCACCACCTCCCTCGTGGTGGGGGTGAAGGCGCCGGTGGAATGCTGGCCCATGGCGGTGGACCGGGTGCGCTTCGTCGGCGAGCCGGTGGCCCTCGTGGTCGCGCAGGACCGCTATGTGGCCGAGGACGCCCTCGACCTCATCGAGGTCGCCTACGAGATGCGCCCGGCCGTGGTGGACCCGCTCGCCGCCATGGACCAGGGCGCGCCGCTGCTGCACGACGGCTTCCCCCGCAACATCGCCTCCGACCGCAGCTTCCGCTATGGCGACCCGGAGACGGCCTTTGCGCAGGCAGACCACCGCATCGCCATCTCGGTGCGCTTCCCCCGCAATTCCTGCACACCCATCGAGACTTATGGCCTCGTCGCCGAATACGACCCGCACGAGGACGCCTATGATGTCCTCGCCAATTTCCAGGGCCCCTTCTCCATCCATGCGGTGATCTCGCGGGCGCTGAAGGTGCCGGGCAATCGCCTGCGCCTGCGCACGCCGCGCGACAGCGGCGGTTCGTTCGGCGTCAAGCAGGGCATCTTCCCCTACATCGTGCTGGGCGCAGTGGCGGCGCGGGTATCCGGGCGGCCGGTGAAGTGGATCGAGGACCGCCTCGAGCACCTCATGGCCTCGGTCTCGGCCACCAACCGCGCCACCACGCTGACCGCCGCCGTGACGGCGGACGGGCGCATCACCGCCCTCGACTGGGATCAGGTGGAGGATTGCGGCGCCCATCTGCGCGCACCCGAGCCGGCGACGCTCTACCGGATGCACGGCAACCTCACCGGCGCTTACGACATCCGCAATCTCACGGTCCGCAACCGCGTGGTGGTGACCAACAAGTGCCCCACCGGCCTGAACCGGGGCTTCGGCGGCCCGCAGGTCTATCTCGCCCTCGAACGGCTGGTGCAGCGCATCGCGGTGGAGCTGGGGCTCGATCCTCTGGAGGTGATCCGCCGCAACCTCGTGCCGGCGGACGCCTTCCCCTATCGCACCGCCTCCGGCGCGCTGCTGGATTCCGGCGACTACCAGAAGACGCTGGAGGCGAGCCTTGCGGCCGGCGACCTCCAAGGGCTTCTGGCGCGGCGCGACGAGGCGCGCGCCGCGGGGCGCATCTACGGCATCGGCTATGCCGCCGTGGTGGAGCCCTCGGTCTCCAACATGGGCTATATCGCCACCGTCCTGACCCCGGCCGAGCGCCAGAAGGCGGGGCCGAAGAACGGCGCGCAGGCCACCGCCACCATCGCCATTGATCCCGTGGGCTCGGTCACGGTCCACGTCGCCTCCGTGCCGCAGGGCCAGGGCCACCGCACCGTGCTCTCGCAGGTGGTGGCGGACGTGCTGGGGCTGAAGCCTTCCGACATCCGCGTGAATGCGGAAATGGACACGGCCAAGGACGCCTGGTCCATCGCCTCCGGCAATTATGCCAGCCGCTTCGCCGCCGCCGTGGCGGGGGCTGCGAAACTGGCGGCGGACCGCATCGCTGAACGCCTCGGCCGCGTCGCCGCCGCGCAATTGAACGTGCCGGCGGAGGACGTGATGTTCGCCGGCGGCAAGATCGCCGCGCGTTCCAATCCGGCCAATGCGGTGCCCTTCTCCCGCGTCGCCGCGCTCTCCCACTGGTCGCCGGCGCAACTGCCGGACGGGGTGGCGCCCACCATCCGCGAAACGGTGTTCTGGACGCCGCCGGAACTCACCGCGGCGGACGCGGGCGACCACATCAATTCCTCCCTCTGCCACGGCTTCATCTTCGATTATTGCGGCATCGAGATCGACCGCGACACGGGCGCCATCCGCATCGATCGCTACGTGACCGCGCACGACTGCGGCACCATCCTCCACCCCGGCATGGTGGACGGGCAGATCCGCGGCGGCTTCGCCCATGCCCTCGGCGCCGCGCTGCTGGAAGAATACGCCTACGGGGACGACGGCAGCTTCCTGACCGGCACCTTCGCCGATTACCTCGTGCCCACCGCCATGGAGGTGCCCGAGCCGGTCATCGTCCATACGCAGACCCCCTCCCCCTTCACGCCGCTGGGCGCCAAGGGCGTGGGCGAAGGCAATTGCATGTCCACCCCCGCCTGCCTCGCCAACGCGGTGGCGGATGCGCTGGGCATCACGGATGTGCGCCTGCCGCTGGCGCCCTCCGCCATCGCGGCGCTGATCCACGGCGCGGAGCCGCCGGCTCCGGCGGGCGCCCGTGCTGCGCCCGCGCCAGCACCCTCCG
>NZ_JAYRPE010000043.1:0-14453 GCF_041911315.1 Xanthobacter sp. | reverse complement strand
GCTGGCGCTGCTGGCGCCGCGGCCTCGGCCAACATCACGCTCCGCGCTTCGGCGTGTCCCGAGGCCGGCTGCCTCGCCTCCTGCGAGACCGGCGAGAGCGTGATCGGCGGCTATTGCGTGAACGTGGACCGCGGCATGCAGCATATCGCCGTCTTCTCGGCACGCGGCGACAAGACCGAGGTGGAATGCCTTCATCCGGTGAAGCAGGTGGTGGCGGTCTGCCTCAAGCCGTGAGGGCGCGACGCCGCGTGTCTAACCCCGGCGTCGCAGGATCTTGAGGCGCCCCAGCAGCTCGGCCACCGCCTCCTGCGGCAGGTGGCCGATCTCGCGGGCGAGCAGGTTGGCCAGCTCGGTGGCCTGCGGCGACAGATCGGCGGTGTCCACCACCACCCGCGGCTGCGACAGCTCCGCGAGGCGCTGGAGATCCTCCGCCTCGTCCCAGATCACGTTGAAATAGGCGATGATGCGCTGGGTGAGCGCCCAGGTGGGCTTGCCGCGCTTTCCGGTCTCCAGCGCCGAGAGATAGGTAGGCGTGACGCCGATGGCCCGCGCCATCTCGGTGAGGGTCACGCCGCGTTGGGCGCGCAGGTCGCGCACCCGGCGTCCGAAGGGCGTCATGCCGGGGTCCTTGTGGTTCCACCCATTTTCGTGGTGCAAGGGCGAGCCGGAAGGCCGCGCCCCACACATCAAACCGGATAGCCCCATCACCCGCGGCTCGTCCATGGGGAAGCATACGGGAAAGCCTGCCGGCAAACGAAAACGGCGGCGCAGAGCGCCGCCGTTCGTTCACCCATCGATCCTGTCGGGATGTCAGGTCCAGCTGCTGTCGTCGCCGCCGCCGTCATCCCAGCCGGCTTCGTCGCCGATGTCGTCATAGCCGGTGTCTTCGGGCCCGGCCTCCTCGTAGCCCGCTTCTTGCTGGCTCGAGCCGTTCCAGAAATTGTCGGTGCCGGCGTTCTGACCGCCCAGCGCCGCCTGGGCATCCTGACCGAGATTGCCGGTGCCGGGGGTCTCGGGCTTGCCAAGCTCGGCCGCGGCCGCATGGGCCACCGCGCCGCCGCCACCGGTCATCATGTTCTTGATGCCGTCATAGAGCAGCGCACCGCCGGCGACACCCGCCGCCGTGGCGAGTGCTCCCTGCAGGAAGCCACCGCCGCTGCGTTGCGGCTGGGGCGCGGCCTGCTGGGCCCACGGTCCGCCCTGTTGGCCGTAACCACCCTGCTGGGGGTAGCCCTGCTGCGGATACCCGCCCTGCTGGGCATAACCCTGTTGAGAATAACCCTGCTGGCCGTAGCCGGCGGGCAATCCCATGGGCTGGCCCGGCTGCGGCTGGGTCGAAGACTGGCCCCAAGGCTGGCCCGAAGAGGTCTGGCCCGCATACTGGCCATTGTCCCGCGCGCCTGCGGACGGAACGGACGAGCGCCCGCCGCCGAACAGGCCGCCAAGGAAGCCACCGGACGACCCGGACGAACGCTGCTGCGCCTCGGCCGCGCGGGCTTCGGCATCGGCAAGCTGGGCCTCCAGATCCTGCACGCGACCATAGGCCTGCTGCAGGGCGTGCTCCTGCACCAGAACGCTCTGGGCGAGGGCATAGGTGGCGTGGGGTGCCTCGGCGACGCGGCGCGCGATCAGCGCCTCGGCCTCCGCATCGCGCGGCTGGCTGGCAACACTGCGCATGCGATCGAACAGGCCGTCGATCAGGGCACGTTCCTCGGGGGTCATTTCCGCCTCCGGTGAGTGGATGGCGAGGATATGAGCAGACGAGCATGGCCGGGGAAGGGCTCCCCGCATGAAATTTTTGTAACGCCGCGGTAGCGGAGCAGGGTCACTCCGCCGCGTCGGCCGGGGTGCCGCTCTCGGCCGCGCCAGTTCCGCCGCCGATGCCGAAGCGCTTCTCCACATAGGCTTCCACCATCTGGCGGAACTCCTCCTGGATGTTGGCGCCGCGCAGGGTCGCGACCTTCCTGCCGTCGATGAAGACGGGGGCGGAGGGCGTCTCGCCGGTGCCGGGCAGCGAGATGCCGATGTCGGCGTGCTTGGATTCCCCCGGCCCGTTCACGATGCAGCCCATGACCGCCACATTCAGGGTCTCGACGCCGGGATATTGCGCCTTCCACACCGGCATCCGGGTGCGGATCATGTCCTGCACGCTCTGCGCCAGCTCCTGGAACACGGTGGAAGTGGTGCGGCCGCAGCCCGGGCAGGCGGCCACCAGCGGCACGAAGGTGCGCAGGCCCATGGTCTGCAGGATTTCCTGCGCCACCTGCACCTCGCGGGTGCGGTCGCCGTTGGGCTCGGGGGTCAGCGACACGCGGATGGTGTCGCCGATGCCCTGCTGGAGCACCACGCCCATGGCTGCCGTGGAGGCGACGATGCCCTTCGATCCCATGCCCGCCTCGGTGAGGCCGAGGTGCAGCGCATAGTCGGAGCGGCGCGCCAGCTCGGAATAGACCGCGATCAGGTCCTGCACCGCCGACACCTTGGCGGAGAGGATGATGCGGTTACGGCCGAGGCCGATCTCCTCCGCCAGCGCGGCCGAGAGCAGCGCCGAGCGCACCAGCGCCTCGCGCGTCACCGCCCGCGCTTCCGCAGGCTTGGGCAGGCGGGCGTTCTCGTCCATCAAGCGGGTCAGCAGTTCGCCGTCGAGGGAGCCCCAGTTGGCGCCGATGCGCACCGGCTTGTCGTGCTTGATGGCGGTTTCGACGATGGCGGCGAACTGCCGGTCCTTCTTGTCGCCGAAGCCCACATTGCCGGGATTGATGCGGTATTTCGCCAGCGCTTCCGCGCAGGCGGGATGATCGGCCAGCAGCTTGTGGCCGATGTAATGGAAATCGCCCACGAGGGGCACGTCGATGCCCTGCGCCAGCAGCTTCTCGTGGATGTGCGGCACGGCGGCCGCCGCCTCGTCACGATCCACCGTGATGCGCACGATCTCGGAACCGGCCCGGGCGAGCGCCGCGACCTGACGCACGGTGCCGGCGATGTCGGCCGTATCGGTGTTGGTCATGGACTGGACCACCACCGGCGCCCCGCCGCCCACCATCACCCGGCCGACGGGAACGCCCACCGTCATGTGCCGGCGGGCCGGCCCGGCCTCAAGCAGCTCGACGGGAACCACGGGCGCGGCGCTGGTGAGGGTTTCGGCGCTGGTCATGGGTCTGGTCCTCGAACGACGGGCGATCCGCAGGTGTACGGCGCCGGGGCAGGCGTGGACCGCATTACGGACGTCGATGCGGCCGGGTTTCGAGTAGGCCGGGGGCAGGAAAGAATCAACCGCCGGCGGTTTCCTTGGCCGCGCCCTTGGCCGCAGGCGCAGGGGCAGCGGATGCCGCCTCCCGGCAATCGGCGCACGTGCCGGCGACCTCCAGCACCCGCTGGCGGGGCTCGAAGCCGGCGGCGCGCGCCGCCCAGGCGAGATCACGGCCGATGGCATGGGAGGCCACCTCCCGCGTCAGGCCGCAGCGCTCGCAGATGAGGAAGACCACCACGTCGGTATCATCGTGAGGATGGGCGCAGGCAAGAAAGGCATTGCGGCTCTCGATGCGGTGGGCGAGGCCTTCGGCCACCAGGAAATCGAGCACCCGGTAGACCGACATGGGCGGCGCCGGGTCGCCGGCGGCGGAGAGCTTCTGCACGATCTCGTAGGCGCCGAGCGGCACATGGCTCTCCGCCAGGGCCTTCATGACGTTGCGCCGCAGCGGCGTCATGCGCAGGCCCTTGCGCGCGCAGCACTCCTCCACGCGCGACATGGCGCCTGCCACGCATTGGCCGTGGTCGTGGTCCTTGGTATGGGCGTCGGTGCGGGTCACCCTGCAAATCTAGTGGATGTCCCCCGTTTCCGCCACGGGGTCGGGTGAACGAAGGGAGGACGGGAAGTCTCGCCGGCCGGATTGCACCGCAGCGGACGGCGTTGCAATGTGCCGGCCGCAGGCACGCCTGCGTGTGATGGTCTTGCGAGCCAGCGCGGCGCTCAGGCACCGCGTGACAGCAGCGTCACACCGTTCCGCTACACCGTGCCGCCGGCCCCGCAGGGGCCGTGCCGCCTTTTCGGGGAATAGCCATGCTCAAGGGGAAGGTCGCCGTCGTCACCGGGTCCACCAGCGGAATCGGGCTCGCCTATGCCCGGGCCTTCGCCAAGGAAGGCGCGAACGTCGTCATCAACGGCCTCGGCGACGCCGCCGCCATCGAGAAGGAGCGTTCCGCCATCGAGAGCGAGTTCGGCGTGAAGGCGCTCTATTCGCCGGCCAACATGCTGAAGGCGGACGAGATCGAAGGCATGGTGAAGCTCGCCGAGACCGAGCTGGGCGCCTGCGACATCCTCGTGAACAACGCCGGCATCCAGCACGTGGCGCCGATCGAGGAATTCCCGATCGATACCTGGAACACCATCATCGCCATCAACCTGTCGGCGGCCTTCTTCGCCATGCGCGCGGCCATCCCCGGCATGAAGGCGCGGAAGTGGGGCCGCATCATCAGCACGGCCTCGGCCCACGCCCTCGTCGCCTCGCCCTTCAAGTCCGCCTATGTCGCGGCCAAGCACGGCATCGCCGGCCTGACCAAGACCGCGGCGCTCGAGACCGCGACCTTCGGCATCACCGTGAACGCCATCTGCCCCGGCTACGTCTGGACCCCCCTCGTGGAGAAGCAGATTCCGGACACCGCCAAGGCGCGCGGCATCACCGAGGAAGAGGTGAAGAAGAACGTTATTCTCGCCGCCCAGCCCACCAAGGAGTTCGTGACGGTGGAAGAGGTGGCTGCCTATGCCGTCTTCCTCGCCTCGGACAACGCCCGCTCCATCACCGGCTCCATGCAGCAGATCGACGGCGGCTGGGTGGCGGAGTGACGCCGGGGCTCCGGCCGTGACGCGGCGCGACGGCGTCAAGCCGCTCAGCCTCGCGCTCCAGGGGGGAGGCGCCCATGGCGCCTTCACCTGGGGTGTGCTCGATCGCCTGCTGCAGGACGAGCGAATCGCCATCGCCGGCATCACCGGCACAAGCGCGGGCGCCATGAACGCGGTGGTGCTGGCCGCCGGGCTCGCCAAGGGCGACCCGGAGGAGGCGCGCCACGCCCTGTCCCAGTTCTGGAAGGATGTGTCGCGCGACGGGCGGATGTCGCCCATCCAGCGCTCGGCCTTCGACCGGCTCATGGGCAACTGGTCGCTCGCCAAGAACCCGGTCTATCTCGCCTTCGAGGTGGCCTCGCGCTTTCTGTCGCCCTACGATTTCAATCCGCTGAACATCAACCCGCTGCGCGAGATTCTCGAAGCCCATGTGGATTTCGAGGCCATCCGGAAGGCGCAGGTGAAGGTCTTCATCTCCGCCACCAACGTCCACACCGGCCGCGCCCGCATCTTCGGGCACGAGGAGATGACGGCGGACGCGGTGATGGCCTCCGCCTGCCTGCCCTTCCTGTTCCAGGCGGTGGAGATCGACGGCGTGCCCTATTGGGACGGCGGCTACATGGGCAATCCGCCGCTGTTCCCGCTCTACGAGATGGCGGACGCGGACGACATCCTGCTGGTCCAGATCAACCCGGTGGTGCGCGAGACCACGCCCCGCACCGCCAGCGAAATCCAGAACCGGATCAACGAGATCACCTTCAATGCCTCGCTGCTTGCCCAGTTGCGGGCCATCGACAATGCGGCGAAGCTGATCGAACAGGGGCTCATCAGCCGCTGGACCTTGGGTGGCTCGCCCTTCCGTCGGGTGCGGCTGCACCGTATCGGCGGCGAGCACCAGTTGGCGGCGCTGGACGCCACGTCCAAGCTCAACGCGGAATGGTCCTTCCTTCAGCACCTGCGCGACCTCGGCCGGGCGGCGGCGGACACGTTCCTCGCCGAGCATTTCGACGACCTCGGCCGTCGCTCGACGCTGGATCTGAGGCTGGAACTGGCGGATTGAGACAGGCCCGCCGGAGCGGGCCTGCCGAAAGCGTGCTCAGCTGCGCGCGACCTTAGCCACGCGAATCCTTTTTGGCCTGCGCCACCGCCACGAACTTGGTGACGCGGCCGGCCTCGCCGGAAGCCGAGCCGATGCGCTCAAGGCGCGTGCGCTCCTTCGGGGTCATGCCCGTATTGGGGCGCGGCAGATTCGCCGGGCGCTTGGCACGCTTGGAATCGCGCTTCAGCTCCAGTGCCTTGTGCGCACTCTCCACCAGCTCAGCCCGGGCCGCCTGGGTGCGGCGGCGGGTCTGCTCGCGGCGGGCGCGGGTGAGGGCATCGGTGAGGACGGAGGCCTTCTGGCGATTGCCGGAATCGGCCTTGTCGAACGTCACCTCGCCGCGACCGCCCTTGCCGCGCAGGGCACGGCGCTGGTTGTTCGCGATGGTGACGGCGCGATCGCGGCGCTCGCGCAGCTGGGCCACGAGGTCATTCACCTCGCCGTCGCCGAGTGCGCTCACCACGGGCTGGCGGGACTTCTCCACCAGCTCCACTTCCGAATCCGTGAGAAGGCGGCGTTCCGTCTTGCGGGGATGGGCCATGGGGCGGATCTCCTTCTTGTTTTCCGACCCCTATGGCTAGGCCGCCGATTATGTGGATTGTGAGACTGCCGCAGGACCGCCAGCCATGAACGAGACACCCGCCTCTCACCCCACGGAGCCGCGCGGCGCCACGGACTGCGCGGTGATCGTCGCCGACATCACCCGCCTCGCCACTGACGCCATCGTGAACGCCGCCAACGCCTCTCTGCTCGGTGGCGGTGGCGTGGACGGCGCCATCCACCGCGCCGCCGGGCCGGAGCTGTTGGCGCATTGCCGGACGCTGGGCGGCTGCCCTACCGGCGAAGCGCGCCTCACCCCGGGATTCCGGCTGCCCGCGCGCCACATCATCCACACGGTCGGTCCCATCTGGCGAGGCGGCGGCGCGGATGAGGATGCACTGCTCGCCTCCTGCTACCGGGAAAGCCTGCGGCACGCGGACGAGGCCGGCCTCGCCTCCATCGCCTTCCCCGCCATCTCCACGGGAATCTATGGATTTCCGCCCGAGCGGGCCGCCCCACTGGCGGTGGGCGCCGTCCTCGCCCATCTTGGAGGCCCCGGCAGCGTGACCCGCGTGGTCTTCTGCTGCTTCTCGCAAGGCTCCGCCGACCTCCATCATGACGCCCTCCGCGCCCACGGCATCGCACCCCGCCCCTGAGACCGGGCGGGATCTCCCCCTCCTCCACCGCGATGGGCTGATGCTCATCATCGACAAGCCCTACGGCCTGCCCGTCCATGCCGGGCCGAAGGGCGGGGAGACGCTGGCCGATCATCTCGACGCCCTGCGCTTCGGCCTGCCTCGCGCGCCCGAGCTGGCGCACAGGCTGGACAAGGACACCTCCGGCTGCCTCGTGCTCGGCCGCCACACCAAGGCGCTGGCGCAATTGGGAAAGCTGTTCGCCAGCGGCGCGGTGGGCAAGACCTATGTGGCCGTCACCCTCGGCGCCCCGGCGGCGGACGCGGGGCGGATCGACCAGCCCCTGGCCAAACGCTCGCCCCATCGCGGCTGGTGGATGCAGGCGGTGCCCAAGGGATCGCCGGGCGCGCAGGAGGCCATCACCGATTTCCAGGTGCTGCACCGGGCCGGCGACCTCGCGGTCATCGCGCTATCGCCGGTGACGGGGCGCACCCACCAGCTGCGCGCGCACCTCTCCCATCTCGGCACGCCCATTCTCGGTGATGCCATCTATGGCGGCGCCTCGCGCCTGCCCGGCGGACCGAAGCTGCACCTGCATTCCCGCCGCGTGGTGGTTCCCCTCAAGGCCGGCGCTCCGCCGGTGGATGTGAGCGCCCCTTTGCCGCCGCATATGTGCGAGACGCTTTCCCATCTCGGCCTCGATCCGGTTGCCGTGGGCACCGCCGCCGATCAGGTCGCCTTCGCCAAGCTCGGGACGGCTGAAAGCAAGGCCTGACCCATTTGTGAAGCGGGTTCCGTTGGGGCAATCTGGCCCGGAACTTGCTCCGTGTTAAGCTGGCTGACGAAGGGCAGGAAAGGGAGAGGGTGTGAGCGTATCTCGCGACGGAAAGCTCCCGCGCAGGCCCCAGGACCGCACGCCGGAAGAGACCGCGCGTGACCTGCTCGAACGCGCCATCGGCCGCGCCCGCCTCACGGTATTCTGGGAACGGGCCTGGCCCGCTTTCGCGCGTGTCGGGGTTCCCCTGGCCCTGTTCCTCGCCGTCTCCTTCGCCGGTGTCTGGGTGTCGGCGCCCGTCTGGGCGCGCATCGCCGGCGTGGTGCTGTTCGCGCTGGCCATCCTCTTTGCCGCCCGCCCGCTCCTCGCCCTGCGCTGGCCGAGCCGGGAGGAGGCAGTGGCGCGCCTCGATGCGAAGAGCGCCCTCGCCCACCGCCCCGCCACCGCCATTTCCGACAGCCTCGCCACCCGCCCGGACGATCCGGTCGGCGCCGCCCTGTGGCGCGCGCACCTCGCCCGCGCACTGGCGGCCGCTCGTTCGCTGAAGGCCGGCACGCCCTCGCCCGACCTCGCCCGTCTTGATCCGCGCGCCGTTCGCGCGCTGGCGGTGCTGGCGCTGGCGGCCACTGTCTTCATGGCACCGGGGCAGCACCTCTCCCGCATCGGCGCGGCCTTCGACTGGAAGACCATCGTCCCGCCCCCGCCTTACCGGCTCGATGCCTGGATCGATCCGCCCGCCTATACCGGCCGCCCGCCCGTGGTGCTGCCGGGGCTGCGCTCGGATGATCCCACCTCGCTGAATGCCGCTGCGCTGCAGGTTCCGGTGGGCAGCACACTCGTGGTGCGTGGCTCCGGCATCGACACCGCGGCCCTCAAGCTCGACGGGGGCATCGCCGAGGCGAAGCCCGAGGCCGATGCGCCGACCACCGCCGGCGAAAAGCGCTACGTGATCCGCGAGGATTCCGACGTCACCTTCCTCGGTCCCGACCAGCGTCGCCTCGCATGGCACTTCAAGGTGCTGGCGGACCAGAAGCCCACCATCAGCTTCGCCAAGGACCCGCAGACCGGCCAGCGCAACGCGCTGGTGCTCGCATACCGGATGGAGGACGACTACGGGGTGAAGGAAGCCGAGGCGCTGTTCACGCCCCTTCCGCCCGAGCCGCCGCTCTTCCCGCGCCCCGGCGCATCCCCGCGCAAGATGGCGCAGCCGCTGGTTCCGCCGCCCGACTTCAAGCTGACCTTGCCGGCCGGCGGTCGCACCGGCGCGGCACAGACCACAAAGGATCTCGTCGCCCATCCGTGGGCCGGCGCCCGCGTGGAGGTGCAGCTCAAGGCCCGCGACGACGCCGGCAACGAAGGCGTCAGCGAGACAAAGACCGTCCGCCTGCCGGCGCGTGCCTTCTCGAAGCCCCTCGCCAAGGCGCTCATCGACGAGCGTCGCCGCCTCGCCTTCGACGCCGGCAACCGCCGCCGGCTGGTCACGGTGCTGGAAGGCCTCACCATCGCCCCCGCCCAGTTCGCCCCTGGCGCCGGCGAATATCTCGGCCTGCGCACCGCGCTGGCCCGCGCCAAGAATGCCCGCAACGACGACGATCTCAGGTCGCTGGTGGATTATCTCTGGGAAGTGGCGGTGCTGATCGAGGACGGCACCCTCTCCGACGCCGAGCGCGAGCTGCGCGCCGCCCAGGAGGCCCTGCGCGAGGCGCTGGAGCGCGGCGCCAGCGACGAGGAGATCAAGCGCCTCACGCAGGATCTGCGCGCGGCCATGGAAAAGATGATGCGGCAGCTCGCCGAGCAGGCGCGCCGCGACAGCGGGACCGACGCCCGCCCGCTCGACCCCAACACCCGCATCGTCCGCCCGCAGGACCTGCAGAAGATGCTGGACCGCATCGAGAATCTCGCCCGCTCCGGCAACAAGGATGCGGCCCGCGAACTGCTCGACCAGCTCCAGGCCATGATGGAGAACATGCGCCCCGGCAACCGTCAGGCCGGCCGCCAGCAGCAGGGACAGCAGCAGCAGAGCGAAATCGGCAAGATGATCCAGGAGCAGCAGCGCCTGCGCGACCGCACCTGGCGCCAGAACCGGGAAGGACAGCAAGGGCAACAGGGTCAGCAAGGCCAACGCGGCCAGCAGGGACAACAGGGCCAGGGTCAGCAAGGACAGCAGGGTCAGGGCCAGCAGCCCGGCGAGAACGGCTTCTCAGACCTTCAGCAGGGACAGCAGGAACTGCGCAAGCGCCTCGGCCGCATGCTCGACCAGATGCGCCGCATGCAAGAGGGACAGGGCCAGCAGGGCCAAGGTCAGCAGGGCCAGAACGGCGAAGGTGGCGAAGGCGACGCCATGGGCCGGGCCGGCGAGGCCATGGGCCGGGCGGAGCAGGCCATGCGCGAGGCGGAGGAAGCCCTCAGCCGCGGCGAGGGCCAGGGCGCGCTCGACGCCGAGGGCCGTGCCCTCCAGTCGCTCCGGCAGGGTGCTCAGGCCATGGCGGAGGCGCAGCGCGGCCAGCAGGAGGGTCAGGGCCCCGGCGGTCCGGGCGAGGAAAGCGCCCAGCGCACCGATCCCCTCGGCCGCCCCCTGCGCAGCCAGGACTATGGCGACGACTTCACCGTGAAGGTGCCGGACGAGGTGGACGCCCAGCGCGCCCGCCGCGTGCTGGAGGAACTGCGCCGCCGGCTGGAGCAGCCGGAGCGTCCGCAGATCGAGCTCGATTATCTGGAGCGCCTGCTGCGCGGGCTGAACTAGAGCGTTTCAGCGTTTCCGAGCGAACCGGTGCCCACTTCGCTCGGAAACGCTCTGAGGCGGCGCGGAGGCGTCAGGCCTCGACCGGCTCCACCTTCAGTGTCGCGCCATTGGTGCCGGTGACGCGCACGTCGTGGCCAGCGGCGACATCCGGGCCTTCCACGCGCCACACCGTGTCGTCGATACGCACCCGCCCGACTCCGCCGAGGATCGGCGCATCGAGGGTGAACACCCGCCCCACGAAGCCTTCCGGGCGGCGGTTCAGGAACGGCCGGTCGGAGGCCTTGCCGGGCGCCGGGCTGACGCGGCGGCCAACCAGCACCGCCACCACCGCCAGGGCGGCGAACACCAGCACTTCCACCTGCCACGCGAGCGCCACCGTGTAAGCGACGGCGCCGGTGACCAAGGCCGCGAGCCCGAGCCACAGCAGGAAGGCCCCCGGCGCCGCGATCTCCGCCACCAGCAGCACGCCGCCGAGGACGAACCACGCCCAGGGACCGAGTTGGGAGAGAAGGGGCACGGGCTCAGCCCTCCCGCGGCGGCACGGTCGCGGGGCCGGTGGGCCGGCGGCCGGGCGAACGCGGCGCGGGCACGCCCTCGGTCCCGAATGCGCCCGATCCAAACGCACCTTTGGCGATCTCGCCGATGCCGGCCAAAGACGAGAGCAGCGCCGTGCCTTCATAGGGCATCAGCACCACCTTCTGGTTCGGCGCTGCGCCCATGGTCTCGAACGCCTTCACATACTTCTCGGCGATGTAATAGTTGAGCGCGGCGGGATCGCCGTTCGCCACCGCGACGGACAGCATCTCGGTGGCCTTGGCATCCGCCTGCGCCAGCCGCTCGCGCGCCTCGGCATCGCGGAACGCCGCCTCGCGCCGGCCCTCGGCCTGCAGGATCTGGCCCTGCTTCTGGCCCTCCGCCTTGAGGATTTCCGACTGGCGCTGGCCCTCGGCCTCGAGGATCACGGCACGCTTTTCACGCTCCGCCTTCATCTGGCGGCCCATGGCATTCACGAGGTCGGCGGGCGGCACGATGTCCTTGATCTCGATGCGGGTCATCTTGATGCCCCAGGGCGAGGCCGCCGCATCCACCACCGTCAGAAGGCGCACGTTGATCTCGTCGCGGTGGGAGAGAAGCTGGTCGAGGTCCATGGAGCCCATGACCGTGCGGATGTTGGTCATGGTCAGCGCGAGGATGGCGGTGTCGAGCCGCGCCACCTCGTAACTGGCGCGGGCGGCGTCGAACACCTGGAAGAACACCACGCCGTCCACCGTCACGGTGGCGTTGTCCTTGGTGATGACCTCCTGGCTCGGAACGTCGATCACCTGCTCCATCACGTTCACGCGGTTGCCGATGCGGTCGATGAACGGGACGATGAGGTTGAGGCCGGGCATGAGCGTCTTGGTGTACCGGCGGAAGCGCTCCACCGTGTACTGGTAGCCCTGCGGCACCGTCTTCACGCCGGAGAAGACCACCGCCACCGCCAGCACCAGCAGCACCAGCACGAACAGGTTGGGACCGATCTCGATCATGGGGCGCCCCTCAGCCGGCCCCCTGCGGCCGGTGGCGCATATGGCCATGGGGAAGGGGGCGGCGGCAAGGCGGGGGCACGCCGAAGGAACGGAAGGGGAAGATCCGGCGCGGTCCGATTCGCACGCGATTCGTTCGCGTGATGTTCCCGTCGGAGCTGGTGAAGCGTCCCGTTTCGGCACAGCACGGCCCATGCCGTTTCGTTGACGGCCCATGTCAGCCCATGATAACCCATAAGTACCCATGAACAGGATGGACGGTCTCGGCCGTCACGCGGGCCGCCTTGAACGGCGCCCGTTGCAACACGAGGGCACCCGGGCGCCATGGACCGCTTCGTGTCCACCTACACGATGCGCCTCGACGCCAAGGGCCGGGTCTCCATCCCCGCGCCCTACCGCATGGTGCTGACCAAGGACGGCGCGGACGGCCTCTATTGCCATCCGAGCCTTGCGGAACCGGCGCTGGATGCCGGCGGCAACCGTCTGATCGGCGAGATCGACACGCTGATCGACAGCTACCCGCCCTATTCCGAAGCGCGCGAGGAGCTGGCCGCCGCGCTCTACGGCACCAGCGAGACGTTGCGCATCGATCCGGAGGGCCGGGTGGTGCTGACGGAGAGTTTGAAGGCCCACGCGGCGATCACCGATCAGGTGGCGTTCGTCGGGCTGGGGCACAAGTTCCGGATCTGGGAACCGGAGCGGCTGAAGGCACATCTCGCGGAGGCCACCCGACGGGTGCGCGAGTTGCGCCAGGCCATCGGCTCCCGAGCGGAGACCACGCGGAGCGAACGGACATGACGACGGGCCACGGGGTCGGCCCCGCCGACGCCGCTGGCGGACCGGCCCGTCATCTGCCGGTGATGCTTCGCGAGGTTCTCGCGCACCTCGCGCCGAAGGACGCCGGCCATTATGTGGACGGCACCTTCGGCGCGGGAGGTTATACCTCCGCCATCCTCGCCGCGGCCGACTGCCAGGTGCTCGCCATCGACCGCGATCCCACGGCCATCGCCGCCGGGCAGACGCTGGTGGAAGCCTCGGGCAAGCGCCTCCTCCTCGTGCAGGACCGCTTCTCGCGGCTCGACGAGATCGCCGCCGAGCAGGATTTCGGCCCCCTCGACGGGGTGGTGCTGGACATCGGCGTCTCCTCCATGCAGCTCGACGAGGCGGACCGCGGCTTCTCCTTCCGCCGCGACGGGCCGCTCGACATGCGCATGGGCGCAGACGGGCTCTCGGCCGCCGATCTCGTCGCCACGCTGGATGACGTCCGCCTTGCCCACATCATCTGGACTTTCGGCGAGGAGCGGCATTCGCGCGCCATCGCCAAGGCCATCGTGAAGGCGCGGGAAGAGGCGCCCATCACCCGCACGGCGCAGCTCGCCGAGATCGTCTCGCGCGTGGTGTGGGCCAAGCCCGGCGAGATGCATCCCGCCACCCGCACCTTCCAGGCCCTGCGCATCGCGGTGAACGAGGAATTGTCGGAGCTGGTGGAGGCGCTGGCCGCTGCCGAGCGGGCGCTCCGGCCGGGGGGACGGCTGGTGGTCGTCACCTTCCATTCCCTTGAGGACAGGATCGTTAAGACTTTTCTGTCACACCGGTCCAAGGCACCGTCCGCCTCGCGCCACCAGCCGCAAGCGGAAGGGCCGGAGCCCTCCTTCCGCCTCGTGGCGAAGGGAGCCGTAGAGCCCGGTCCCGACGAAGTGGCAGGCAACCCGCGCTCCAGGTCCGCGAAACTTCGCGCGGCCGAGCGCACGGACGCCCCGGCGCATCCGGGCGGTGACCTGATGGGGCTGCTTCCGCCCCCATCACCGCAACGCGCAGGGCGGAGACGCTAGTCGAGATGTTTCGGGTCGCCAATGTCGTGATGGTCGTCGCGCTTCTGGTGACCGCCGCGGTGGTCTACCAGCTCAAGGTCTCGTCCACCGCCGAGGCCGAGCGGCTCGCCACCCTGCGCACCCAGATCCGCAAGGAGCGCGATTCGATCGCGCTGATGCGGGCCGAATGGGCGCGCCGCACCTCGCCCATCTATATCCAGGGCCTCGCCGAGCGGCATCTCGACATGAAGCGGCTCGATGTCGATTCGATTTCCAGCCTCGATGACCTGCCCGCCAAGCCCGCCTCCGGCGGCGACGGCATCGGCGGCATGATCGAGGCGTTGGTGGACGCACCCCTCGTCACCTCCTCGGCCGGCTCCAAGCCCTCGGCCTCGACCACGGCGCCCACAAGCTCCGGCGGCGCCACCGTACCGGCGACCTCGGCGCTTCGCCCGGCCAATGCGCCGGTGTCGAAGCCGGCCGC
>NZ_JAYRPE010000042.1:0-21153 GCF_041911315.1 Xanthobacter sp. | reverse complement strand
GGTAGCGCGCCGCCTCGGCCCGTCGGCGCGCGGGCGCGGCGGAGACGAGGGCATGAAGCGCCCCGCGCAGGGTGCGGGCGGCGACGCCGGCCGCCTTCCAGCGGCGCGGCAGGCCGAGGCCTTCAAACCGGCCGTTGGCGAAAGCGTGCAGCTTCAGCGCCACCTTGTGGACGGGGTAATAGCCCAGCCGGAAACCGGCGGGCGCGCCCTCCACCTCGATCCGCGTCGCCCCGGCCGGCACCAGCGCCACGGTGGGCACGCCGGGCAGCAGGGTCTCACCCTCGCCCCCGCCTGTTGTGCTGGCGAAGGTGAAGGGCAGGGGGGCGTCCGCACCCTCGCCCGCCAGCACGATGGCGAGGGCCCCCCGCCGCGCGCGCAGCCGCAGCACGGCGGGCAAAGCGAAGCCCGTGCGGCCCGTCGCGGCCGGTGCGCGCTTCAGCCAGAGCGGGGGAATCTCGGTGTCGTGCATGCCTTGCGTATCGATGGGCGTCCGGATTGGCTGCCGCGTTGAAGCACCTATGTGCAGAGGCGGCAAGCGGCCACCCCACGGCGAGTTTGCTTGACGCCCCGGCGAGGCTCCTTCAAGTCACCGGCCACGCATCGGGATCTGGCGGGAGCCAACACATGACACAGCGCGAGGTGGACCTGTTCGTGATCGGTGGCGGCTCGGGTGGCGTGCGCGCCGGCCGCATCGCCGCCCAGCACGGCGCCAAGGTGATGATGGCGGAGGAATACCGCATGGGCGGCACCTGCGTCATCCGCGGCTGCGTGCCCAAGAAGCTGTTCGTCTATGCCGGCCGCTACGCCCACGACATCGACGACATGGCCGGCTTCGGCTGGCGGGTCAGCGCCCCCGAGTTCGACTGGCTGACCCTCGTCGCCAACAAGGACAAGGAAATTGCCCGGCTCGAAGGCATCTACAAGCGCAATGCCGAGGCCGCCGGGGTGGAGATCGTCGCTTCCCGTGCGGTGGTGGCGGGGCCGAACCGCGTGCGCATCCTCGACACCGGCGAGGAGGTGATCGCGCGCCACATCCTGCTCGCCACCGGCGCCCATCCCGCGCTCGGGCCACAGATTCCCGGCTGCGAGCTGGCCATCACCTCCAACGAGGCATTCAATCTTCGCAGCTTCCCCGACCGCATCCTCATCCAGGGCGCGGGCTATATCGCGGTGGAGTTCGCCGGCCTGTTCCGGTCGCTGGGCGCCGAGGTGACTTTGGTCTATCGCGGCGACAAGGTGCTGCGCGGCTTCGACATGGAATTGCGCGATCATCTGGAAACCGAGATGACCCGCGCCGGCATCAAGCTCGTCAGCGGCAAGACGCTGGCCTCCATCGAGGCCATCTCCGGCGGCAAGAAGGTGGTCCTCTCCGATGGTTCGGAGCTGGAGGTGGACGAGGTGATGCTCGCCATCGGCCGCATCCCCAGCACCCGCAATCTGGGCCTCGAGGGGGTGGGCGTGGCGCTCGACCCGCTGGGCGCGGTGATCGTGGACGCGCACAGCCGCACCAATGTGCCCTCCATCTATGCGGTGGGCGACATTACCAACCGCATCAACCTCACCCCCGTCGCCATCCGCGAGGGCCACGCCTTCGCCGATACGGTGTTCGGCAACAAGCCGTGGACGGTGGACCATTCCCTCGTCGCCACCGCCGTCTTCTCCGAGCCGGAGATCGGCACCGTGGGCTGCACGGAGGAGGCGGCGCGGGCCGCAGGGCGGCCGGTGGACATCTACAAGACCACCTTCCGCCCGCTGAAGGCGACGCTCTCCGGCCGCGAGACCCGCAATTTCATGAAGCTGATCGTGGATGGGGAGACCGACCGGGTGCTCGGCGTCCACATCATGGGCGAGGCCGCCGCCGAGATGATCCAGCTCGCCGCCGTGGCCATGGGGCTGAAGGCGACCAAGGCGGATTTCGACCGCACCGTCGCCGTGCATCCCACCGCGGCGGAAGAGCTGGTGACGCTGCGCACGAAGGCGTCTTGAGGGGGGAGGGGGTAGGGGTTCGCCGGCAGGCCCCACTGCCGTTGCTGCAAGGCGTCCTGCCTCTGTCACCGTCATGCCCGGGCTCGTCCCGGGCATCCACGTGGTTCGGCTGGGAATAGAGCTTCGGGCCGTGGCGCCATCGGCACGACGTGGATGCCCGGGACGAGCCCGGCCATGACCGCGGTGTGGGATGGGGATGCCGCCGGTGAGGGACGGGTGGTGGCGCTAGGGAAAGCGCCTCACCTCACAGCCGGCTGAGCAGCTCGGCCTTCTTGGTGCTGAATTCCTGGTCGCTGAGGATGCCCTTGGCGTGGAGATCGGCCAGCTTCTCAATGGCGGAGATGATCTCGCTCTGGCCCAGCGGCTGGGCGCCGCCATAGGTCTGCGGCTGCGGCGCGAAGGACTGCGGCTGCGGCGCGGGCTCGTACACGGGCGCGGAGACAGGCGCCTGCGGCGCATAGGCCGGAGCCTGCGGCGCGCCGCTCACGATGGGCAGGCTGGAGACGAACACCGTGCCGTACTGGCTGGTGAAGGTCAGGCTGCCCGATCCGCCCTGCTGCTGGGAGAAGCCGCCGATCTGGTGATCGAGGCTGTCATAGACCGTCACCTGCCCATTGAGGTCGATGGCGAGGCGGCGCGTGCCGGGGAAATAGGCGTAGCGCACGCCGTTCTGCGCGCCGGTGCTGGCCGGCTGGCCGAGATCGGCCGGCCACCAGTTGAAGCTGCCGGAGGCATCCGGCACGAACAGGCTGGGCTGGCTGCCGCCCATGTTCCCCCCGAAGCTGCCGCCCATGTTGCCGCCGAACCCGCCGCCGCCGCTGGTCTGCCACTGGCCGCCGCCGGAATAGCCGCCGCCCTGGTTCTGCGACTGGAAGCTGCCGCTCTGGGTGAGGCCGGGCTGGCTGGCGACGAGGTTCGACAGCTCGCTGCACAGGCCGTCCACCCGGCCCTTGAGGTAGCTGTTGAACATGTCGGAGACCATGGTCATCCCGCCCGCCATCCACTGGCCGGAGCCGCCGAATTCGGGGTGGTTGAACTGGGCCATGGAGCCGTTGCCGGCGATGACCGAGAACAGCATGGAGGTGACGGCATCCGGGCTGAAGCCCGTGCGCTGGGAGATGGCGTTGATGGCCGCCTGGCCTTCGGGCGAGAGCTGGGGCATGGGGGCTCCTGGGGTCGTGCGATCGGCAGGCGCGGAATGGCGCAGGCGTGTCGGCGTCGCGCGTGTTCTACCACGGCTCGCGGACAGTTCCCCGACACACTTGGGCGTGGCCGGCGCAGGGCAGCCCTGCGCGGGGCCGCTCCCTTCCGCGCCGTGACTAATGCTGGTGGCCGAACAGCTTGCCCTTCTCCGCCCACAGCACGAACACCAGCGCCAGCGCGCCGAGCATCAGATAGCCCATGGCGAGGGGCAGCACGGTACCGTCGAAATGGCTGCCGACGACGAAGCCCAGCACGGCGGACAGCAGCGTCGTGAAGCCGCCGATGAAGGAGGAGGCGGTGCCCGCCACCGCGCCCAAAGGCTCCATGGCCATGGAATTGAAGTTCGGCACCGTGAGCGCGAACAGGAACTGCCCCGCCGCCACGAGCCCGCAGAACAGCACGAGCGGCGGCTTGCCGTCCCAGAAGATGCTGGAGGCCACCATGAGCCCGCCCGCCGCGATGAAGCCGAGGATGCCGCCATGGGACAGCCGCCGCATGCCGACCCGGTGCACGAGGCTGGCATTGAGGAAGGAGGCCACCGCCATGATGCCCGCCACCGCCGCGAAGGCGATGGGGAAGAGGTTGCCGAGGCGATAGACGTCGGTCTGGAACACCTGCGAGGCCGAGCCCACATAGGCCATCAGCGAGCCCATCATGAGCCCGATGGCCACCGCATAGCCCACCGAGTGGCGGGTGGTGAGGGTGAGCATCGCCGCCTTGCCGATGGAGCGCATCGAGAAGGGGATGCGGTATTCGGGATGCAGCGTCTCCGGCATCCGGAGGCCGAACCACGCGAACAGCGCGAGCGCCAGCAGCAGCATGGCCACGAAGATGAGGTGCCACGAGCCGAACACGAGGATGAGGCTGCCCAGGGCCGGCGCGATGATGGGCACGGTGAGGAACACCATCATGCTCAGCGACATGATCCGCGCCATGTCGCGCCCCTCGAAGCGGTCGCGCACGATGGCGATGGCCAGCACCCGGCCCGCCGCCGCGCCCATGCCCTGGATCAGCCGGGCAAGGATGAGCACGTCGAAATCGCGGGTGAACAAGGCGAGGAGGCTGCCCGCCGCATAGATCGCGAGGCCGGCGAACAGGATGGGGCGGCGCCCCAGCACGTCCGAGATGGGGCCGTAGAAGAACTGCGCGCCGCCGATGCCGATGAGATAGGCGTAGACCATCACCTGGACGTGATTGGGATTGTCCAGCGCGAAATCGGCCCGGATGGCGCCGAAAGCGGGCAGCAGATTGTCGATGGAGAAGGCGGTCATGCCCATGAGCAGGGCGATGAGCGCGACGAACTCCACTGCACCGGGACCGACCGAGCCGGGCTGCCCGGGCGCGGGACCGCGCGGACGCAGGGCAGTAGCGGGGGCTGGCGCCGGCGCGCGATGGGACTGTGACATGACAGGCTCGGGCGTTGGCGTGTCCCGCAACAGACACGGACATTCAGGACGGTGCCGGAGGGAACGGCAGACGCGCGCTGGCGCGCACGTCTCACAAGGGAAGGCGCGCGCAGGCGCAGTCCCCTCATAGGCGATGGGTGCGGCCAAGAGAAGGCTCGCAGAGAAGTCTTTGACGGACGGCCTGAGCGCCAGGGCAGGGTTCGAGGGGAAACGGCCCCTCCGGTCCCATCTCGCGGGGCGTCGCGCCTGCGTTGCGCCGCATCCTTTCGGTGCGCACGTGCTTCGTGTATAAGCCCGCGTTCCGATCCCGCGAACACAAGAGGAACGCCGGAGGCGCACCAGCGGGACGGACCGGACCGGACAACCGGCCGGCCTTATGCAAATGGAGAGTCAAATGGTGACCCGCCCGCAGTCCGCTCCCGTCCCTGGCGCCGAGGCTCCCCGCCGCGCCGAAGGCTGGCGTCCGGATAGCTGGCGATTTTATCCCGGCCTCCAGATGCCGTCTTATCCAGACAAGGCGCAGCTCGAGGAGGTCGAGAAGAAGCTCGCCTCCTACCCGCCGCTTGTGTTTGCAGGTGAGGCGCGCCGCCTGAAGGCCGAGATCGCCAAGGTCGCCCGCGGCGAAGCCTTCCTCTTGCAGGGCGGCGACTGCGCCGAGAGCTTCGACGAGCATTCGGCCGACAACATCCGCGATTTCTTCCGCGTCTTCCTGCAGATGGCGGTGGTGCTGACGTTCGCCGGCGGCTCGCCGGTGGTGAAGGTCGGCCGCATCGCCGGCCAGTTCGCCAAGCCCCGGTCCTCGGACACCGAGACCGAGAACGGCGTGACTCTGCCCAGCTACCGCGGCGACATCATCAACGACATCGCCTTCACGGAAGCCGCCCGCATTCCGGACCCGCGCCGGCAGCTCGATGCCTACCGCCAGTCGGCGGCGACGCTCAACCTTCTGCGCGCCTTCGCCAACGGCGGCTATGCCAACCTCGCCAACGCCCATGCTTGGATGCTGGGGTTCGTGAAGGATTCGCCCCAGTCCTCGCGGTATCAGGAACTGGCGAACCGGATCACGGAGGCGCTGGACTTCATGCGCGCCTGCGGGATCGATCCCAAGAGCCATCCCGAGATGAGCTCGACGGATTTCTTCACGAGCCACGAGGCGCTCCTGCTTGGCTACGAACAGGCCCTGACCCGTGTCGATTCCACGTCGGGCGACTGGTACGCGACCTCCGGCCACCTCTTGTGGATCGGCGACCGCACCCGCCAGCCGGACCATGCGCATGTCGAGTACTTCCGCGGCATCCGCAACCCGATCGGCATCAAGTGCGGCCCCTCCATCTCCCCGGAGGGCCTCATCCGCCTGCTGGACATCCTCCAGCCGGACAATGAGGCGGGCCGCATCACGCTGATCTGCCGCTTCGGCGCCGACAAGGTGGGTGACTACCTGCCGGGCCTCATCCGCGCGGTGGAGAAGGAAGGCCGCACCGTGGCGTGGTCGTGCGATCCCATGCACGGCAACACCATCAAGGCCGCCTCCGGCTACAAGACCCGCCCGTTCGAGCGGGTGCAGTCGGAGATCCGCTCCTTCTTCGACATCCATGCGGCCGAGGGCACTTTTGCCGGCGGCGTGCATCTGGAGATGACCGGCAAGAACGTCACCGAATGCACCGGCGGCGCCCGCGCCATCTCGGACGAGGACCTGCGCGACCGCTACCACACCTATTGCGATCCGCGCCTCAACGCCGAGCAGGCCATCGAGACCGCCTTCCTGGTGGCCGAACTGCTCAAGCGCGAGCGCCTCGCCCGCGGCCGGCCGCAGGTCGAAGCCGCGGAGTGATCCGCGGGTTCTTCCGACAGACGGTGCAAATGAACGGACGGCGGGCCTCGGCCCGCCGTTCTTCGTTTTGGGGCCGCCCTACTGCCGTCATGGCCGGGCTTGTCCCGGCCATCCACGTGGCACGGCTGGGAATGAATGCCTGGCACGTGCCCGCTCGGCCCGACGTGGATACCCGGCACAAGGCCGGGTATGACGATTGTGATGGCGGAAGCGCCTTTTGAATTTCCGAGCAAAAGCTAATCTGTGCGCCCCCCGCCGGGAGCGACCGCCCATGTATCTCGCCGCCATCCTCGTGCTGATGCTGATCGCCCCGCTCGCGAGCATCCTCGTCGAGGCGCTGGTGGCGGGTGGGCCGCTGGCGCCACTGGTGCTGAAGTGGTTCGTGGTCTGGGGCGTCGGCGCACGGCTCGGCCTCGCCGGCCTGAAGCAGGTGACGCAGCCGGCCTTCACGGCCGAGACCATCTTCGAGATCTCCGATCCCAAGGCGCAGGTGATCGTGCAGGAACTGGGCTTCGCCAACCTGACCTTCGGCTTCCTCGGCCTCCTCTCCCTTGCCTTTCCGTCCTTCCTCCTGCCGGCGGCGGTGGGCGGCGGGCTGTTCTATCTCCTCGCCGGCGTGAAGCACGCGCTGCGGGCGGGCAAGACCCGCACCGAAACCATCGCCATGGTCTCCGACCTCGCAATGGCCGCGGTGCTCGCGGCGGCGGTGGTGCTGGGGCGGGGGTGAGGCGCGGACGGTGGCGAGGGCCGCCATCGAGCACGCGCGGGCGCCCCTCTATTGGCCGGGGCGGGGCCGGGGAATTGTGAATTCCATGGGGGCACCGTTGGGCGGGCCGTCGAACCAGACAAGGGCGCGGTAACCTGCGGTATCCTCGGCGAGCACCAGCAGGGTTTCCGCCTTCATCTCCCGCGATACGTCCGGCAGGGCGCCGAGCAGCGTCGCCTCCTCGCCGTCCCTGCCGCTCCAGAACCAAACCTTGGCGGCCGGCAGATTGGCCTCGTTCGTCGCCGCGCTGACGGGACGCTCGCAAGAGTAGGTCTTTCCACGACGCGCATCATTGCTGCGGCCGGTGAGGATCAGAACGCCGCCCTGCACGGCCGCGAGGTCGCGGATGCCCGTATTGTCCCCCATCGCGAGGCTGCTCGCGCGGGCTGTGACGGGGCCTCCCGTGAACAGGGGATCGAGCGCCGTGCGCACCACGAACGCCCGCCCCGCGATGCAGGGGCTGCGCAGGCCGAACAGGGCTTCGCCGCCAATCACGGCAAAGCCTTCCACGGTCAGGCCGTTCTCATCGAGCGGCGGTTTGGCGGAGATGCCGAACTTCTCAAGGTCGGGGAGCGCGTCCCGCAGAGACGGGGTGCGTTTGACCTCACCGGACGGTTCGTCGCGGCCGAAGGCGAAGGTCGGCAGGCCGGTGGCGGCATCGACCGGAAAGCGGATCAGGAAGAAGCGCGACAGCTGCACTTTCCCCTCGCGCCCGGCGCCGTGGGACCCGGTGACATAGAAATAGCCCGGTGCGCCGGCCGTGCTCGGCGGCACATAGGCCGCGCCTTCGGCATCCAGCTCCTTCATCTTGACGCCGCCGACCTGCTTCGGCAGCAGGCCGATGACCTTCCCGGGCGAGATGGTGCCGTTCCCGAGGGTGAAGAATTGGGCGAAACGGGTCTCGTCATTGACCAACAGGCACGTCCGCGTGCCGGTGGCGCAGGCGGCCCCGCTGATTTCGGTGTTGGCTCCGCGCTCTGCATCGAACGGCGCCGATAGGCGCCAGACGGTGGGGGAGCGCACGATCTCCGCCCCGGCGACGCCGGTCCAGACCAGCAGGAGCGCGAGCGAGGCTAGAATGCGCATGGCGTTTCCCGCAAGACGTGCAGATTGGAGCGCTGCATCTTTGCATGGCCCGGCCCCAAAGAAAAAGGGCCCTCCCGCGGGGAGGGCCCTTCCGACGCGTTTTGCCGTCAGGTCGCGATCTACTTCACAAGCGGGCAGTTGCCGTCCTTGAGGGGGCGGAAGGCCTCGTTGGCGGGGATGGTGGAGACCACTTCGAACAGGTCCCACTCGCCCTTGCTGTCGGCGGGCTTCTTCACCTTCAGCAGGTACATGGGGTGGATGGCGCGGCCGTCGATGCGGATCTCGCCCTTGCCGAACAGCGGGTCATTGATTGGGGTGGCGCGCATCTGCTCCATCACCTTGGGCGCGTCCTTGGTCTTGGCGTCCTTGATGGCGTTCAGATAGTGCATGGCGCTGGAATAGACGCCGGCCTGGGCGCTGGTGGGCATCTTGCCGTTGAACTTGGCCCCGAAGCGCTTGGAGAAGGCGCGGGTGTCGTCGTTCAGGTCCCAGTAGAAGGCGTCGGTGAGCACGAGGCCCTGCGCCGCCTGCAGGCCGAGGGCCTTCACGTCGGACGAGAAGATGAGCAGGCCGGCAAGCTGCTGGCCGCCCTGGGTGATGCCGAACTCGGACGCCTGCTTCACCGCGGTGATGAGGTCGTTGCCGGCATTGGCGAGGCCGATGACCTTGGCGCCGGAGGACTGCGCCTGCAGCAGGAAGGAGGAGAAATCGGTGGTGGAAAGCGGGTGCTTCACGCTGCCCGCCACCTTGCCGCCGGCCGCCTTCACCGCCGCCGAGGCGTCGCGCTCCAGCGCCGCGCCGAAGGCGTAGTCGGCGACGAGGAAGAACCACGGCGAGCCGCCCTGCTTGGTGAGGGCCGATCCGGTGCCGTTGGCCAGCGCCCAGGTGTCGTAGGTCCAGTGCACGGTGTTGGGCGAGCACTTGGCGCCGGTGAGGTCGGAGGTGCCGCCGCCGGAGACGAGGAAGATCTTGTTCTTCTCGCGGGTGATGTCGTTCACCGCCAGCGCCACCGAGGAGGTGGTCACGTCGAGAATGGCGTCCACATTCTCCTGGTCGTACCACTTGCGGGCGACGGAAGCGCCCACGTCCGGCTTGTTCTGGTGGTCGGCACCGACGACCTCGACCTTGAAGCCCTTGTTCTTGGCCATGAAGTCTTCGGCCGCCATCTGCGCCGCGACCACCGAGCCGGGGCCGGAAATGTCGGCGTAGACGCCGGACATGTCGTTGAGCACGCCGAGCTTCACCGTGGTGTCTTCGGCCTTGGCCGCGCCCGTCAACAGGGCGCCGATCGCCGCCGCCGCCAACAGGGCGCGCGAGTGCCGCATGATCCCAGACGTCATCGTCCTTCCTCCCTCTTTCATCGCCGATGCGGTGCGCGGGAACGCCTTTGGCAGCGCCGTGGCGGCGCCGTCCTCCCCGGCCCAGCGGCGTACTGCCGGGCCGTTTCGCATCTCGGTACCACGCTAACGGAGCGCGAGCCGCCCCGCCAGTTGTGCCTTAGACCAAGGGCGTAACCGGCGCGTGTCAGCGGCTGCCGCTGACCATGCCGGATACGCCGGCGAAGGCGCCGTCAACCAGCTCGGCGACGAGGAGGCGGCCCGGGTCCACCGGGCCGGGCAACGTCACCTGCCCGAAGGGCACGCGGCGGAAGCCGAAGCGGGCGTAATAGGGTTCGTCCCCCACCAGAACGACGAGCCGGTGGCCCTGCTGGCGCGCCACGTCGAGGGCGTGCTCCATCAGCCGAGCGCCGATGCCCACCGACTGGAACGGCGGCTCCACCGTGAGCGGGCCGAGCAGCAGGGCCGGCGTGGTGCCGATGCTGATCCGCGTGAGTCGCACCGATCCCACCAGCATGGTGCCGACCCGCGCCGTGAAGGAGAGGGCGCGCTCGTGCCCCGTCTGCTCCCGGATGCGGAAGGCGGTGCGGGCGAACCGGCCGGGGCCGAAGGTGCGCTCATGCAGCCGGTCGATGGCCGCGTCGTCGGCGGCCGTCTCCACGGCGATGGACAAGGGAAGCTCGGTCATGGGGAAAACTCGCAAGGCAGGGCAGAAGGCCCGCGAGTTCGGCGGGCCGGCTTCAGGCGGGCGTGACGGCGCGTGCGCGCATGCGCAGCGTGTCCGGTCGTCGTCGCTGAAGCCGAAGGCCCATGGTCCCCTCACGAGAATGGGGCGGGCGGATAGCATGGCGCGCGCGGAAGGTCCAGCGGGGGGCGCCGGAGAGCCAGTGCCGCCGCAGCGGCTCCCCTCTCCCCTCGCGGGAGAGGGGGCGGGGGTGAGGGGGCTGCTCGGGCTTGGGCAACGCTGGGACAAAGGGTGCCACCCCCCTCACCCCAGCCCTCTCCCGCGAGGGGAGAGGGGGCTCGGACGGTTGGGGTGGAAGGGGCTGTTCCCCCCAAAAACACCGTCATCGCCCGGCTCGTCCGGGCGATGACGCGCGAAATCAGCGGCGGGCGGCGACCTGCGATGAACGAGCCGCCCGCCCCTCAAGCCTTATAAATCCACCCATACCGATCCAGCAGTGCCGGGCCTTGCCGGCGGAGCACCAGGTCGCGGGCGAGGCGGGGGGCGCCGGAGAGGTGGTAGACCATGCCGTTGCGTCGCGCTTCCGACTGGATGCGCGCGGTGCGGCCCAGCCGCTCGGCCTCGTAGGCCTTCAGCGCGGTGGCGGCGTCGGTTTCCTTCTGGAGGGCGCGGGCGAGGGCCGCGGCATCCTCGATGCCCTGCGCCGCGCCCTGGGCGAGGAAGGGCAGCATGGCATGGGCGGCGTCGCCCAAGAGCGTCACGCGCCCGGTGCTCCAGCGGGGCAGGGGATCGATATCGTAGAGGCCCCAGCACAGGAAATGCGGCGCGGCCTTCAGCAGTTCGCGCACTTCCGGCGCCCAGTCCGCGAAGGCGGCGTGGACGGCGGCGCCGTCGCCCGGCGCGCTCCAGCGGGCCACCGGCTCGGTGTGCTTGACGATGGCGACGAGGTTCAGCGTCGCCCCGCCCTTCACCGGATAGACTACCAGATGGGCATCGCGCCCCATATAGAGCCGCACGTCCGGCGGATGGCGGGCCGGCACGGGAATGGTGGCCCGGTAGGCGAGGCGCTGGGCGAACACCGGCGGCCGCGCGACGCCGAGATGCGCCCGCACCGCCGAGCGCACGCCATCGGCGCCGACGAGGATGTCCGCGCCGTGGGCGATGAGATTCTCGCCCTGCTTCACCACCGCCCGCACGCCGCCGAAGGCGGGCTCCACAGCGGTAAGTTCGGCCCCGAGCGCGATCAGCACGCCCTCGGCCTGCGCCGCCTCGGCGAGGAGGTTCTGCAGATCGGCGCGGTGAACCACGAGGAAGGGCGCGCCATAGCGTGCGGCGGCCGGGCCGTAATGGGCGCGGGTGATGGTGGCGCCGCTCGCGCCGCTCCTCACATCGAGCGAGCGCGGCGTCACCGCCACCTGCTCAAGGCGCGGCAAGAGGCCGAACTCGCGGATGATGCGGGTGGCGTTGGGCGTGAGCTGGAGGCCGGCGCCCACCTCGCGCAGCTTGCGCGCCTGTTCCACCACCTGGACGGTGAGGCCGGCACGGCGCAGGGCGATGGCGCAGGCGAGCCCGCCGATGCCTGCGCCGACCACCACGGCGCTGCGCGCGGCGGTGCGGGGTTTCGCCCGGAAGGGGATGGGATCGGCCATGGCAGGACCCGGCTCCGTGAAGGAGCCGGCCGGATAGTCTTTCTTTGCGGCGGCGATCAGGCCGCGGGGATCAGGCCAGGGGGCAGCAGGCCGAGGATTGGGTCAGACGGGTGTTCCGCGGCGGTCAGGCCGCAGGTCTTGTGAGCCGGGCCGTTACCGGGCCGGCGCGTCACGCGGCGGATTTGGCCGCGGGCTCGCCGTGCCACACGGCCGCTTCCGGCTTCGCCGCGCCGGCGGCGAGCGCCGGGTTGTAGCGGTAGAGGGTGGAGCAGTAGGGGCACACGTGCTCGTCGTCGTCGCCGAGGTCGATGAAGATGTGCGGATGGTCGAAGGGCGGCTTCGCACCGATGCACATGAATTCCTTGCTGCCCACCTCGATGACGGTGACGCCGAGGTCGTTGCAGAAGTGGGGAATGCCGGTGTCCGCCATGGTTCCGCCCATGCTTGTCCAAAAAAGCGCCGCGACCTTAGCGTCTCATGGCCGCCTGCGAAAGGGTCTGGACCGCGGCAGATCGGCCGTCCATACCGCAGGCGCCGCCCCGCTCCGGGGCCGCGCGGAATCAACATCCGGCAGGGAGGGGTCACGTCCATGAGCACTACCACGTTCTCCACCCCTGCTGTGCCACGCGGCATTCTCCGCCGCGCCCATTGCACGGATGTGATTCCCCGCCAGCCCGGCTTCCGCCGCTAGCTTTTCGGACATTCAGGGGCCCGTGGTCCGCCACCCGCCTGCGCTCCTGCGCAGGGCGGGCAGCCGCTGACGCGCCCCATCCTCTTCCCCTTAGCGGCGCCATGCGCCGCGTGAACCCGTCATCTGCGGCGCCATGCGCCGCGTGTCCCCGTTCGAATCAGGGACCGGCCTCTGGCGCCCCATGCGGCGCGGCCGGATCGTGTCATGTCGTTGTTTCAGACCCACAAGCGCGGGGTGTCGTTCCGCGCCATCTTCGCCTTCCTCTTCACCCACTGGGCGAAGCGGAAGGGAATCATCGCGGCCACTCTGGCCGCCGTCCTCGTCTCCACCCTCGCCGAGGTGCTGGTGCCGCTGTTCGCCGGCCGGCTGATCGACGCCTTGTCCCTCGCCGACCGGGAGACGGCCTGGCACCTCGCGACCATGGCCTTCCTCGCCATCGTCGGCCTCGGCGTGACGATGGTGAGCGCGCGGCATGCCACCTACTTCATCATCGTGCGGCTCACCTTGCGCATGATGTCGGACGTGGCGGCGGACGCCTTCGCGCGGGTGCAGCGCTTCTCGTCGGACTGGCACGCCTCGTCCTTCGCCGGCTCCACCGTGCGCAAGATCTCGCGCGGCATGTGGTCCCTCGACGTGCTGCACGACACCCTGCTGGTGGCGCTGTTCCCGTCCGTGGTGGCACTCGGCGGCACGGCGTTGCTGCTCGGCTGGAACTGGCCGGTACTGGGCGCCGTGGTGGCGGTGGGGGCGGTGGCCTTCATCGGGCTCACGCTCACGCTGTCGCTGAACTACGTCGCTCCGGCGGCGCGCCTCTCCAATGCGTGGGACACGCGGGTGGGTGGCGTGCTGGCGGATGCGGTGGGTTGCAACGCCGTGGTGAAGGGCTATGGCGCCGAGGCCCGCGAGGAGGAGCGGCTGGAGCGGGTGCTCGGCAAGTGGAACGCCCGCACCTACCGCACCTGGATGGCGGCCACCTGGGCCGGCACGGCGCAGCTTCTGGCCCTGGTGGCGCTTCAGGCGTCCATCATCGGCACGGCTTTGGTGCTGTGGCATCAGGGGCAGGCGAGCGCGGGCGATGTGGCCTATGTGCTCACCTCCTACCTCGTCATCCACTCCTACCTGCGTGACATCGGCATGCACGTCCACAATCTCCAACGCTCCATGAACGAGCTGGAGGAGCTGGTGGAGATCCACCACCAGACCGTGGGCGTGTCCGATGCCCCGAAGGCGGTGCCGGTGCAGGTGAAGGAGGGGGCCATCGCGTTCGAGAACGTGACCTTCCACTATGGCGGCCACGACAAGCCGCTCTACGAGAACCTCTCCGTCACCATCCCGGCCGGGGAGCGGGTGGGCCTCGTGGGGCATTCGGGCTCGGGCAAGACCACGTTCGTCAAGCTCATCCAGCGGATGCACGACGTGACCTCCGGCCGCGTCACCGTGGACGGGCAGGATGTGCGGGACGTGACGCAGGGCTCCCTGCGCCGCGCCATCGCCGTGGTGCAGCAGGAGCCGGTGCTGTTCCACCGCTCGCTGATGGAGAACATCGCCTATGGCCGGCCGGACGCCTCGTTCGAGGAGATCCGGCGGGCCGCGGAGCTGGCCAATGCGGCTGACTTCATCGCCCGCCTGCCGCGCGGCTACGGCACGCTGGTGGGCGAGCGGGGCGTGAAGCTCTCCGGCGGCGAGCGCCAGCGCATCGCCATCGCCCGGGCCTTCCTCGCGGATGCGCCCATCCTGATCCTGGACGAGGCCACCTCCAGCCTCGATTCCGAATCGGAGGCGGCGATCCAGGATGCTATGGAGCGGCTGATGGTGGGGCGCACCACCCTGGTCATCGCCCACCGCCTTTCGACGGTGCGCTCTCTCGACCGCCTGATGGTGTTCGACAGGGGCCGCATCGTGGAGGAGGGCGACCACGACACGCTGGTCCGCCGCGAAGGCGGCCTCTACCGCCGCCTGTTCGAGCGGCAGGCGATGGAGCTGGCCAAGGGATTGGCTGCGTGATGAGAAAGGCCTTCCCGCCTTCGGGCGGGGAGGCCACCAAAGGCTGGCGCCTTGATGCGGCCGGCGTGCCCTCACCGTCCTCGCGCCCCGGACGCATGCAGCGATAGCGGAATGCGAGCCGGGGCCCAGCGCAAGAGTTCGCCGAAGGCGGCTCAAGCGGAAAGGCGGTTGGGCATCGCCGGCTGCGCCGGACTGTCCCCTGGGCCCCGGCTCGGCGCTCCACCTTCGGTGTCGCTTGTCCGGGGCGCGATGGGACGACAAAAAGCGAGGCCGCGCCCAACCCCTCAGAAATTCTTCTCCGGCCAGCGGCAGAGGTCGGTGATGAGGCAGCGGCTGCACGCGGGCTTCGTCGCCTTGCAGATGTAGCGGCCGTGCAGGATGAGCCAGTGGTGGGCGTGCAGCTTGAAGCGGTCGGGGATGCGGGCCTCCAGCCCCAGCTCCACTGCCAGCGGCGTCGCGCCGGGGGCAAGGCCGGTGCGGTTGGCGACGCGGAAGAGGTGGGTGTCCACGGCGATGGTGGGCACGCCGAAGGCGATGTTCAGCACCACGTTGGCCGTCTTGCGCCCCACGCCCGGCAGCGCCTCCAGCGCCTCCCGGTCCTTGGGCACGACGCCGGCATGGCGCTCCAGCAGCAGGCGGGACAGCTCCACCACATTCTTCGCCTTGCCCCGGAACAGGCCGAGGGTGCGGATGTGGTGGGCCACCTGATCCTCCCCCAGCGCCACCATGGCGGCGGGGGTGGAGGCGGCGGCGAACAGGCCCTTCGTCGCCTTGTTCACCCCGGTGTCGGTGGCCTGCGCGGAGAGCACCACGGCCACCAGCAAAGTGAAGGCGTCAGTGTGGTCCAGCTCGCCCTTGGGCTCGGGGTCCTGTGCCTCGAAGCGGGTGAAGGCCTCGGTGATCTCGGCATCGGACCACGGCGAGACCGTCTTGCCATGCACCGCCGCCGCCGCATTCGCCACCGCCTTGTTGCGGCGGGGGAGGGGGGCTGGTGGGGGGGCGGCGGCTTTGCCGGTGGGCTTGGTTCCGGCGGGCTTGGTCCCGGTAGACGTCTTGCCGGCCGAAGCCTTTGACGCTGGGGCCGCCTTCGCCGTGCCGCTTGCCGGAGCCTTGGCGACCTTGCCCTTGGCCGGGGCCACGGGCGGGGCTTTCGCCCCCTTCCCGGTGGTTCCCGACGCGCCGGCCGCGACCTTTGCCCCCTTTGCGGCGCGCGCAGGGCGCGGGGCCGGGGCGCTCTCGGCTTCCGGGAGGACGGCGGGTTTGGGCGGATTGATCCTGCGCGGCATTTTTCGGGTATAGTACCGAGCAATGCCCCAGACCAGCGACCGAGACATCGCACCCGAGACGGACGCGCAGGCTCAAGACGAGCCCGTCGTCTATGCGGTCACGCTCGCGCCGCACCGGTCCCTGTCCCGGCGCGGCTTCTTCTGGGTGATGGCGGGCATCGGGGCGGTGAGCTTCGTGTCGGGCGTCGCCTTCCTCGCCATGGGGGCGTGGCCGATCTTCGGCTTCTTCGGCCTCGATGTGCTGCTGATGTACATCGCCTTCCGCGCCAGCTTCCGCTCGGCCCGGGCGCGCGAACACATCCTCGTCACGCCCAGCCTCGTGGAAATCCGCCGCGAGCCGGCGGCGGGGCGCCCCTCCACCACACGGCTCAACCCGTTCTGGACCCGCCTGTGGCGTGAGGACGACGAGGATCACGGGACGCTGGACGTCGCCCTCATCAGCGGCAAGCGCACCGTGCCGGTGGGCCGCTTCCTCGGCCCCGTCCAGAAGGCGGAGCTGGCGAGCGACCTCACCGAGGCGCTGGCGGTGGTGAAGAAGGGCGTGACGCGCACGCAGTTCTGAGGGTCTTGCCCCAATAAGCCCGCGCGGCGCTCGAGCGAGGCAATGCAAAAAGCCCGCGCGGCGCCTGAGCGAGGCAAAGTCCAACCGTTCAGATAAACGGCCGCGTCACCATGCCGAGCAGGCCGCGGAAGCGGATACGGCCGTCGAAAGCGGCGAGGCAGAGGCATTCTCCATCCTCGTCCACGCGGGGGGAGTGGTCGATGTCGGCGTCGCACTCCACGAGGTCGCCGGGGCCGTAATGGCCGTTCGGATCGCTGAAGCCGCCGCAGATCACGTGGGTGAATTCCAGCCCCGCATGGGTGTGCTGGGGAATGGCCCGGCCGGGGGCGATGCGGAACAGCAGCACCTGCGCGTCGGGGTCTTCCTCCAGATGCACGAGGCCGAGCCGCACTCCGGGAGCCACCGGAACCAGCCGGCCGATGCGGCGCGAGGCGATGGCGGGGGGCAGCACGACGCCGGGCGGCAGCTTCAGTCCTTCCGGCAGCGGCCAGCGCTTCGGCGATGTTGCTCCGGCGGCTTCCGCATGATGGAGCGCGGCGGGATTGCGGCGTGGGGAAAGGCCGTCGAGCCGTGCCAGAGCCCGGTCGAGCGCATCGGGGGCGAGGGCCAGCGGTTCGCAGGCGTCGAGCAACGCGCCGCCGACGGACATCAATCGCGCCACCGCCGCGCGGCATTCGGGGCAGCCGTCGAGATGCACGTCCACCAGCAGGCGGGGACCGGCCGGCAGCGTGCCCGCCGCATAGCGCAGCAGGGTCTCGGTGCCGGGATGGGTCGAAGCACTCATTTCAGGTCTTCCAACAGGGCACGCAGACGGTTGAGCGCGAGGCGCACGCGCGACTTGGCGGTGCCCAGTGGAATGCCCAGCTCCTGCGCGATCTGCGAATGGGGCTTCTCCTGAAAGAAGGAGAGGCGGACGATGGTGGCCTGTTCCTCCGACAACTTGGCGAGGGCGGCGCGCACCCGCGCCTCCCGCTCGGCGGTCATGAGGATGGTCTCGCCCGAGGTCTCGTCCACCTCGTCTTCGTGGGTCTCGGCCTGGTAGGTATCACCATAGCGCTCGCGGCGCTTGAGGTCGATGGAGAGGTTGCGGGCGATGGTGAAGATCCAGGTGGATGCGGCGGCCCGCGTCGGATCGAAATAGGCCGCCTTGCGCCACACCGTCAGCAGGGTCTCCTGCGCCAACTCCTCGGCGGCATTGGCGGAGAGGCCGCTGCGCACGAGATAGGATTTCACCCGCGGCGCAAAATGGCGGAACAGCCGGGCGAAGGCCTCCCGGTCGGCGCGGCTGGCGATGGCGACGATGAGCGCGCTCAGCTCGGCACCGGAGGCGGCCACCCTTGGCTCGGCGGGCTGGACGCTCACGGTCGTCCCTCCCGTGAGACGAACGCCACCGTCCGGCAGCGATCGGATGCGACGCGGCTTCGGCACTGCGGGGATGAGACGTTGCTCGGCGACATTCATGCCCTCGATACGCGGCACACGGCCGGGCGGATGACGGGGCCGATCCGGAAAAATCGGCCGGACCCGCCCCCCTGACCACCGGCGCAAGCCGGACCCTAGCCGAGCGGCGGGTCCGGCTCCAGCAACGTCAGCGTGACCTCATGGCTGGTCCGCCCCGCCCGGTCATATTGCGGGCTCCCGGACTTTTTCCCGGCGTCATTGCCCGGCTTGTCCGGGCGATCCACGGTGGGGCCGGGCCTCAGTATTCGATGATGCCGTCGAGGGCGTAGTGCTTCACGCTCTTGCGGTTGGCGATCAGCTCATCGATGGAGGGCTCGCCCTTGAGCGCGCGGGAGATGGCGAGCTTGGTCGCCTCGTAATTGGTGCGGTAGAGGTCGGCCTTGTCGAGGTTGGGGTCCTCGGGGCAGCGCGGGTCGAGCCACACCATGATAATCATGGCCAGCTCGTCCACCTGGTCCTTGGGGATGATGCCCTCGCTGACGCAATCGACGATGGCGTCGCCCATGGCCGCCTGCACCACGCCGCCCAGCAGGTCCACATATTCGGCGGTATGGATGGTGGCCTTGGTGGTCATCATCGTCGCCGGGCGCACCATCTGATTGAGGTCGCGCACCACGAACATGCGGGTGTGGCCCTGCACCTGCCCCATCATCGAGGCGAAGGCCTGACCCACCGGGCCGCGCACCGAGCCGATCAGTACTTCCGGCATGGCGTCCGTTACCTGTCCGTCCGCCGCCAGCACCGTCGCCTCGCCCGCCTTGAACCAGATGTCGCTCATCGTTTCCTCCTCGTTGGGTGGCGCCAAGAAAGCACCCGCCACCCCGCCCGTCCAAGGCGACGCTGCGTCGCTGGTGCCGAAAGGGATGGGGACAGCGCCTCGCCTTGAACGGCGGCGCCGGCCGTGGCACCTCTGGCGAAAGAGGGGTGCCCGCGGGCGATTCGCGCCCGCACCTGAAGGAGGCGGCGATGCCCACGCTCTTCCGCATTCTGGTGGTGCTGGCCGTGCTCGGCGGCCTCGGCTACGCCGCGCTGTGGGCGCTGGCCACCAAGGTGGAGCCACAGGAGCGGGAACTCTCCTTCACCGTCGCCCCCGAAAAGATCGGCAAATGACCGGCGCGGGCCCGGCGGCGCAGGGCCCGCTCGCGCTCTTCCTCGACATGCAGGCGGTGGAGCGCGGCGCGGGCGCCAACACGCTGGACGCCTACCGGCGCGACCTGACCGACCTCGCCGATTTCCTCGCCCCCCGCGCCATCGCGACCGCCGACACGCAGGCCATCCGCGACTGGCTCGCCGATCTCTCCACGCGCGGCTACAAGGCGACCACCGTGGCGCGGCGCCTCTCCGCCGTGCGCCAGTTCTTCCGCTTCCTCTATGCCGAGGGGCACCGGGGGGACGATCCCGCCGCCGTGCTGGAAGGCCCAAGGCGCGGGCGCCCTTTGCCCAAGGTGCTGACGGTGGAGGAGGTCTCCACCCTGATCGAGACCGCCCATGCCCGTGCGTCGGAGGTTCCGGCCGAGGAGGGGGAGGCCGCAGCCAAGGCGCGCGCGGAGATGCTGAAGCGCCGGCGCACCGCCGCCGTGGTCGAACTGCTCTACGCCAGCGGCCTGCGCATTTCCGAACTGGTGTCGCTGCCGGCCGCCGCCGCGCGGGCCAAGGGCGACGCCATCCTCGTCACCGGCAAGGGCCGCAAGGAGCGGCTCGTGCCCCTGTCCGATCCCGCGCGGACGGCCATGGCGGCCTATCTCGATGCACGCAAGGCGGCGGGGCTGGAGGCGTCGCGCTGGCTGTTTCCGTCCTCCAGCGAGAGCGGCTACGTGACCCGCCAGCAGGCGGCGCGCGACCTGAAGGAGCTGGCGCTGGCCGCAGGGCTCGATCCCGCCAAGCTCTCCCCCCACGTCCTGCGCCACGCCTTCGCCAGCCATCTTCTGGCGCACGGCGCGGACCTCCGGGTGGTGCAGACCCTGCTCGGCCATGCCGATGTCTCCACCACCCAGATCTACACCCACGTTCTCGACGAACGCCTCAAGAGCATGGTGCGCGACCTGCATCCGCTGGCGGATGAGTGAGGGGGGAGGCCCCCCGGTTCCCCGGACAAGCGACGGCGCAGCCGGGGCGCCGATCCGGGGGCCAGCGCAAGAGTTCCCGCGCAGCGGGGCAAAGCCCGAGGGCGGCGGGATCAGGAAGCGCCTGCGGCGGCGCCTTGCGCTGGACCCCGGATCGCATTCCGCTGGCGCTGCATGCGTCCGGGGTGCGAAAGCGGGTAATGCGTGCTCGCCCCCTCAGAAGCGCGTCACCACAGCCGCGAGGGGCGGGCGGGGGCGGTCTTCCAGCTTCTGGGTGGCGGTGCCGATATAGATGAAGCCGACGAAGCGCTCGAACTCTTCGAGGCCCAGCGCCGCGCGGGCGCTGGCGTCGTAGGTCGTCCATTCGGTGAGCCAGGTGGCGCCGTAGCCCAGCGCCGCGCAGGCGACGAGGATGTTCTGGCAGGCGGCGGCCGCCGACAGCAGCTGCTCGTATTCCGGGATCTTCACATGCGGCGCCGCGCGCGACACCACCGCCACCACCAGCGGCGCGCGCAGGAAGCGGGCGCGCTCATCCTCCAGCCGCTTCTCGCCGACGCCGGGATCGGATGCCGCGAGCGCCTCCGCCAGCTTGCCGCCGGCCCGGTCGCGGCCGTCCCCCTCCAGCACGATGAAGCGCCAGGGGGCGAGCTTGCCATGGTCCGGCACCCGCGCGCCGATGGTGAGAATGGTGTCCAGTTCCTCCGCCGAGGGGCCGGGGGCGACAAGATCGATGACGCGCGAGGAGCGGCGGGTGGCGAGGAGGGCGATGGTCTCGGGGCTCACAACAGTCATGGGGCAATGGCTTCCGATGAAAGGGTTCCGGGGCAATCTACAGAGGGCCCGCCCGGGAAGGAACCGCGCGGGCGCGGCGGCAACCGGCCGCAGGCTGACGCGGCGGGTGACTTGAATCCGCCCCGAATTTTGTGCACGTCAGGAGGCATGATCCGCTTCGCTCGTGCTTTCCCTCGCCTCCGCCGCCCCGGACCGGTCGCCCCGGCCGCGCGGATGCTGGCGGCCGGGCGGGCGATGCGGGTGGCTGTGCTGGGGCTCTGGGCCGTGATGGCCCCCCTGGGGCTCGTTGCGGGCGCAGGGCCGGCCGCGGCGCAGTCCATGCAGTTCCTCGGGCCGTCCGCCGCG
>NZ_JAYRPE010000041.1:0-159412 GCF_041911315.1 Xanthobacter sp. | reverse complement strand
CCCGTCCGCGGCCCCAGCCTGCGGCGCCGGCCGAAGCGGAACCCGCCGCCGAGGGCGCACCCGCCGCCCCGAACGGCCAATAGCGCGGGCGCGATGGCGCTCCACCTCATCAAGCTGTGCGTCGGCGCGACCTCCATCGCCGACCTCGAAGGCTGGATCGCCGACCGTGCCGATACCGCCCGGCGGGCCGGCGTCCCGTTCGAGCAGATCCACGTCACCCGCATGGTGCCGAGCCGCAAGGACGAGCTGATCGACGGCGGCTCGCTCTACTGGGTCATCAAGGGAGAGGTGGCGGCACGCCAGCGCCTGCTTGAGTTGCGGACCGTGGTCGATCCGGATGGGGTACGCCGCTGCGGCCTCGTGCTCGATCCCGCCGTCATCCGCGTGGAGCCGCGCCCCTCGCGGCCCTTCCAGGGCTGGCGCTACCTCTCCGACCGGGAGGCGCCCCGCGATCTCGGCACCAGCGCCGGCGCCGCCGATCTGCCCGAAGCCCTCAGCCGCGAGCTGCGCGATCTGGGCCTTCTCTGAACGGAATTGATGACGTTCGGTCATCTGCCGTTCAGGAAGCCTTCGCCATGGTCCGCCCCGAAACGCCAGGTGCCCCGCGCCCGGTGCCATCGAGGGAGATCCACATGACCATCCGCTTCGCGCCGGCCATATTCGCCTGTGCCGCCGGCCTGTGCGCGGCCAGCCTGACGGCGCCGGGCGCCGCGATGGCGCAGCAGAGCCAGGCGCTGAAGGAGATTCCCGCCGACAAGGCGAAGCTCACCGGCGCCATGACGGTGGATTACAACTCCCGGTCCCTGCGCTCCACCAGCGGCACCGATCTCTACGAGATCAGCGACCTCTCGGTCGCCGACCTGATGATCCTGAAGGGCTCGGTTCAGCGCACGCCGGGCAAGAGCCTCGTCTATTCCGTGAAGTTCGACGTCATCAATCCGTCCAACCCGTCCCAGGTGGCGCGGGAGGTGGCGATCCTGCGCGGCGACCTGCAGATCGACGCCAACGGCCGCTACATCCCCGATGCCGGCCGGCTGCGCATCGACGTGGTGAAGGGCAACCAGACCTCCTCGCCCTTCGGCGGCTCCATCCAGGGTCGCAACGTGACGCGCTGGTGGGAAGTGGCCGAGCAGTTCCGCCGGGCGCAGAAGGAGGCGGACAAGATCTATTCCCGCATGGTCGACGGCAAGGTGGTGTCGATCCAGGTGAAGAACCCCGATCCGCTGCGCTTCGAGCGCACCCAGCTCGCCGCCGGCCCCTTCTCCTTCCTCCCGGACGTGCGGGTCTCCGGCAACCTCGACTACGACTACGAGCTTGGCAACTGGCTGACCGACGCCAATGGCGTGACCTTCGCCTACACCGTCGCCGACAAGTCGTTCACCGACCGCGTGTCCGGCTCGATCCGCTATGTGGAGGAGAACGGCAACTTCACCGACAAGGCGGGCAAGAAGAAGCCCTATACCGGCTATTACGAGTACAATCTGCGCTGGAACGAGCAGGCGGTGAACACCGACCAGTCTTTCTTCGATGCCAGCGCGGCGCAGGCGCAGTCCGACGCCTTCTTCTCGTCCGCCGACCAGTCGAAGCCCGGTCTCTACGGCCGCGTCTTTTACAACGACAGCGAGGACGCCTGCAAAAGGGTGAAGGGCGACAACGGCCGGGACAAGTGCGTCGGCCCCACCCGCTCGGAAGTCACCTGGGACCTCAAGGCCGAGAAGCTGACCTACGCCCAGCTCGCCAACTGGGTGAAGCTGGAGATGCTCATCCTCGGCCCGCTGACGGACGAGTGAGCTTGCGTGAAGGGGAGGGGCGCCCCTCCCCATTCACTCCAGAACCGCGGCCTTGAGCAGGCAGACCATGAAGGCGCGGGCAGGCGCGCCGCTTCGGTTGCGGATGACGTGGCGGCGGTCGCAGCGATAGCGCACCGTCTCGCCTTCCTTCACCGTCTCCACCTGGCCCGCGACGTCCACTTCCAGCGTGCCGGATATGACCGTGAGGCATTCCACGGACCCGCGCTGGTGCCCGTCCGAATCGAGCTCCCCGCCGGGCGCGGCCTCCATGTCGTAATACTGGAGCCACTCCACCGTCTTGATCCAGCCGATGATGGACAGGCGCACCAGCCCGTCCTCGGAGAGCAGGATCGGCGTGTCGGCGCGGGAGAGCTTCTCCACGAAAGGCGCATCGTCGGAGGAGGCGAGCACCCGCTCCACCGACATGTCCAGCGCCTGCGACAGGCGCCACACCGTGGCCAGCGTCGGATTGGTCTCGTTGCGCTCGATCTGGCTGATGATGGACTTCGCCACGCCGGACTGCTCGGCAAGGTCCGACAAGGAGAGGTTGTAGGCCTTGCGCAGGCGCTGGATGGTCTTGCCCAGCTGCCCGGTAATCACCTGCGCGCCGGTTTCGAGAGAGCTGCCCCCGCGTTCCCTGACGGCCATGCCCCAATATCCTTTCAACCGAACGAGCGTTCGCTTCAGCGGACGTTACCGTCCGGGCGCGCGGGAGGGAAGGGGACGTAAGGCAAAGGAGCGTTTTTCCGCGTTCTAGTTGCGCCAGAGCTGGAAGAAGTGATGCACCGGGCCGTGGCCGGCGCCCACGTCGAGGCGGTCGGCGGCGGCGATGGCTCCGGTGATGTAGGCCTTGGCCTTCTCCACCGCATCAGGCAGGCCGAGCCCGGAGGCGAGCCCCGCGGCGATGGCGGACGACAGGGTGCAGCCGGTGCCGTGGGTGTTGCGGGTGGCATGGCGCGGGGCGGTGAAGCGCTGCGTGCCGGCTGGCGTGACGAGGAGGTCCACGCTCTCCGGCCCCTCGCCGTGTCCGCCCTTCATGAGAACGGCACGGGCGCCGAGCGCCAGCAGGGCCGCGCCCTGGCGCTGCATCTCCTCTTCCGTGTGCGCGGCCTCAAGGCCGAGCAGCGCGCCGGCCTCCGGCAGGTTCGGCGTGATGAGATCGGCGGCGGGAATGAGGATGGTGCGCAGGTCGTTCAGCGAATCATCGCTCAGGAGCCGCGCCCCCGACGCCGCGACCATGACCGGATCGAGCACCACCGGCCGCGCCTTGTGGCGCGCCAGCCCCTCCGCCACCGTGCGGATGGCGCCCGGGCGCGACAGCATGCCGATCTTCACCGCCTTCACCGCGAGATCCGAGAACACCGCATCCATCTGCGCGGCAATGAAATCGTCCGGCACGTCGTGGATGGCGCTGACGCCCGTCGTGTTCTGCGCCGTGAGCGCGGTGATGACGCTGGCGCCGTAGACGCCCAGCGCGGAAAAGGTCTTCAGGTCCGCCTGGATGCCGGCGCCGCCGCTCGAATCCGAGCCGGCGATGGTGAGGGCGATGGGAATGGGCCGGCTCATGGACGCGGTGAGGCTCCGGTGGGGCAGGGATGATCGAGCCGCCACCCTTGCCAGTCCCGGCGGATTTGTCCACCTTGGCGCGGCCCGCGAGGGCCTTCCGATCCCGCCGCCAGCGGAGCACGCCGTGGTTCCCTTCTTCGTCCAGATCAAATGCCAGCTCGGGAAGTCCTACGAGGTGGCTGATGCCCTCGCCAATGCGGAGATCGCCTCCGAGATCTATTCCACGGCCGGCGAGTTCGACCTGCTGGTGAAGTTCTATGTGGAGCCCGGCACCGACATCGGCCACTACGTGAACCAGAAGGTGCAGACCATTCCGGGTATCCAGGACACCCGCACCATCATCACCTTCAAGGCCTTCTGACGCGCCTTCGCGCACCGTTTCCAAGCCATCATTCGGGCCGGCCGGAACGAACGCAGCGGAAGCTGCGGGCGCGAAGCCGTGCGTCCAGTACATCACGCGCTTCGCGGGGATTGATCGCGGAGGCCGCATGCATTACTCAAGGATAAGGCGGTGGTATTCAAGTATTGAATGCTTCTAAAGTGAGCCGCGACCCTCAGCATTGGTCGTGGCCCGCGCCCGGATCTGGAGCGATTCAAAATGAACAGGTACGAACACGGGAGCGCTCATCTCGATAACGACAAGGCCGGTGGCGAGTGGACCTATCGTCCCGCGGATGAAACCTGCCGGACCATCCCCATGGTGGACGCGCAGCTCGACAGCCGGGACCTGTTCGCGGCCGGGCGGCTGGTGACGATCGCCCACGGCGAGCACACGTATCAGTTGCGGCTCACGGCGCAGAACAAGCTGATCCTGACTAAATAGCGCAGCCCACGCTTCGATCCCATCTGACGCCGCAGTCCGCTTGAGCTTGGCCGGTGCCATTCCTTCGCCGCGTTTGCTCTTCATGAGGAGGCGCCCCGGCGGAAGGCGGCTTTCGCGCACGACCGTCCGGTCCTTTTCGGCACGGGCGTTTCTGCTATTGTCCGCGCCCAATTCGAGCGGATCCAGACCGAAGCATGGCCATCTCACAGCCCGCATCCGACGACCGGCGGGCGTTCGATCTTGACCTGCCGCAGCGCCTCGTGGGGATCCTCGACACGGCGTCGGCGCGTCATGGCCGTGCCGTGCTGCTGCTGGTGGTGGTCGCCCTCATCACGTTTCTGCCGGGCTTCTTCAGCCTCCCGCCCGTCGATCGCGACGAGGCGCGCTTCGCCCAGGCGACCAAGCAGATGCTGGAGAGCGGCAATTACGTCGACATCCGCTTCCACACCCAGGTCCGCTACAAGAAGCCGATCGGCATCTACTGGTTGCAAGCCGCGACGGTGAAAGCCGGTGAGGCGGTGATCGGGCCGTCCGCCCGCACCTCCATCTGGCTCTATCGCCTGCCGTCGTTGGTCGCCGCCATCGGCGCCGTGCTGCTCACCTACTGGACGGCCCTCGTCTTCCTCTCCCGCCGCGGCGCGCTGTTCGCATCCCTCATGATGGCGGGATGCGTGCTGCTGGGGGTGGAAGCGCGGCTTGCCAAGACCGACGCGGTTTTGCTCTTCACCATCCTCGCCTGCTTCGGGGCGCTGGCGCGGGCCTATGTCCGCCCGCCTGAGGCGCGTCAGGGCGACTGGACCCTCGCCTTCATCTTCTGGACCGCCCTTGCGGCGGGCATCCTCGTGAAGGGGCCGGTGGCGCCCCTGTTCATCGGCCCCGCCATCGCCGCGCTCGCCATCGCGGACCGCTCCGGCGCCTTCCTGCGGCCGCTGAAGCCCCTTGCGGGCCTGCTGTGGTGCCTGTTGCTGGTGCTGCCGTGGTTTGTCGCCATCTACCTCCTCACCAACGGCGCCTTCTACCAGCTGGCCGTCGGCGTCGACATGATGGGCAAGGTGGCCGAAGGCGCGGAAGGCCACTGGGGGCCGCCGGGCACTTATTTCCTCGCCGCATGGGGCACGTTCTGGCCGTCCATCGTGGTTGCCGCATTGGCGGCGCCCTATGTCTGGCGCCACCGGCGCGGGCGGGCGGAGCGCTTTCTGCTGTGCTGGCTGGTGCCGAGCTGGGTGGTGTTCGAGATCGCCGTCACCAAGCTCCCGCACTATGTGTTGCCGGTCTATCCGGCGCTGGCGATCCTCTCGGCCCTCGTCGTCGAGCGGGGCGGGCTGGTTCAGGCGGGCTCGCGATTGGCCGGGCTGGTGTGGATCTGGCCGGGGCTTGCCATCGCGGTGGCGCTGGGGCTGGGCGGGGCCTACCTCTATTTCGGCAGCGGCTTCGGCCTCGCTGCGTGGCCGCTGCTGCTGCTGGGCGTCATGCTTCTGTGGTGGGCGGCGCGGGCGTTCCCGCGGGTCGGCATAGAGGGGGCGTTCCTCACTGCCCTGGCCGGCGCCATGGTGCTCTATCTCGCCGTCTGGCAGACCATGCTGCCGCAGATGCGGGCGCTGTGGATTTCCGAGCGCCTCGCCGCCGTGGTGAAGCAGCAGGGCTGCCCGGCCGCCAAGGTCGCGTCCTTCCCCTATCAGGAGCCGAGCCTCGTCTTCCTGGTGGGGACGCAGATCAACTACGTCCTGCCCAACGAGGCGGCGGCGCTGCTGAAGAAGGGCGGCTGCGCCCTCGCCTTCATGGACGCGCGCTTTACCCCCGCCTTCGAGCGGCACGCGGGCCTGCTCGCCCTGAAGTATCACGCGGTCGCGACCATCTCCGGCTTCACCTACAACGGCGGGCGATCCACCTCCATCACGGTGTTCCGCTCCGATGAGGCCGCCCCGTGAGCCCGGAGGCCGGCACCGGCGCGGCTCCGTCCGGTTCGTTCGCCGCAGGCTTGCGGTGGGTGGGAGAAGCCGTGCGCCTGCTCCTCATCTCCATCGGACGCGGGCTCGCCTATCTGCGCGGGCGCCGCATCGGCGTGCCGCGCTCGCGCCTCGGCTTTCTCGGGTGCTGGGAGGCGCTGGCGCTCGCGGCGCTGACGGTCGGCGTGGTGGCCGCACTGATGCTGCTGGTCGACCCGCTCACCCTCGGCCTCAGGCTCAAGGCCCCGTCCTGGCTCGTCGTCATGAGCGACCGTGTCACGGACCTCGGCTTCAGCGGGGTGGTGCTGTGGCCGCTCGGTATCGGCCTCGCCTATGCGTTGATGCTCACCCACGCGGGTGACGAGATGACCCGGCGGATCGCCGCCAGCGTCGCCGCGCGCCTCGGCTTCCTGTTCCTCGCCATTGCGCCGGTGGGGCTGCTGGTGGCCATCGTCAAGCACAGCCTCGGCCGGGCTCGCCCGCATGCCGCCATGCACATCAAGGGGCCGAGCCCGGAGATGACGTTTGATGTCATGATCTGGAAATCGAGCTTCGCCTCGTTCCCTTCGGGCCATGCCACCACCACCTTCGCGGCCGCGGTGGCGTTCGCCGCATTGTTCCCGCGGGCGCGGACGATCCTCCTCGTGGCGGCTTTTCCCATTGCCGCCACCCGCATCGTGCTCAGCTCCCATTATCCGAGCGACGTGGTGGCCGGCGCGGTGCTGGGGACCGCCGCCGCCTTGTGGACGGTCAAGCTGTTCGCTGCCCGCCGCGTCGTCTTCGCGGTTGACGCGGGCGGGGCGATCGTGCCCATGGCGGGGCCGTCCGCGCGACGGCTCGCGCGGCTCCTCGCTCCCGTCAATCCCGCGCGGGCTGGAGCATCCCTCCCGCCGCCGCAAGACATGAGCACAGCCGTTCCAGCCCAAGAGGCGAGACCTTGACTTCCCTTTCTTCCGAAACCCCTGCGGCCCCGCGGCTGTCGGTGGTGATCGCCGTCAAGGACGAGGCGGACAACGTGCTGCCGCTGATCGAAGAGATCGATGCGGCGCTGTCGTTCGAACCGTTCGAGCTGATCTTCGTGGATGACGGCTCCACCGACGCCACCCTCGCCAATCTTCGGCTGGCGCAGCAGACGCGGCCCTATCTGCGCATCGTGGTGCATGCGAAGGCCTGCGGGAAGTCGGCCGGCGTCGAAACCGGCGCGTGGGCGGCCAGGGGCGACCTTCTCCTGCTGCTCGACGGCGACGGCCAGAACGACCCCGCCTATCTGCCCGAGATGGTCCGCGTCATGGACGCGGGCGGACCAAGCATCGGCATGGTGCAGGGCGAGCGTCAGGGGCGCAAGGACACGGGCTTCAAGCGCTTCCAGTCGCGTCTCGCCAACCGGGTCCGCCGCAGCCTGCTCAACGACGGGTCGCGCGATACCGGCTGCGGCCTCAAGGTGGTGCGCCGGGAGGTGCAGCTGCGCCTGCCCATGTTCGACGGCCAGCATCGCTTCATGGCGGCGCTGGTGCGGCGCGACGGCCATGAGATCCTCACCGTGAAGGTGGTGGATCGCGAGCGCTGGCACGGCGTATCGAAGTACGGGTTCTGGAACCGCCTGGGGGTCGGCATCATCGACATGTTCGGCGTGTTCTGGCTGGTCCGCCGTCGCCGCCCGCCGAAAGTGGTGGAGCGCGGCTGATGGTCTATTACCTGTCGCAGATCGGTCGCTACATGACCGAGGTGTTCATCGACCAGTTCGACTGGTGGGTGGCACTGGGCCTGGTGGCGCAGTTCATGTTCACCATGCGCTTCGTGGTGCAGTGGATCGCCAGCGAGCGGGCGCAGCGCTCGGTCATCCCCTTTGCGTTCTGGACCTTTTCCCTTGGCGGAGGCTCGCTGCTGCTGGTCTATGCCATCTACCGCAAGGACCCGGTGTTCATCGCCGGGCAGGCGCTCTCCACCTTCATCTACATCCGCAACCTGCAGTTCGCCCTGCGCGAGCGGCGGGCGAACCGGGCGGTGACGTAGGCCGCGCCCTTCCAAGCCGCAGCAGGGCCAACATCGCAACCGACCCAAGCTCCGGCCCTCCGGTGAGGCCGGAGGGCCGCGGCATAGCGCGGAAAGTGCCTTTGCCTCAGTGCAGGATCTGGCTGAGGAACAGCTTGGTCCGCTCGTGCTGCGGGTTGGAGAAGAAGGCGTTGGGCTCGTTCATCTCCACGATCTGCCCGGCATCCATGAAGATCACCCGGTTCGCCACCTGACGGGCAAAGCCCATCTCATGGGTGACGCACAGCATGGTCATGCCGTCCTGGGCGAGGGAGACCATGGTGTCGAGCACCTCCTTCACCATCTCGGGGTCAAGGGCGGAGGTGGGCTCGTCGAACAGCATGATGCGCGGGCGCATGCAGAGCGCGCGTGCGATGGCCACGCGCTGCTGCTGGCCGCCGGAGAGCTGGCCGGGATATTTGTGAGCCTGGTGCGGGATCTTCACCTTCTCGAGGAAGTGCATCGCCAGATCCTCGGCCTCCTTCTTCGGCATCTTGCGCACCCACATGGGGGCAAGCGTGCAGTTCTCGAGGATGGTGAGGTGCGGGAACAGGTTGAAGTGCTGGAAGCACATGCCCACCTCGCGGCGCACCTCGTCGATGCGCTTGAGGTCGTCGGTCAGCTCGATGCCATCCACCACGATGCGGCCCTTCTGGTGCTCCTCCAGACGGTTGATGCAGCGGATGAGGGTGGACTTGCCCGAGCCGGACGGGCCGCAGATGACGAGGCGTTCGCCCCGTTCCACGGTCAGGTTCACGTCCCTGAGGACGTGGAAGTCGCCGTACCATTTGTTCACGCCGGTCATCTCGACGGCGATCTTGGGGGCGGTGGCCTCGTCGGCGGCGATGATGGGATCTGCGCTCACGTGTGTTGCCCCTCTCAGTGCCGGTGCGCCCGGTCGAGGCGCTTTTCCAGCGCCATCGAGTACCGGGACATGCCGAAGCAGAAGACGAAATAGATGATTCCGGCGAAGCCGAAGCCAGTGAACAGGGTGGTGGGCGAGGCCCAGTTGGGGTCGGTGAAGGCCGCCCGCATGGAGCCGAGCAGGTCGAAGATCGAGACGATCAGCACCAGCGTCGTATCCTTGAACAAGCCGATGAAGTTGTTGACGATGCCGGGGATCACCAGCTTCAGCGCCTGCGGCAGGACCACGAGGCGCATCATCAGCCCCGACCTGAGGCCCACCGCCATGGCGCCCTCATACTGGCCCTTGGGAATGGCCTGCAGGCCGCCGCGCACCACCTCCGCCATGTAGGCCGAGGCGAACAAAGCCACACCCACCAGCGCCCGGAGCAGTCCGTCGATGGTGAAGCGGCCGGGCAGGAACAACGGCAGCATGTAGGTGGCGAAGAACAGCACCGTGATAAGCGGCACGCCGCGCCAGAACTCGATGAAGATGATGCACAGCCACTTCACCAGCGGCAGCCGCGAACGCCGGCCGAGGGCGAGGAGGATGCCGAAGGGCAGGGACACGGTGATGCCGGTGACGGCGATCACCAGCGTCACCAGCAGGCCGCCCCACAGGCGTGTCTCGACCTGCGGCAGGCCGGTGTCGATGTCCACCGCCAGCAGCACCACGGCAAGGACGCCGAGCACGCTGAGCGTCGTCTGCGCAGCCGAGCGTCCGCCCTCCGGGCCCGCAAGGAAGCGGGAGATGCCGTAGGCGATGGCCGTCAGTAGGACGGTGGAGAGGACGTAATCGATCCAGAAGCCGATCCGCAGGCCCTGCGCGCCGCCGATGGTGGAGAAATCGACGCCGAGCCAGCCGAGGACGAAGCGCTGGAGATCGAGGTTGCCGCCGGTGAGCAGCACGAAGGCCACCACCGGATAGACGCCGAAGAAGAGAATCGCGTTGAGCCGCTTGTAGGGCAGGCTCTGGATCAGCAGCGGCAGCAGCAGGATGGCGCCGAGCCAGTAGACCACGTTCACCCGCCAGCGCTCGCTGGCCGGGTAGAAGCCGTAGATGAGCTGGTCGAGCTTAGCCCAGATGAAGGGCCAGCAGGCGCCCACCGGCCGCCCGAGCTTCTCGGCGAGGCAGGCGTCGCGGTTCGTGCCGGTCCACACCGCATCGATGAGGAAGAATTTGATGAGCGGCGGCACCGTCACATAGAGCAGCCAGATGCCGAACAGGGTGAGCAGCACCTGCGGCACCGAACCGAACAGATGCTGGCGGGCCCACAGGATGGGGCCGCGGGTCGCGACCGGGGCCGGCTGCGGCTCGTGGAACGCCGTCGAGACGAAGGGCGTCGCGGGGGTGATGGACGGGCGGGGGGCGGAGATGTCCGTCATATCACCGCTCCACCAGCGCGACGCGCTTGTTGTACCAGCCCATGATCGTCGAGGTGACGATGGAGATGGTGAGATAGACCGCCATGATGATGGCGATGATCTCAATGGCCTGGCCGGTCTGGTTCAGCGTGGTGCCGGCGAACACGGCGAACAGGTCCGGGTAGCCCACCGCGACGCCCAGCGACGAGTTCTTGGTGAGGTTGAGATACTGGCTGGTCAAAGGCGGCACGATCACCCGCATGGCCTGCGGGATGATGACGAGGCGCAGCGTCGGCCCGTTGCGCAGGCCGAGCGAATGGGCCGCCTCGGTCTGGCCCTTGGACACGGCGAGGATGCCCGAGCGCACGATCTCGGCGATGAAGCCGCCGGTGTAGATGGACAGCGCCAGCAGCAGCGACACGAATTCGGGGATGACGCGCAGCCCGCCAACGAAGTTGAAGCCGCGCAGCTCCGGCTTCTCGACGCCGACCGGGAAGCCCATCGCCGCGGAGGCGAGGAGCGGCAGCACGATGATGAGGCCGAGCGAGGTCCAGAAGACGGGGAAGAAGCGTCCCGTCGCCTCCCGCCGCTTCTTTGCCCAGCGGCCGAGCAGGAAGCTTAAGATCAAGGCGGCGATGAGGGCGTAGAGGATGGCCATGGAGCCGTCCTCGAAGATCGGGCGCGGCACCACGAGGCCGCGGTTGTTCACGAACACGCCGGGTGCCGCGAGGGTGGCGGCATAGGTCGAGAGCGGGCCGCCGAGGAAGCCGAGGCCGATGGAGGACAGGCCCGAGTCGATGGCGCCCAGCAGCGGTTGCAGCCCGAAGCCCCAGCTTTGGCGCGGACCCGGCAGGGTGGCCAGCACGGCGAGATACCAGAACATGATCTGGAACAGCGGCGGCAGGTTGCGGGTGATCTCCACATAGGCGGAGGCCAGCGCCTTGATGACCACGTTCTTCGACAGCCGGGCCACACCCATCAGGAAGCCGATGAGGGTTGCGAGGATGATGCCGAGGAACGCCACCAGCAACGTGTTGAGAAGGCCCACCAGGAAGGCGCGGCCGTAGGACATGGATTCGTTGTAGGGGACCAGCGACTGGCTGATGGCGAAGCCGGCGCGATTGTCGAGGAAGCCGAAGCCTGAGGCGATGCCGAGCCGGGAGAGGTTGGACTGGGCGTTTGAATAGAACGACCACAGCAACCAGAGGAGAATGACCGCGACGGTGATCTGGATCACCTGGGACCGCAGCTTGGGATCCGTCCAGGACCAGCGACGGCCCCGTGGCCGCGGCGGCGCGGCAGGGCTGACTTCAGACATGAAACCCCCGAAAGCTCAGGCCTTTGGCCTGTGTTCTTGGTGGCGGAGGGCACGATGCCCGCGTCCTCCGCCCCGTCTTCAAGCCAAGTTCTCAAGCAAGGCGTGGGCCATCAGGTCCCGGATGCGCTCAGCGCACCGGCGGGCCGTACTGGATGCCACCCTTGGTCCAGAGGTTGTTGAGGCCGCGCTCGATGCCGAGCGGCGTGGCGGGGCCGACATTGCGGTCATAGATCTCGCCGTAATTGCCGGTCGCCTTGATGATGCGCACCACCCAGTCGGGGGTGAGGCCGATGCCCTCGCCATACTTGCCGTCGGTGCCGAGCAGGCGCTTGATGTCCGGGTTCTCGGACTTCACCATCTCGTCGACGTTCTTCTGGGTGATGCCCAGCTCTTCAGAGTTCAGCAGCGCGAAGTAGGTCCACTTCACGAGGTCGAACCACTGGTCGTCGCCGTGGCGCACCAGCGGGCCGAGGGGCTCCTTGGAGATGGTCTCGGGCAGGAGCACGTGGTCGGCCGGGTTGGTGAGCTTGAGGCGCACGGCGGCGAGCTGGGACTTGTCCGAGGTGAACACGTCGCAGCGGCCGGATTCATAGGCCTTCACCGTCTCGTCGAGGGTCGCGAAGGCGATGACCTCGCGATACTTCATGTTGTTGGCGCGGAAGTAGTCGCCCACATTCAGCTCGTTCGACGTGCCGGTCTGCACGCAGATGGAGGCTTCCTGCAGCTCCTTCGCGGACTTCAGGCCCACCGACTTGCGGATCAGGAAGCCCTGGCCGTCGTAGTACATCACGCCGGCGAAGTTGAAGCCGAGGGTGGTGTCGCGCGACATGGTCCAGGTGGTGTTGCGCGACAGCACGTCGATGGCGCCCGAGGTCAACGCCGTGAAGCGGTCCTTGGCGGAGAGGGGGGTGAACTTCACCTTGGTGGGATCGTTGAAGATGCCGGCGGCGATGGCGCGGCAGAAGTCCACGTCGAGCCCGCTCCATTCATTCTTGTCGTTGGGGCTGGAGAAGCCGGGCAGGCCCTGCGTCACGCCGCAGTTGAGGGCGCCTCTCGCCTTCACGTCGTCGAGGGTCGCGGCCTGCACGGCACCGGCCAGCGACAGAAGTCCTGCTGCTGCGAGGAGGATGCGTTTCACGGAAGGTTCCTTTTTTCGCGACGACGAGCCCTGCCGCGGCCGCCTCCCGCCGCGATCCGGCACGAGATGGCTCGACGGACGGATCAAGGCCGTCTATCCCGCCCATCACAACCCCTCACAGCGGAGCGGTCAATAGCGGCCGGCCGGTCGCAAGCTGCCGTGACCACAGGAGATGCGCATGTCGGACGCAAGCAGGGATGACCACGGGGCAGACGGAGCGTCAGGCGAGGGGCGGGGCACGGCCACCAAGATCGTCCATGCCGGCCGCGATCCCCGCCGCTTCGACGGCTTCGTGAACACCCCGGTGGTGCGCGGCTCCACCGTGCTCTACCCGAATTACGACGACCTCATTCACCATCGCGCGCGCTACACCTACGGCCGCCACGGCAATCCCACCAGCGAGAGCCTTCAGGTGGCGCTCACCGCGCTGGAAGGCGGTGACGGCGTGGTGCTCACCCCGTCCGGCCTGTCGGCGGTGACGACGGCGCTGCTCGCGGTCGCCGGCAGCGGCGATCACGTGCTCGTGGTGGACAGCGTCTACCGGCCCACCCGCAACTTCTGCGACGGGCTCTTCGCCCGCCTCGGCGTCGAGACCACCTATTACGATCCCCTGATCGGCGCGGGCATCGCGGCGCTGATCCGGCCGAACACGAAGGCCATCTTCCTGGAGGCGCCCGGCTCCCAGAGCTTCGAGATGCAGGATGTGCCGGCCATCGTCGCGGTGGCGAAGGCGCGCGGAATCACCACCCTTATCGACAACACCTGGGCGACGCCGGTCTTCTTCAAGCCCCATGCCTTCGGCGTGGATATCTCCATCCAGTCCGGCACCAAATATATCTGCGGCCACGCGGATGTGAGCATCGGCACCATCTCCGCCATCGGCTCCGCCCTCGGCAAGGTGCGCTCCACCTACAGCGCGCTGGGCATGACGGTCGGTCCCGACGACATCGCGCTCGCCGCGCGCGGCCTGCGCACACTGGCGGTGCGGCTCGCCCACCACCAGAAGGCGGGGCTGGAGATGGCCGAGTGGCTCGCCGCGCGGCCGGAAGTCTCGCGCGTGCTGCATCCCGCGCTGCCGTCCGATCCCGGCCATGCCATCTGGAAGCGGGACTTCTGCGGCGCCAGCGGCCTGTTCAGCCTCATCCTGAAGCCGGTGCCCGAGAAGGCGGTCGCGGCCTTCTTCGATGCGCTGACGCTGTTCGGGATGGGCTATTCCTGGGGTGGCTACGAGAGCCTCGCCATCCCCTTCGACTGCAAGGACTACCGCACCGCGACGCGGTGGGGGGTGGAAGGGCCGGCGGTGCGCGTGCACATCGGGCTCGAGGATACCGCCGATCTCAAGGCCGACCTCGACCAGGCCTTCGCCCGGATGCGCGAGGTGGCCGCAGGCTAGAAGCCTTCGCCGGCGCCACGGGGAAACCCATGGCGCCGGGGAGCGTTCTCCTAACGGAACACAACACCGTCAGGAGAACGCCATGCAAGATCCGAAGGAAGCCCGCGAGGACGTGGAGTTCCACCGCACCGATGGCCGCACGGTGGATGGGGCGCCGGTGAAGACGGCTGCCAAGGCCAGGCAGGGCGTCACATCCGGACGCATGCTCATGGTCCTGTCCGTCGGCCTCGCGCTGGTGGTGATCGGCTTTGCGGCGAGCTACATGGGCGCGGTGTAGACCGCCGCCCATGGTCCTCACACGGCAATGTTGTCGATCAGGCGGGTCTGGCCAAGCCAGGCAGCGGCGAGCAGGCGGATGGGCTCCTTGGCATCCTTGAGCGGCGCCAGGGTCTCGGCGTTGCGGGCCGCCACATAGTCCACCTTGAGGCCGAGCGCGGAGATCATGCCGGAGGCGGTATCCACCGCCGCCTGCGGCTCCGCGCCCGCGCGAATCTGCTCGGCGGCGCGGGTGAGCGCGGCATAGATCACCGGGGCGACCTTGCGCTGCTCCTCGTCGAGATAGGCGTTACGGGAGGAGAGGGCGAGGCCATCCTCCTCGCGGATGGTCGGCACCGGCACTACCTCGACGCCGAGATCGAGATCCCTCGAAAGCCGCGTCACCACCTTGAGCTGCTGGTAGTCCTTCTCACCGAACATGGCGAAGTCGGGCGCGCACTGGATGAAGAGCTTGCCCACCACGGTCGCCACGCCGCCGAAGAAGTGCGGGCGGAAATCCGTCTCCAGCCCTTCGGAGGGGCCGCCCACGCTGATGCGGGTGGCAAAGCCCGCCGGATACATCTCGGTCGATGTGGGCGCATAGACGAGATCGACGCCGACTTCGGCGAGCTTGGTGAGGTCCGCCTCCAGCGCGCGGGGATATTTGTCGAAATCCTCGTTCGGGGCGAACTGGGCCGGATTGACGAAGATCGACACGACTGTGCGGCCGGCGCGTTCCCGCGCCTTCTCGGCGAGCGCCATGTGGCCCACATGCAGCGCGCCCATGGTCGGCACCAGCGCCACCTTGGAGCCCTCGGCCCGGAAGCCGGCCACCGCCGACCTCAGTTCGCGCACCCGGCCCACAACCCTCGGCAAAGTTGCCATCGTCCCATCCCCTCGATACGGCGCCCGGCCGCTGGGGGGTGCAGATAGGCCCTGGGCCGGTCCGCTTCAAGCCATTGCCGCCGTCCGGCCGGTCGGGCGAGGGCCTTGGTACGTCGTTCGATGCGGCTTATGTGTGGGAACAGAGAGGAACGCATGGCCACGCGCGACGACAGCAAGGGGAAACTGGCGGAAACCAAAGCCGCCGGATCGGTTCCGGTTTCCGGTTCGGCCGAGGTGGAGGCGTTCCTGGCCGCGGCCCGCAGCATGCCGCCGGCCCGACCTGCGGATGGCCGCGGTCGGCTGTCCTTCGCGCTCGATGCCACCGGTTCGCGCCAGCCCACTTGGACGCTCGCGTGCGACATCCAGGCGGACATGTTCGCCTCTGCCGCCGCCCATGGCGGGCTCGACATGCAGATCGTCTACTACCGCGGGCAGGACGAGTGCCGCGCCTCCCCCTTCGTGCGCGATGCCGCGACGCTGGGCGGGCTGATGCGGCGCATCTCCTGCATGGGCGGCCTCACCCAGATCAACCGCATCCTGGGCCATCTCGGCAAGGAGGCCGAGCGCTCGGGGCTGCGCGCCGCGGTCTTCGTCGGCGACGCGGTGGAGGAAGACCCGGCGGTGCTGAAGGAGGCCGCGGGGCAGCTCGCCCTGCGCGGCGTGAAGCTGTTCATGTTCCAGGAAGGCCACGATGCGCGGGTGGAAGACGTCTTCCGCGGCCTTGCGCAGGTCACAGGTGGCGCGTGGTGCCGGTTCGACCCCTCGGCCCCCGGCGAGCTTCGCCAATTGCTCGCGGCGGTCGCTGCCTATGCGGCCGGCGGCCAGATGGCGTTGACGTCCCGTCGCGACGACGGCGCCCGGCGCCTCATCGCCGCCATGGGCCGCTGACCGGTGGCGTTTCGCCCGTCTTTCGAAACCATCCCGCCGGCGCAGGGGCGCGGCGACCCGATCCGGAGTTCCGCGTGATTAGCCTTGTCGCCGGTGCGTTGCTGTTGCTGATCGGCCTCTATGGCCTTTCGGTCTGGACCAAAGCCGATCCGAAGGCCCTCATCGCCGCCATGATGCGGACGCTGGCCTATGCCGCGCTTCTCGGGGCCGCAGGCGCTCTGGTGACAGGGCGGATCGGCATCGCGATTCCGCTCGGGGCGGTGGGCATCGCCCTGCTCGGGCGGCTCGATCCGCAGGGGATCGGCGGTTATCTCGGCGGGCTGTTCAAACGGCGGAGCGCACCCAAAACCTCGGGCGTGCGCACCGCGATGATCGAGATGGAACTGGACCATTCCACCGGGGACATGCGGGGAACGGTGCTTGCCGGGGTCCATGCCGGGCGGCGTCTGGAGGAGCTGGACATCCCCTCCCTGGTGGCGCTGCGCCCGCAGTGCGATGCGCAGTCGCTCGCCTTACTCGAAGCTTATCTCGACCGCCGGGCGCCCGCCTGGCGTGAGAACGCACAGGGAAACGCGGGTGCGGGGGATATGGGCGGAGGCGGTGGCCTGGACGCTGCGATGCCCGAGGAGGAGGCCTATCAGATCCTTGGCCTTCAGCCGGGCGCGAGCGCGGAAGCTGTCCGCGCGGCGCACCGCTCCCTCATGAAGAAGCTCCACCCCGATCATGGGGGCTCCGATTATCTCGCGGCGAGGATCAACCGAGCGAAGGACGTGATCTTGCGCAAGCATCGCTGATTCTCTGTCAGAACTTCAATTCCTGATAGGCATGCAGTCGAAATCGTTACGCTTGAGTAAACGACAAGCTTCCTTGGCCGACTTCTCATCGAACCCGGCAAAGCGGGCGCGGTAGAGTTCGGTCGAACCCTTGGTCACCTTCTCGGTGTAGGGGTCCGCGCCGGCCAGCGCCGACTTCACCCGCGTGCGTGCGGCATCGAGCTTGGTGCGGGCCGCACGCTCGGCATCGAACGCGCCGATCTGGATGCTCCAGCCGGTCTTGGCGGAAGCCGGCACGTGGCTGCGCTGGGAGGGGGCAGCGGCAGGCGCGGGCTGGGGCTCGGCCACCGGGGCGAGGGAGGCCGTGCGCACCGGCTTTGCCGCCTGCTGGACCGCCTGCGGGTTGGCGCGGTTGTCCACCACGCCTTCACGGGCGGCGCGCAGGGCGCGGGCATAGGGATCATCCGGCTCCATGGCGGCGATGCGCGCGGCGCGCATGGCCTGCTCGGCAGCGGCATCGTGCGCGCCGAGCCGGGAATTGTCCTTGCCGGACGGCGGGGCGGCCGGAGCGGGCACATCGGTACGCGCGGCGACCTGCTGCGGCTTGGCGTGGGCCCGGCCCTCGGCCGCGGCGGTCGCGGCGGCGGCGGCCGGCGACTGGGCAAGGCGGGAGGGGCCGAGATAGCCGAGGACGCCCGAGGGAGCGGAGGTGAACTGGGTGTTGGAGGCCACCTGGACCGGGGCGGGGGCGGCGGCCGGCGCCGCAGCCACGTTGGCGGCGATGGGCTTCTGGATGGCGACGGTCTTCACGGCCACCGGCTTGATGGGCTCGGCCGAGCCGGGCTTCACCTGGGGCAGGGGGGCCGAAGGCGCTGCGGCGGCGACGGTCTGATTGGCCGTGCGCGTGGCGGGCTTGGCGGGGATGGAAGCGGTGGTGGTCGGCTCGGCGTTGGCCTCGACCACGGCCGGCTTCGGCAACGGCGCAACCGCATGGGGCTGGACGTCGTCGCGGGCGGCGACGATGGGCATGGGCGCGTTGAAGGTGCCGGGCCTGCTGATGGAGAAGGCGTTGTCCGCCACTTCGGTGATCTTCGGCGCGATGCGGCCGCCGGCATAGGCGGTGGGCAGGTTCTGGCTGATGAGGCTGGTCATCCGCGCATCGCGCGAACCGCCGCTGGAGCCGCCGAGCACGACGCCGACCAGATACCGACCGTCCCGCTTCACCGAGGTGACGAGATTGTAGCCCGAGGCATTGGTGTAGCCGGTCTTGATGCCGTCCACGCCGTCGATCCGGCCGAGCAGGCGGTTGTGATTGCCGATGGCCTGACCGCGATAATAGAAGGTGCGGGTGGCGAAGTACTTGTATTGCTTGGGAAAGCGCTCCTGGATGGCGCGGCCGAGGATGGACAGGTCGCGGGCTGTCGTCACCTGGTTCACGTTCGGCAGGCCGGAGGCATTGCGATAGACCGTGCGGCTCATGCCGAGGGCGTGGGCCTTCTCGGTCATCGCTTCGGCGAAGGCGGACTCGGACCCAGCGAGATTTTCCGCGATCACCACCGCCACATCGTTGGCCGAGCGGGTGACAATCGCCTTGATGGCGTCTTCCACTTCAATGGTCTGGCCGGGCTTCATGCCGAGCTTGGAGGGCTGCTGCGACGCCGCCTTCGCGGATACCTCCAACTTGCTGTCGAGGCGAAGATTTCCGGCCTCCAGCTGCTCGAACAGGAGGTAAAGCGTCATGATTTTGGTGACTGAGGCAGGATGTCGCAGGGCGTCCGGATTTTCCTCGTACAGCACCTTGCCGGTATTCCCGTCCACGATGATGGCGGCGGAGCCGTAGCGCCAGCGACCACCGTCCGGGTCCGCAGCGGCAGCGGTCTTGGTATTGGAGGACGGCTTCGACTTGGATGCGGACCTCGACGCGGACTTGGAGGACGACTTCGCGCTGCGCTCCACCTGCGTCTTCTTGCGCGGCTTCGCGTCGGCCACCGTTGCCGTCAGGGAGAAGGCCGCAAGCACCGCAAGGGCAAGGGCTTTCGAGCAATGTGGCAGACCGCCGCGAGCGTAACGCATGTACTTTTGTCCCGTGTCGCTGGTCGCAGACGCCGCCCCTTTTCCGGAAGACCGATGTGACAGGGAAGCCTTGTGAGAGGCTTGTGCGTCGCACCGGAGGTCCAGGGAAGCGACCAGTGCCTGACCCTAAAAACGCGGAGTTACCAAGGCGTAAACCGGGCGCCTCTGCCATATTGTGCGGTGCACCATATCGCTTGACTTTCGTTGTGCAGTGCATAATATCCACAACTGAGCGGAGGCATAATCCACTCGACGCTAGGCCGGCGCGTTTGCTGGCGCGAAAGGGGACATCCAATGGTTCAGGGCGCTGAAGAGCTCCAGAAGCTCAGCAAGGACAATGTCGAAGCCGCGATGAAGAGCTTCGGCACGCTTTCCAAGAGCGCGCAGGCGATCGCGGTGGAAATCGCCGATTACACCAAGGCTTCCTTCGAGCAGGGCACCGCTGCCCTCGAGAAGCTGCTCGGTGCCAAGACCCTCGAGCAGGCCATCGAGATCCAGCAGTCGTACCTCAAGACCGCCTACGAGGGCGCCGTCGCCCAGGCGACCAAGCTCGGCGAGCTCTACACGGAGCTGGCGAAGGAGAGCTACAAGCCCTTCGAGACCTCCTTCGGCAAGTTCGGCCGCTGAGGCAAATTCCTCGGGCTTGCGGCCTGAGGCTCGCCCCGTCCGGCGCGCAGCACTGCGTGCCGGGGGCTGGATGATCCCGCGAGGTCGCCCCGTCAGGGATGGCCTCCCGGTTCCGCGCCGGGGGCTCGTATCGCGTCGCGCCCCGGCGCCCCCATCTGTGACGATCCGGTCGCGCCCGCTCCCTGACCGCGCATCAATGCGCCGCACGCGGGATATGCGCACCTGACCTTGCGCTCGTCAGCATTGCTCCCGACATAGAAGCCGACCGAACGTCCATGCGGTCGCATGCGCTTGGTGTCCTCCTTGCGCACTGCGGTACTGGCGCGGACGCATCGATTTTTCTATGATTGCCAGCCGTCAGGGGCTGCGCCGAGGCTCCGGCTTGCCGCCGGGGATCGCGACAGGGCGCGAGGATCATGAAGCACGTTTTCCATCCGTCTCATCCGGCTGGCGCCCATTCGGCCCGCGTGATGCCCGCGCGCACGCTGCCGCGCGCCATGGCGGGCGAGCCGCCGCGCAAGGGCGACGGACCGGGCACGGCCGTCATCACCCGCACCAAGCCCCAGACCAAGCGGCCGAGCCTTTATCGCGTGCTGCTGCTCAACGACGACTACACGCCCATGGAATTCGTGGTGCACGTGCTCGAGCGGTTCTTCAGCAAGAACCGGGACGAGGCGAACCGCATCATGCTCCACGTCCATCACCACGGCGTCGGCGAATGCGGCGTTTTCACCTACGAGGTCGCCGAGACCAAGGTGACTCAGGTGATGGATTTTGCCCGCAAGCATCAGCATCCGCTTCAGTGCGTGATGGAAAAGAAGTGAGCCGCAGCAGGCGGCGTTCAGACTTCCCGCAGAAAAAGTGATCGTGCCCCGACCCGGGCGGAAGTTCGGGCCGGCGGGGCGTTGTGCCGTCGTCAAGCGGAATTCGGCGGCGGGCCCGCGCGCTTTCCTTTCGCCGAGGGACTTGCGCACTGCGGCATCCAGTACGAAGTTTGTGTGAATGGTGCACGTGCTCCGGATCTGGGGGAAGATTCCGAAAGTCCGGTGCGACGCGCGAAAGAGGTGTCGATGCCTACATTCTCACGCAGCCTCGAACAGTCGCTCCATCGCGCTCTGGCCCTCGCGAACGAACGCCACCACGAATACGCGACTCTCGAGCACCTGCTTCTCTCGCTCGTCGATGATCAGGATGCGGCCGCCGTCATGCGCGCCTGCAACGTCGACATGGAGAAGCTCCGTCGCAACCTCATCGAATATGTCGATACCGAGCTGGAAAATCTCGTCCAGTCCGGCTCCGACGATTCAAAGCCCACGGCCGGTTTCCAGCGCGTTATCCAGCGCGCGGTCATCCATGTCCAGTCCTCGGGCCGCGAGGAGGTGACGGGCGCCAACGTGCTCGTCGCGATCTTCGCCGAGCGCGAGAGCCATGCCGCCTATTTCCTGCAGGAGCAGGACATGACGCGGTACGACGCGGTCAACTACATCTCCCACGGCATCGCCAAGCGCTCCGGCATGTCCGAGAGCCGCCCCGTACGCGGCGCCGAGGAGGAGACCGAGACCAAGTCTGGCGACGACAAGCAGAAGAAGGCCGACGCGCTCGACGCCTACTGCATCAACCTCAACAAGAAGGCGCATGAGGGCAAGATCGATCCCCTCATCGGCCGCGACAGCGAGATCACCCGCACCATCCAGGTGCTCTGCCGCCGGCAGAAGAACAATCCGCTTTTCGTGGGCGATCCGGGCGTCGGCAAGACCGCCATCGCCGAGGGTCTCGCCAAGCGCATCAACGACGGCGAGGTGCCGGAGGTGCTGGCCACCGCCACCGTCTTCGCCCTCGACATGGGCGCGCTGCTCGCCGGCACCCGCTATCGCGGCGACTTCGAGGAGCGTCTCAAGCAGGTGGTGAAGGAGATCGAGGCCTATCCCAACGCGATCATGTTCATCGACGAGATCCACACGGTCATCGGTGCCGGTGCGACCTCGGGCGGCGCCATGGATGCGTCCAACCTCCTGAAGCCGGCGCTCGCCTCGGGCTCGCTCCGCTGCATGGGCTCGACCACCTACAAGGAATACCGCCAGTATTTCGAGAAGGACCGCGCCCTCGTCCGCCGCTTCCAGAAGATCGACGTGGCCGAGCCCACCGTGCCGGACGCCATCGAGATCCTGAAGGGGCTGAAGCCTTACTTCGAGGACTACCACAAGCTGCGCTACACCAACGACGCCATCAAGGCGGCGGTGGAGCTGTCGGCCCGCTACATCCACGACCGCAAGCTGCCGGACAAGGCGATCGACGTGATCGACGAGTCGGGTGCGGCCCAGATGCTGCTGCCCGAGGCCAAGCGCAAGAAGACCATCGGCCTGAAGGAGATCGAGGCGACCATCGCCACCATGGCGCGGATTCCGCCCAAGACCGTCTCCAAGGACGATGCCGAGGTGCTGGCCAACCTGCAGACGACCCTGAAAAGGGTGGTCTATGGGCAAAACAAGGCCATCGAGGCGCTCTCCGCCTCCATCAAGCTGGCCCGTGCCGGCCTGCGCGAGCCGGAGAAGCCCATCGGCTGCTACCTGTTCTCCGGCCCCACCGGCGTCGGCAAGACGGAAGTGGCCAAGCAGCTCGCTTCCATCCTGGGCGTGCAGCTCCTGCGCTTCGACATGTCGGAGTATATGGAGCGCCACACCGTGAGCCGCCTCATCGGCGCGCCTCCCGGCTATGTGGGCTTCGACCAGGGCGGGCTGCTGACGGACGGCGTGGACCAGAACCCGCACTGCGTGCTGCTGCTGGACGAGATCGAGAAGGCCCATCCGGACCTCTTCAACATCCTCCTGCAGGTGATGGACCACGGGAAGCTGACCGACCACAACGGCAAGCAGATCGACTTCCGCAACGTGATTCTGATCATGACCACGAATGCGGGTGCGGCGGATCTGGCCAAGGCCGCCTACGGCTTCACCCGCAGCAAGCGCGAGGGCGACGATTCGGAGGCCATCAACCGGACCTTCGCGCCGGAGTTCCGCAACCGCCTCGACGCGGTGATCCCGTTCGGCCACCTGCCGCCCGAGGTCATCACCCAGGTGGTGGAGAAGTTCGTGCTCCAGCTGGAGGCCCAGCTCGCCGACCGCAACGTCACCATCGAGCTCTCCGACGAGGCGGGCGCGTGGCTGGTGGAGCGCGGCTACGACGAGCAGATGGGGGCGCGGCCCATGGCCCGCGTCATCCAGGAGTTCATCAAGACCCCGCTGGCGGACCTCGTGCTGTTCGGCGCGCTCAAGAATGGCGGCCACGTGCGCGTGGTGGTGGAGGGCGAAGGCAGGGAGTCGAAGCTCGGCTTCGAATTCCCCGAAGGCCCCGTCACCCCCAAGCCGGAGAAGATCGTCCCGGCCCCCGCCAAGCGCCGCAAGCCGGCGGCCAAGTCGAAGGCCAAGCCCACCCCCAAGGGCAAGGGCCCGAAGGGCGGGCCGGCCGGTGGTCCGGGACGCTCCGGCAGCCCGGTGCCCAAGCTGCCGCTGGTCAAGGCTTGACGGCACTGCGATCAAAAGAAAGAGGCGGCTCCCGTGCCGCCTCTTTTCGTTTCAGGATCAGGAATTGCGCGGCTATTCCGCCGCCTCGCCGTTCTTGAGGCTGCCGCCGTGCAGCTTCTTCAGCTTGGCCTTCAGCGCGGCCGGCGGCGGCGCGTAGATGAAGCCGAAGGAGACGCAGCCCTCCTTGCCCTCCACCGCATGATGCAGCCGGTGCGCCTGAACGAGCCGCTTGAGATAGCCGTTGCGCGGCACGTAGCGGAACGGCCAGCGCTGGTGCGTGATGCCGTCGTGGACGAAGAAATACAGGAAGCCGTAGACGGTCATCCCCACGCCCACCCACAGCAGCGGGCCGCCATTGCGGTAGAAGTAGATGAGCAGGATGGCGATGCCGGCGAACACGACGGCGTAGAGGTCGTTGCGCTCGAACACGCCTTCGCGCGGCTCGTGGTGCGACTTGTGCCAGCCCCAGCCCCAGCCGTGCATCACATATTTATGCGCCGCCCACGCCACGCCTTCCATGGCGGCGACGGTGAGGAGCACGATCGACGTGTTGACGAGGAAGGCGAGCGCGTTCGACATGGTTCTCCATCCGCTGCGGCAGAACGGGATATCCCCGGGGCTGCCGCGGGCCTCGTCCTTATACAGCATCACCCGGCGCGTGGCGCACTGTGCAAGATCAACTGGCAAGATCAACTGCGCGCGCCCGGGCCCTGCCGCGGAGCCGACCATGACCGTCGATCGCAAGAAGACCTTCACGCCGGAAGAGGTGGCGGCCCACCTGGCCGCCGAGCTGCCCGACTGGCGCTACGAGGACGGCTGGATCAAACGCACCTACAAGACCAACAGCTGGAAGGGCACGCTGATGGTCATCAACACCGTCGGCCATCTGGCGGAGGCGGCGTGGCACCATCCCGACCTCACCGCCTCCTACGCATGGGTGGAGGTGCGGCTCCAGTCCCACGACGCCAAGGGCATCACCGTGCGCGATCTCGCCCTCGCGAAGAAGATCGAGGAGGTGGTGCAGTGGCAGCCCGGTGCCGGCGAGGATGCGCCGCTTGAGGGCACGCCGCAGCACGATCTGCGCTTTTCCTACATCAAGTACGACTGATCCCGGCGCGCTCCTTGCTTCATCCCGGGGATGGAGGAGAGCGTGTCCGCAATCGCCCCAGATGCTGACGGCATTGAAGCGCCGCCCGACGACGCAGCCGCCGTTGCGGCGCCGGTGCTCGATTTCTCGGGCGCCGTCCGCTTCGATCCCGCGCGGATCATCGAAGGAGAGATGGGCGAAGGGGAAGGTGCTTCCGCCTCCGCCAGATGCGCCGCCCTCCTGACAGACCATTCCTTCGGCGACGTCGCCCGCTTCTTTGCCGATCGCGCGACAGCGTGGCGCGCGGCGGTCGAGGCCATCCGCGCCCACCACCGCACGGCGGGACGGCCAAAGCGGCGGGAGATCGTCGTTGTCTCCGACGACCCGCGGCTTCCCCCGGCGCTCGCGCAGGATGCGGGTGCGCGGCGCATCCCGGAAGACGAAGCGGCCATCGAGGCCGCCATGGGGCCGAATGTGGCGGCGCTGCTGCTCGCGCCTGCCGCCATAGATGTCGGCCTGCGCTTTCTGCCGGGCTTCCTCCTCGCGGCGGCACGGCAGGCGGCGGATGAGTATGGCGTCGTGCTGATGTTCGACGAGACCGACGCCGGCCTCGGACGTACCGGCATGGCCTTCGCCCACGAATGGCGCGGCGTGGCCCCGGATGTGATGGTCATCGATGGGCTGCCGGGCAAGGCCGAGGAGGGGGAGGGGGCTTCGGCACTGGTGCTCAGCGCCCGTCTGGCCCGCAGCCTGCCCTCCGGCCTGCTGCTGCTGGGTGAGGATGCAGCCGCCGGCCTGCTGCCGGTCCTCGCGACCGCTTTTGCGCCCGGCTTCGAGACGCGGGTGCAGGAGATAGGCTGGAAGCTGGAGGACCGTCTCGCCACCCTGCGCTGGCGCCGGCCCGACCTTTTCACCGACACCACGGGCACCGGCCTCGTTCAGGGGCTGGTCTGCGCCGGGCCGGCCGCGCCTCTGGCGGAGGCGTTAGCCGCCCAGGGGCTTCTCGCCCGGCCGCTCGGCAATGTGCTCGCCATGCTGCCGCCGCTGACCGTGACCGAGGCGGAGATTGCAGCGGCGGGCGATATTCTGGATGCGGTGGTGGCAGCAACTTCGACCGCCTGACCTGCCTCAGGCGCGGATGCGCCCCGCCAGCGTATTGCGCACGGCGGACAGACGCGCCGGATCGAGGGCACTGGTCCGCCCCTCGGCGCACAGGGCTCCACGGAAGCCGAGATAATGCGGCCGCAGCGCCGCCAGCGGAGCGATATCCGCCATCTTCAGTGAACCCGCGAGGCCGGTCAGCAGCCCTTCAGCTCGGGCGGCCGCGACGAAGCGGGCGAGGGTTTCCACCGGTAGATGGGCGAGCAGGCCGCCCGCCGCCTTGTCCGCCGTGTCCAGCATCACGCCATGGAAGCCGGCGGCGGCGAACAGCGGCACGGCAGCAAGGTCCGGCGCCTGATCGGCGAAGAGCACGGCGATCAGCCGGGTCTCGCGGGCGAAGGGGCGAAGGGCTTCGAGTACGGGCGGTAGGGCGGCGCCATCGCCGCGGGCAAATCCGATCTTCACGAGGGGCACGCCGGTGGCGGAGGTGCGCTCGGCGGCGGCGCGCAGCGCGTCCGGGTCCAGCGGGTGGTCGCCAACCGTTGCGCTGAGGCTGCCCGGTGCGCCGGCGGCGCGCCACAGGGCCACGGCGTCCAGCAGCGCTTCCGGCGCCCAGGCGCCCAGCGCGCCCTCGGACGGGTTCTTGAGATCCAGGATATCGACGCCCGCCGCCAGCGCCGTGCGCATCTCGTCGAGGGTCGCCACCGATGCAAGGAGGCCCGGCCGGGCCGGAACGTGCGCCGTCATGATGCCGCTCGCGCCCGGTGGTCGGCGATGGTCTCGCACAGCCAGTCCCACGCCTCCCGCTCGGCCGGGCCGGCGGTCTTGTCGATGGCGATGGAGAGATAGTTCATCTCCCGGTCCACCCGGTCCGTGTCCATCATGTGCAGGCGCGAGACGAGGATGGCGCCTTCCAGCACGGCGGCGACGGCGCGGTTCAGCCCGAGGAAGGGTGCATGGGTCTCGCGGTGGATGGTGCGGCAGAAGAAGCGGGGCCGGGTGGGGTCGTCCTCCATGCGCACCACTTCCACCTCGTCATGGGCGAGACAGTCGGCGAGGCGCGCCGCGCCCTTGAGAAGGGTGGCGGGAACGGTGGGCCAGGAGCGGTGCCGGCCGGTGATGCATCCGGCGAAGATGCGGGCGTCGTCCGAAAAGTTCACCACGCAGCTCTTCGCCGACGCCAGATTGTCCAGCGTGCGCGAGGGGCGGAAGGGCTGGAGCAGATAGCCGCCCTCCACCACGGTCGCGCCCATGGGGGCGATATGCGCCTCCCCGGCGGCCGAGACGGTGGTGACGATGGTCTCCCGGATCACGCGCTTTCGCCTTTCTTCTTCGATGAAAGCGTCGAGCCCGCTTCCTTGAATGTCAACCGATGGGCCTCCTCGGCGCTGCCGCCGGTCTCGCCCGCGACGCCCCATTTCAAGGGTTCGTCCTGCGCATAGCGCTTGCCGAGGTGGTGGGCGATCTCCGCCCGCGCCGTCTCCACGCCGAGATAGAAGGCGTGGGCGCCGTCATCCTCCACCTTGAGGTGGGGGAAGAGGGCGAAGGGGTCCGCCGCCACATGGTGGCCGTCGCGGTTGTAGACGTGGATGCCCTGTTCCGTCACCTCGATGCGGAAATTGCGGTCGGCCACGGTCGCAGCGAGCCGCTCCACCTCCTCCGGAGTAGTGGACCAGGGGCGCCGGTCGCGCAGGGCCATCAGCCCGCCGCCGAAGCCCTGCGGCAGGGCGCCGGCCTCGCGCGCGGCGTAATATTCTCGCCGCGCCCGGTCGAACTCGCGCACCGCCGTGCGGCAATGGGGGCTCACCTGAACCGCCAGGACGGCATTGAGGCGCAGCTCGGAGATGATGCCCATCAGCAGCGCGTTCATGCCGGTGGTGTCGGCGTCCGTCAGCTCGGTGACATTGCCGATGCCCATCAGGATGGGGATGTCCGGCTTCAGCCGCCGCAACTCCGCATAGCGCACGAGCGAGGCGGTGAAGCCGAGATGGATGGGATCGAGGATGGGATCGGCGAGGAAGGGCCGCCCGGCAGCCTCGCAAGCCTCGACGGCCCGGATAAGGGACGCAAGATCGCCAGCCTGCGCCGGCACCAGCACCGGCACGGCCGCGCCTTCATCGGCGATGGCGAGGTTGGTTTCGTTGAGGCTGAGCAGATAGTCCGCCCCGGCGCGGGTGCCGCGGCGCAGCTCCTCCGGATCGAAGCTGTCCACGCTCACCTTGAAGCCCTCGGCCTTGAGGGCGGCGATGGCTTCTTCCAGATGTGGAAACGGATTGTCGGGCAAGGCGCCGAGGTCCATCACGTCCGCGCCCTCGCCCCTCAGGAAGCGGGCACGGTCCAGCAATTGCGGGATGGTGAGGCGGGTGGCGTCCACGATCTCGGCGAACAGCGTCACATCGTGGCGGTCGAGGGGCACGTTGCGGCCCTTGCCGCGGCCGAAATAGCCGGGCAGGTCCGCCGCCTCCTCCGGGCCGCGCTCGAACGGCAGTCCGAAGCGGGCGGCGAGGCGCTCCAAGTCGCCCCGGAAGCGGCCGGGCATCAGCACCTTGTCCGTGCCCTCGGGCAGCTTGAGGCGGCGCTCCACAATCTCCGCCGTCATCAGCGCCGCGACCTTCACCCCGATGTTCACCACCACCGGATCAAGCGTGCCGTCCGCAAGCTCCTCCGCGATGCGGCGGATGCGCGGCTCGGCCAGCGAGCCGGTGACGAGGGCGACGCGCTCGGCCATGGCTCAGGCCGGGACGGGATAGAGGGTGGCAAGCTCGGCCCGGCGACGGGCGACGGCGAGGCGCAGTTCCTCCAGCGTCTCGGCCACCACGGTCGCCTCGAAGGTCTTGAGCTTCGCGGTGTTGTCCAGATCGATGCGGCGCGGATAGACCGGCACCGGGCCTTCCGGTGCCATGGTGATCATCTCCGGCTGGCTGTCGCAGGCGAACACGATGCAGGCCACCCGGCACTTGCCGGCTTGGGCGAAGCAATTGGTGACGAGCGTATCCGAGATACCGTGCACGGCCTTCGCCACCGTGTTGGAGGAGGCTGGGGAGACGACGAGGGTGTGATACTCGCCGTGATAGAATCGCCCGACGGAGGCGGAGGACGCCGAATTGTCGCGGAACACCTGGGTCTGGGCCGGCAGGGGTTCCTTGTCCTGCTTGTACATGCGCAGCACTTCGTCCGCCGCGTCCGAGATGAACAGGTCCACGTCCTGAAGCTCGCGGATGATCTCGATGCTCTCGGTGAAATAGTGCCCCGAGCCGGTGAGGGCCCAGGCCCAGCGGGGCGGCTTCTTGCTGGAACGGGTCTCGCTCATGATCGGCGCGGGCCTTCTCTCGTTTCCTCGATGCTCTGCGGTGCAAGCGGTTTGAGCGCCTGCTCCATCAGCGCCCCGTCGTCGGCGGGGACGAGGACAATATCGCCAGAATATCCCCGTGCCATGGTCGCAAAAGCCGCATCCACCAGACCGGCCGCAGTCCAGGCCGCAATATCGCTCGCGCGGTCGCCGGTCTGAGGGATCGTCACACCCGGCGCCTTCACCAGCACCAGCCGTGGGGCCGGAAGCCGCACGGCGAGCCACAGGGCGAGGCTGTCCGATGTCACGTCCCAGCCCTGGGGGATGTCCGGCGCGTCGAGGGTTATGGTGGCGGGAAGCCACAGGGCGGCGCCGGTCGCGGCGGCGGACGTCAGCTCGGCCGGCGTCCGCGCGGGGCGCAGGCCCGGGGCCATGTCGAGGAACGCGTGGGCCATCTGCTCCATGGCGAGGATCGCCATGCGGTGGGCTGCCCCATCGGAAAGCCCCATCTGCGGCTGAATCACGCGAACCTGATCGGCCAAGGCTCCGCCCCCCGGCACGAGCACCAGCCCCTTCCGGCCCGAGAGGCGTTCAAGCAGAAGCCGGGGCGGGGCACCCCGCGTCAGGCTTCCACCAATTTTGACAACAAGGGTCACGCTCAAGCCGTCGTTCCGGGTGGTCTCAAGGTCGCATCGAAGGCCGGGTTGGAAACATGCTAAGGAACCCGACCCCTCCGCCGGGGGTATATGTCGTGTCCTAGGTGGAGGCGTCTGCCCGGTAAAGCATCCAAGCTGGCTTCCGCGAAACTGCAGGTGCGAACACCACCGCCATGCACAGCCGGGGCCCGGCCGACAGAGAGGATATAGCTCAATGCGTCTTGTTCTGGCTTCTGCCCTTGTCCTCGCCGCCGCCACCGGTTCGGCCTATGCCGACCCCGACGTCGCCAAGGGCGAGACCGTATTCAAGAAGTGCATGGCCTGCCATGCCATCGGCCCCGACGCCAAGGTGAAGGTCGGCCCGCCGCTGAACGGCATCGTCGGCGCCAAGTGGGCGCACTTCGAGGGCTATGCCTATTCCCAGGACATCAAGGACGGCGCCGCCGCCGGCAAGGTGTGGGACGAGGCGACCCTCAACGACTACATCGAGAATCCCAAGCACCTCGTGCCCAAGGGCAAGATGGCCTTCGCCGGCGTCAAGAATGAGGACGAGCGCAAGGACCTCATCGCCTTCCTCGCCCAGTTCAAGCCCGACGGCTCCAAGTAAGCTCTGACAGGGAGGCGTCGATACCGAGCCTTGAGGGGCTCCGGGCGACGCCTTGCCGCGTCTGACACGGTATCTGCGTCCCTCGCATCCTCCATTCGGGGGATGCAACCAAAGGCTGCTCTTGTGGATAATACCTGAGCGCCGGTCAGGGCGTTGTCTCCCGAGGGGCGTTCGGGGGGTGAGACAGGCGGGGCCCTTCGGGTCTCCGCCTGTTTTCGTTTCCGGGGCTCGAAAGCGCAAGCTTGCAACGCGCGCCGATGCGTGGTGTCCCTCCCGCGAGAGGAGCCGCCATGCCCGAGCACGATTTCCACGCCCAACGCCTGCACGTCGCCGCCGATCTGGCCGAGGGCGCCGAGATCGTGCTGGAGCGCGAGGCGGCGCATTACGTGGCCAATGTCATCCGCCTCGGGGTCGGCGAGGACATTCTCCTGTTCAACGGCCGGGACGGGGAGTGGCGAGCGACACGGATCGCCGGCGGCAAGCGCGAGGTGCGCCTCGAAGTTCTGCGCGAGACCCGCGCCCAGCCGCCCGCGCCGACGCTGGAATATGCGTTCGCGCCGCTGAAGCACGCGCGGCTCGATTATATGGTTCAGAAGGCGGTGGAGATGGGCGCGGGCATCCTCAGCCCGGTAATAACCCGCTACACCCAGGTCTCCCGCGTCAATGTCGAGCGCATGACGGCCAACGCCATCGAGGCTGCCGAGCAGTGCGGCATCCTCAGCCTGCCCCATGTGGAGGAGCCGCGCCCGCTCGACAGCTGGCTTGCATCCCTCGCCGAGGACCGCCTTTTGGTGTTCTGCGATGAGGCCTCGGCCGACGAAGACCCCATTGCCGCGCTGAAGCAGGCCCGGCCGGGACCGGTGAGCGTCCTGATCGGTCCGGAAGGGGGATTCAGCCCCGAGGAGCGCACGCGTATCGCCCCGAGAGGCCTCACACTCAGCCTCGGTCCGCGCATCCTTCGCGCCGATACGGCAGCCGTCGCCGCCCTTGCGCTGGTGAATGCGGCGCGCCGGTGAGGCGGTTTAAACGCCCATAGGGGGCTTTTGTTCCATCGGTGGACATAAAATAGTTCTTGCGATTCGTTCGCGAACTACTTTGGATTTTGTCGATCTCGCGTGCATCGCGGGAAGACATTGAACCTTAACGTGCATTCTGGCGCGTGAATCAGTGCCCAAATTTGGACTGATTTCGCGTCAGTCTCCCCGGAACTTCGCAATAGGGCGGGCGTTACTGGCTCGCCGTGACGCCAGGTTCTGTGGAGGGCTCCGTGTCGAACGATTACAGCTTCGGAATCGAAGAGGAGTTCTTCGTCGTCGACGCCCAGACGAAGGCGGTGCAAAAGCGCATGCCGGCAGGTTTTTTCGACGAGCTGAAGGACCGGCTGGGCGACGCCGTCTCGGTGGAGATGCTCCAGTCGCAGCTGGAGATCGCGACCCGCCCGGTCACCGGCATCGGCAGCGCACTGGATGAAATCCGCGGACTGCGCCACGCCGTCTCGCAGGTCGCGGGCGAGCACGGCCTCGCCGTCATCGCCTCCGGCACACACCCCACCGCCACCTGGGACGGTGTGCGCGCCACGCGGGCGAACCGCTACGACGGCGTGATGAACGACCTCAAGATGCTGGGCGAGCGCAACATGGTGTGCGGCCTGCACGTGCATGTGGAACTGCCCGACCCGGACGAGCGGGTGGACGTGATGCGCCGCATCGTCCCCTATATCCCGCACTTCATCGCCCTCTCCACCTCCTCGCCCTTCTGGGGCGCCAAGCAGACCGGGCTCATGGGCTACCGGCTCGCCGCCTATGACGAGCTGCCGCGCACCGGCCTGCCGGAGATGTTCGAGAACAGCGCCGCCTATGAGCGCTATGTGGAAGCCATGGTCGCGGCGCGGGCCATCACCGATTCGAGCTATGTGTGGTGGGCCATCCGCCCCTCGCGCCAGTTGCCGACGCTGGAACTGCGCGCGCCGGACAGCTGTACCCGCTCGACGGACACGGTGGCCATCGCCGCCCTCTACCGTTCGCTGGTGCGGTTCCTCGTCCGCAATCCCCACCACAACCGCGATGTGGGGCCTGTGGACCGGGCCATTGCCGACGAGAACAAGTGGCGCGCCCAGCGCTATGGCGTGCACGGGTCATTCGTGGATCTTGCCCAGCGCCGCGCCGTGGCTGTGCGGGATGCGGTGGATGGGCTCGTCAACCTCGTGGCCTCGGATGCGGAAGCGCTGGGCTGCCTCGATGCCCTCATGCGCGTGCGCACCATTGCCGAGGAAGGCACCAGCGCGGACGTGCAACTCGCCGTCTTCCAGGAGGCCCAGCATCGCACCGGCAACCGCACCGAGGCCCTCGGCGCGGTGAAGAGCTGGCTGGCCACGACCACGATGCAATGAGACCGCTGCGGAAGGTCGCCTTCACCGCCGTTTCTTGATCGAGGCCGGTACCCGCTGGCCGCAAATGTGCTCTAGGCTCCCGGCGGCTCGAACAGCGCCGGAGGCCGCCCGTGGAGATCGCCGGACAGGGTTCGCAGGACGAGGCTTCTCCCGTCGGGAGCGCACCTGTCGATGCGGGGACGGCGGCCTTCTGGACAGAGGCGCCGGACGCCCTCTGCCGGCGCCTCACCTGTGGCACCACCGGACTGTCGTCCGCCGAGGCGGCCGAGCGGCTTGATCGCTTCGGCCCCAACCTCGACAAGCCGCCGAGCCGGAGCGGACCGATCCGCGCCCTGCTGCGCCGCCTGCTGGAACCGCTGATCCTCATGCTGCTCGTGGCCGCCGGCGTTTCCGCCGCGACGGGAGATGCGGCGAGCGCGGCCATCATCATCCTCGTCATCGTCGCGTCCATCGGTCTCGACACGGTGCAGGAGGCGCGGGCCTCCAAGGCTGCGGCGGCCCTGCGCGAGCAGGTCGCGCTGACGGCCGAGGTGTGCCGCGATGGCGTTTTCTGCACGCTCCCCACGGACCGGATCGTGCCCGGCGACGTGTTCCGCGTGCGCACCGGAGACATCATCCCGGCGGATGCGGTGATCCTCTCCTCCGATGGCTTCGCCGCGAACGAGGCGGCGCTCACGGGCGAGCCCTATGCGGTGGAGAAGCGGCCCGGTGCCGTCTCGTCCACGGTGGCGGCGGAGGCGACGAACGCGCTGTTCCGTGGTGCTGTGGCGCAGAGCGGCGAGGCGGTGGCCCTCGCGGTCGCCACCGGCCGCTCGACCCTGTTCGGCGCCGCTGCTGCCCTGCTCGCCGAAGAGTCCGCATTGTCGCCCTTCCAGCGCGACCTGCGGGCCCTCGGCTTCGTCATCGCCCGCGCCGCTGGCGTCTTGTCGGTGGCGGTGCTGGCGGTGAATCTCGTGCTGGGGCGGCCGCTGCTGGAATCGCTCATGTTCGCGGTGGCGCTTGCGGTGGGCCTCACGCCCGAGCTGCTGCCCATGATCACCACCGTCACCCTCTCGCGCGGGGCGGTGCGCATGGCGCAGCGCAAGGTGATCGTGAAGCGCCTCACCGCCATCCACGACCTCGGCGCCATGACGGTGCTCTGCACGGACAAGACCGGTACGCTCACCTCCGCCGAGATCGTCCTCGCCGGCAGCGAGGACGCAAGCGGGCAGGCGACGCACCGGCCAGCCGAACTCGCAGCGCTGTGCGCGGAGCTGGCCGGCGACCGCAGCTGGATGGACACGGCCCTTGCCGCCGCCGCGCCGGATGCGGCGGACGGCTGGTCGGCCCCCTCCCGCCTCGGCTTCGGCTATGAGCGCCGACGTGGTTCCGTGCTGGCGGAGCGGGCAGGGGACGGCGCCGCCGAACGCCTCCTCGTCTGCAAGGGCGCGCCGGAAGCGGTGATGGACGTATGCACCAGCCGCCGGGTTGGGGACGCAATCGTCGAACTGGACGCTGAGGCCCGTGCCGCCATCGCGACCCAGCTCAAGCGGCACGCGGAGCAGGGCCTGCGCGCGATCGCCATCGCCACGCGCGCCGGCACCCCGGACGGCATGGCCCGCACCGGCAGTCTGGAGCCGGAGGACGAATCCGGTCTCGTGCTGGAAGGCTTCTGCCTGTTCGAGGATCCGCCCAAGCCCACCGCCGCCCATGCGCTGGCCCGGCTGACGGGGGCAGGGGTTCGGGTGAAGGTGCTGTCGGGGGATGACCCCACGGTGGTCGCCCGCGTCGCCGGGGAACTCGGCATCGATGCCGCGGACATACTCTCCGGCGCCGAAGTGGCGCACCTGTCCGACGACGCCCTGCGGGTGCGCGTGCGCAGCGTGAACGTCTTCGGCCGCATGACACCGAACCAGAAGGTGCGGGTGGTGCGGGCCCTGATGGCCGATGGCGAGACCGTCGGCTTCCTCGGCGACGGGGTGAACGACGCGCCCGGCCTGAAGCTCGCCGATGTCGGCCTGTCGGTGGATGGGGCGACGGGCGTTGCCCGCGCTGCCGCCGACATGATCCTCCTCGCGCCCGATCTTGACGTGGTGGCGGACGGGGTGGAGGAGGGGCGGCGGACCTTCGCCAACATCCTGAAATATGTGCGAATGGGCGCCAGCTCCAACTTCGGCAACATGCTCTCCATGGCGGCGGCCAGCCTGTTCCTGCCGTTCCTGCCGCTGCTCGCCACGCAGATCCTGCTCAACAACCTGCTCTACGACCTCTCCGAGGTCGGCATTCCCTTCGACGCCGTGGACGAGGCGGACCTCGCCACGCCGCAGCAGTGGGACATGAAGGGGCTGGTGCGGTTCGCGGCGGTGATGGGGCCGCTCTCCTCGCTGTTCGATTTTCTCACCTTCGCCGTGCTGTTGCTGGTGCTCGGCGCCGGTGTGGAGGCGTTCCGCACGGCGTGGTTCCTGGAATCCATCGCCACGCAGGTGCTGGTGGTCTTCCTCATTCGCACCCGCCTGCCGCTCGGCGAAACGCCGCCGGACCGGACGCTGATCATCTCCGCGCTGGGCGCGCTGGCCGTCGCCTTCGTGGTGCCTCTGAGCGGGATTGGCAGCTGGTTCGGCTTCGTGCCGCTTCCGGCAACCACCCTCGCCGCCGTCGCCGGCATCACCCTCGTCTATCTCGCCTGCGCGCAGAGGGTGAAGCGCTATGCGGTCGGCGTGGCGCCGACCGATGGACGGGCCGACGGTGTCGGATAGGATGGATGACCCGGAGACAGGCGATGTCCATGGATTCCATTCCGCCCACCCAGAACCTCATCGTCTTCGACGGTGCCTGCGTCTTCTGCTCGGGTTTCGCGCGCTTTATCGCCCGCCATGATCGCAAGCGCCGCTTCCTGTTCGTCACAGCCCAGTCGGCACCCGGGCGGGCACTCTATGCGCAGCACGGCCTCGATGCGGACCTGATGGAGACCAACATCGTCATCGTCTCCGGCCGCCCGTATGTGCGTTTGCACGCATTCGCGGCAGCGATGGGGGCGCTCGGCTGGCCATGGGCTGTCTTGGCTCCGCTCGGGTGGATTCCCAAAGCGATCGCCGACCCCTTGTATGATTTCGTCGCCCGCAACCGCTATCGCTTCGGCCGGCAGGCCTGCCCGGCCCCTTCGGCGGAGCTGAAGGCGCGTCTCATTGCGTGAGACTGTCCTCGTCCTCGGCGGCTACGGCGTCTTCGGCTCTCGTATCTGCATGGCGCTTGCGCGGGACGAGCGGGTTGACCTTGTCGTTGCCGGACGGGACCGGAACGCCGCATCCGCCTTCTGCGCCGTCCATGGCGGCCGGGCCGAGGTCATCGATCGGGAGGATCCGGCGCTGGCGGATCGCGTTGCGCTCCTGTCGCCCTTTCTCGTCATCGATGCCGCAGGTCCGTTCCAGTCCTACGGTGCGCGGCCCTACCGGGTTGCCGAGGCGGCGATCGCGGCCGGGGCGCACTATCTCGATCTGTCCGACGACCCGGCCTTCACGATCGGCATCGCCGTGCTGGACGCCGCCGCGCGTCAGGCCGACCTCGCCGTTCTGTCCGGCGTTTCGAGCGTCCCGGCTCTGTCCTCTGCCGCCGTGGCTGAGCTCGCGTCGGACATGGCCGATATCCATCTGATCGACACGGTCATCGCGCCGGGCAACCGCGCTCCGCGCGGCCTCTCCGTGGTACGCGCCATCGTCGGACAGGCAGGCCGACCGACGCGCATGTGGCGGGGCGGCCGCCCCGAGCAGGTGCCGGGATGGAGCGGCCTATCGCGCGTGTCGTTGCGTGTGCCGGGCAAAAGCCCGGTTGCCGGACGCTGGGCGAGCTTCAACGCGGCACCCGATCCCGCGCTTCTGCCAAGCCATTTCAAGGCGCGGTCGGTTCTGTTCCGCGCGGGCCTTGAGCTGAAAATCATGCACGGGGGCCTGCTGCTCCTGTCCCTGCCCGTGCGCTGGGGATGGGTGCGGACCCTCGCGCCCCTCGCGCCTGCGCTGAAATGGGTGGCGGAGCGGCTGGAGCCGTTCGGCTCGGACACGGGCGGCATGCGCGTGCGCGTGGCCGGCCTCACGGGCGAGGGCGCCATGGAGGTGCGTGACTGGGTTCTTGTCGCCGGCGCCGGCGATGGCCCACACGTGCCCGCTATCCCAGCCCGGGTCATGCTCGGCGGACTGCGGGCAGGCGCGGTCTCCGCCGGTGCGCGGCCTTGTGTGGCGGCATTCGCGCTGGGCGAGGCTGAGCAGGCCATGGCGAATTTGAATATTGCCACGGACCGCACGACCAAGGCCTTTCCGCTCGTATTCGCCGAAGTGCTTGGGCCGGCGTTCGGACTGCTCCCGCCCGCCCTGCGCGATCTGCACACGGTCATGGATGTGCGGCGGTGGCGGGGGGAGGCGGATATCGAGACCGGCCGTGGCCGCATGGCGCGGCTGATCCGGGTGCTGATGGGATTTCCAACAGGAGGAAAGCGTGTCCCCGTAACGGTCCGGATGGAGCGGCACGAGGGGAGCGAGGTCTGGGAGCGCCGCTTCGGCGGCCGTACGCTCCGCTCGCGGCTCTCTCCGGGTGGTGGCGGAGTGATGCGGGAAAAGTTCGGGCCGCTCAGCTTCGACATCGCGCTCGGGGTAGAGGCCGGTCGGCTCACATATCCCGTCGTCGCCGGCCGCTGCTGCGGCCTTCCACTGCCGCGCATGCTTCTGCCGATGAGCCGGACGGCCGAGAGCGTAGATGCCGAGGGCCGCGCGGTGTTCGATGTGGAGGTGTCTCTTCCGGGGCTCGGCCGGGTCGTCCACTACCGGGGATGGCTGGTGCCCGACGATGCGATGGCGTGAAGCGGCGGGACCAACGCCCCGCCGCCATCTCCGTTCAGAGCTTGAACGGAACCACGGTCTGCAGCTGCTCGCCGAGGCCCTCGATGCCGACGCGCATCACGTCGCCGGCCTTCAGGAAGCGCGGCGGCTTGAAGCCGAGGCCGACGCCGGGCGGGGTGCCGGTGGTGATGACGTCGCCGGCGTCCAGCACCATGAACTGGCTGATGTAGTGCACCAGGAACGGGATGCGGAAGATCATGGTCTTCATGGAGCCGTTCTGGACGCGCTCGCCGTTCACTTCCAGCCACATGGCGAGGGTGGAGGTGTCCGGGATCTCGTCGGTGGTGACGAGCCAGGGGCCGAGCGGGCCGAAGGTCTCGCAGCCCTTGCCCTTCATCCACTGGCCGGAGCGCTCGATCTGGAAATGGCGCTCGGAGACGTCATTGCAGATGCAGTAGCCGGCCACGTAGTCGAGGGCGTCCTTCTCCTCGACATAGCGGGCGCGCTTGCCCATGACGAAGGCGAACTCCACCTCCCAGTCGAGCTTCAGCGAGCCCTTGGGGATCATCACGTCGTCGTTGGGGCCGACGATGCAGTTCGGCGCCTTGTTGAAAAGCACCGGCTCCTCGGGGATGGGATTGTTGGTCTCGGCGGCGTGGTCCGCGAAATTCAGGCCCACCGCGACGAAATTGCCCGGACGGGCGACGCAGGCGCCGAGGCGGGCGCCTTCCGGCGCGAGCGGCAGGGACGCGGGGTCGAGGGCGGCGATCTTCTTCAGGCTCTCGGGCGCGAGCGTCTCGCCGTTGAGATCCGCGATGACGCCGGACAGGTCGCGGACCTTGCCGTCTGAATCGATTAGACCCGGCTTCTCTCGTCCAAAATCGCCGAAGCGGACCAGCTTCATCGGGGGAGCTCCTGATGGAATTGTATGGCGTTGTTCTGGTGTGGGCGGTGCAGGATCAGCTCCGTCCAAGGCGGGGGCACGCTGGCGCGGTCTTCGGCCAAGGTCAATGGTGGAACGGATAATTTTCGCTGGCAGGAGCCGAGGCGGCGCGCTCTGAGGCGATGCACGCCGCATGCGACGAAAGGAGCGGGGCGAATATGCCGCGCCCCGGGATGCGCCCCTCGACGGTGAGCGCTGGTCGCGCGCGCTCGTCGGCAGAGATGAGATGTTGCGATTTGACAGGTCGCCTGACCGGGCGCGGGAGGGAATGACTTGGACGATTCGACCCTCGACTATTAGCCGCCTTCCCGAGGTAACAATGATCTGCATCTAATCTGTGCAAGTCGCACGATTGGGCAGGTGGCCTTCCTTTTCGCGGGCGGACGTCATAAAAGGGATACACGACTCCGGCTAAGTCCGAAGCGTCGAAAGCAAGCGCGCCGGCCCCTCGGGAAGGTCAATGGGCCAGCCTGCCGGCGAACTTGAGCGGGGCGCCTTACCGGTGCCACGATGGCGCCTTAGCCGGGGCTGGCTGTTACGGTCGCACCGGTGGGCCGCGGAAGGTGGAGGTATCGGGCGTGAGCGACAGTCCTGAAACGCGCCGCTATCGCGCCCTCTTCATCTCGGACGTGCATCTCGGCACCAAGGGCTGCCAGGCCGAACTGCTCCTCGATTTCCTCAAGTACAATGAAGCCGATACCGTCTATCTCGTCGGTGACATCGTCGACGGCTGGCGGCTGAAGGCCAACTGGTACTGGCCGCAAAAGCACAACGACGTGGTGCAGAAGCTGCTGCGCAAGGGCCGCAAGGGCGCGCGCATGCTCTACCTGCCGGGCAACCACGATGAGTTCCTGCGCGATTATTACGGCACCCACTTCGGCGGGATCGAGGTGGTGGAGACCGCCATCCACGAGGCGGCCGACGGCAAGCGCTACCTGGTGATCCACGGCGACGTGTTCGATCTGGTCGTGCGCCACGCCAAGTGGCTCGCCTTCCTGGGCGACTGGGCCTACACCGCCGCCCTCGGCATCAATACCTACCTCAACAAGATTCGCCGCCGCCTCGGGCTCACCTACTGGTCGCTGAGCCAGTGGGCCAAGCTCAAGGTGAAGAACGCGGTCAACTATATCGGCAAGTTCGAGGAGGCGGTGGCCGAGGAGGCCAAGCGCCATCAGGTCGACGGTGTGATCTGCGGCCACATCCATCACGCCACCATCCACGACCAGTTCGGTGTCCGCTACGTCAATTGCGGCGACTGGGTGGAGAGCTGCACCGCCGTTGCCGAGCATGAGGACGGCCGCCTCGAGATCATTTCCTGGACGCGCAAGCTGGAGAAGAATGCGCCGGCCCAGGAGGGCGAGGTCGTCGAGGGGGCGCGCGCGGCGGCCTGATGCGGGTTCTCGTGGCCACCGATGCGTGGCATCCCCAGATCAATGGCGTGGTGCGATCCCTGGAGCATACCGCCCGCGAGGCCGAGAACCTCGGGGCGGACATGCAGTTCCTGACCCCGCAGGGCTTCCGCACTGTCCCGCTGCCCACCTACAACGAGATCAGGCTCGCCCTCGCCACGCCTCGTATGATCATGCGGCGCATCGAGGCGCTGCAGCCGGACTTCGTGCATATCGCCACCGAGGGGCCCATCGGCATCCTGGTGCGCCGGGCTTGTATCGCCTCGCGCCGCACCTTCACCACCTCCTACCACACGAAATTCCCGGAATACCTCGCCGCCCGCGCGCCGGTGCCGGAGCGGCTGACCTATGCGTGGCTGCGCTCCTTCCATAATGCCGGCGGCGGCGTCATGGTCTCCACCGCCACGCTGGAGCGGGATCTCGAGGCGCGCGGCTTCAAGCGACTGATGCGCTGGTCGCGCGGCGTGGATGCAGACCTGTTCCGTCCGCGCCCCGAGGCGACGCTGAACCTGCCGCGCCCGGTCTATCTCTTCGTCGGCCGCGTGGCTGTTGAGAAGAACATCGAGGCGTTCCTCAATCTCGATCTGCCCGGCTCCAAGGTGGTGGTGGGCAACGGCCCGGCCCTCGCCAGCCTGAAGGAGCGCTTCCCCGCCGTGCACTTCCTGGGCTCGAAGGAAGGCGAGGACCTGGCGCAGGTCTATTCCGCCTGCGACGTCTTCTGCTTCCCGAGCCGCACCGACACCTTCGGCATCGTGCTCCTGGAAGCGCTGGCGAGCGGCCTTCCCGTCGCGGCCTATCCCGTCACCGGCCCGACCGACGTGCTGGCCGATGCGACGGAGCAGGTGGGCATCCTGGACGAGGATCTGCGCACCGCCTGCCTCAAGGCGCTGGAGCTGTCGCCCGCCGCCGCCCGCCGCTTCGCGCTGCGCTATACGTGGCGGGAGAGTGCCCGGCAGTTCCTCGACAACGTGCTGATCGCGCATGACATTGGACCGATCGCGCGGCGCTATCGCCTTCGGCGGCGGCGTCGGGTAGCTTCCGGCGCATGAGCGCCTCCCAGATTCAGCCCGCCCCGCTTCCCACCGCCGAAGATGTCGATGCCGCCGCCGCGCGCCTCCTCGGCTTTGCCGTCCGCACGCCGCTGGTGTTCTCGCCGGCGCTGAGCGAGCGCATGGGCGCCGACGTTTTCCTGAAGCCGGAGACGTTGCAGCGCACCGGTTCCTTCAAGTTTCGCGGTGCCTTCAACCGCATGGTGCAGATCCCCGAAGAGGCGCGCGCTGCCGGCGTCGTCGCCTGCTCGTCGGGCAACCATGCCCAGGGTGTCGCCGCCGCGGCGAAGATCCTCGGCATGCCGGCCGTCATCGTCATGCCCCACGACGCGCCGGCCCTGAAGCGCGACCGCACCCGCGCGCTCGGCGCCGAGGTGGTGGGCTACGACCGCCGCACCGAGGACCGCGACGCCATCGCCCGCGCCATCGCGGCCGAGCGCGGAGCCATCATGGTGCCGCCCTATGACGATCCGCACATCATCGCCGGGCAGGGCACCGTGGGCCTTGAGATCGTGCAGGACCTCGCCGCCCTCGGCCGCGTGCCCGACCTCGTGGCGGCCAACGCCTCCGGCGGCGGTCTCGTGGCCGGCATCGCGCTCGCCGTGAAGCGGGTTGCGCCGCAGGCGCGGGTGGTAGTCTGCGAGCCGGCGGGCTTCGACGACCACGCCCGCTCCTTCCGCTCCGGCGTGCGCGAGCGCAATGCCCAGCCCGATGGCTCCTTCTGCGACGCGCTGCTGGCGCCCACCCCCGGGGCCATCACCTTCGAAATCACCCGCCGCATCGTCGGCGAGGCGGCGTCCGTGACCGACGCCGAGGTGGCACGGGCGGTTGAATACGCCTTCCGCGAACTCAAGCTCGTGGTGGAGCCGGGCGGTGCCGTGGCGCTGGCGAGCCTGCTGGAGGGGCGGCTCAACGTCTCCGGCGGCACGGCCGTCATCGTGCTCTCCGGCGGCAATGTGGATGCGGAAACTTTCACCCGCTGCCTCGCCGCCGCCTGACGCATCGTGGACGAAGCCGGGGAGAACGGGCAGGGCAATCTGCCGCCGCGCGCGCTCGCGCTGCGGCTTGGGGTAGCCTACGGCACCTTCTTCATCGCCCTTGGCATCTTCCAGCCCTATCTGCCGCTCTGGTTGCAGGCGCGGGGACTGGGACCGGAGGCCATGGGCCTCGTGCTGGCCGTGCCCATGCTCAGCCGGCTTGCCGCGACACCCCTGCTCGGCCTGCTCTCGGACCGGCTGGGACGGCCGAGGGCGCTGCTCACCCTCTTGGGAATGGTCACGGTCGCGGCCATGGTGCTTCTGGCCTTCACCTCCAGCCTCCCGGCGATCCTCCTGATCCTCGGCGCCATGTCGGCGGCGTGGTTCCCCGGCTTCTCGCTGCTGGATTCCTACACCTCGCGCCTCGCCCGGGCGGGACGGGCGGAATATGGCCGCGCGCGGCAGTGGGGCTCGGCGAGCTTCCTCGCGGCCAATCTCGCCGGCGGCGTGATCGTCGGCGCGCTGGGCGCGGATTCGGTCGTTCTGCTCATGGTCGCCGGCCATGTGTCCTATGTACTCGCGACCTTCGCCTTGCCGGAACTGCCGCGGGCCGAGCCCATGCCGTCTCCGCTCACGGGCCGGCGGGCGCGGCTCGGCTTTCTCGCCGGTATCGTCGCGGCCGGGTTGGTGCAGGCGAGCCATGCGGTGCTCTACCTCTTCGCCACCGTCCACTGGCGGTCGGAGGGCATTTCGCTCACGGTCATCGGTGTCCTGTGGGCGGTGGGTGTCGCGGCCGAAATGGTGCTGTTCCGCTTCGGTCGGCCACTGCTGGGCCGCTTCGGCGCCTATGGAATGATCGCCATCGGCGGTGCGGCGGCCGTGGTGCGCTTTGCGGTGATGGCGAGCGATCCGCCCCTCGCCGTGTTGCTGCCGCTGCAGTTGCTGCATGCCCTGACCTTCGCGGCGACCTATCTCGCCATGGTCGATCTTGTGACGCGCGGCGTGAGCGAGCATCGCTCCGGCACGGGGCAGACCACCGCTGCCTGGACTTCCAGCCTCATGTCGTCCGCTGCGAACGTGGCCGCCGGGCCGCTCTGGGCCGTGTTCGGACCCATGGCCTTTCTGGCGGGCTGCGCGCTGGGTCTGGCGGGGGCGGGCGTGGCCCTAGCCGCCGCGCGGCTTCAGCCCCAGAGCAGGGGCTCGGGCGGGGAGACGACAGCGCCCTCGTAGTGAAGCCCGGGGCTGCGGTCGCGGGCGAGCAGCAGTGGCCCGTCGAGGTCCACCCACTTCGCGCCCTGGGCGACCAGAAGGGCAGGGGCCATGGCCAGCGATGACGCCAGCATGCACCCCACCATGACAGAGAAGCCGAGCCCGTGCGCCGCCTCCGCCAATGCCAGCGCCTCGGTGAGGCCGCCCGCCTTGTCGAGCTTCACGTTGATGGCGTCGTAGCGCGTGCGCAGATCCGCGAGCCCGGCCCGGTCGTGGACGCTCTCGTCGGCGCAGACCGGCACCGGCCGGTCGATCCGGGCGAGGCGGCGGTCGTTGTCGGCCGGCAGCGGCTGCTCGATGAGTTCGACGCCGACGGCAGCGCAGGCATCGAACAAGGTGGGCAAATCGGCGGCCTTCCAGCCTTCGTTGGCATCGACAATGAGCCGCTTGTCCGGCGCCGCCTCGCGCACGGCGGCGAGGCGCTCGCGGTCGCCGGGGGCGCCGAGCTTCAGCTTGAGCAAAGGATGGTCCGTGGCGGTGGCCGCCGCGCGGGCCATGGCCTCTGGCGTATCGAGGCTCAGGGTATAGGCCGTGACCACCGGCCGCAGGGGCGGCAGGCCGGCCAGTTCGGCGCAGCCGAGGCCGGAGGATTTCGCCTCCAGATCCCACAGGGCGCAGTCGATGGCATTGCGCGCAGCGCCGGCGGGCAGACGGTGCTGCAGCATTTCCCGGCTGAGGCCGGCGGCAAGGTCCGCCTTGAGCTGCTCGATGGCCGCGACCACGCCTTCCACGGTCTCGCCGTAGCGGGCATAGGGCACGCACTCACCGCGACCGGTGATGCCGCCTGCGGTGAGGCGCACTTCCACCACCACGGCCTCCGTCTTGGAGCCACGGGCGATGGTGAAGGTGCCGGCGATGGGAAAGCGCTCGACGCTGAGAGACAGTTCGGCCATGGGTTAAGCTTAATAGCCGATTCCGCGCCGCCCATCGCGGGGCAGGTGACGATGGTGGCGAGGTGTGTCCTGGCTGATCTCGACGCCGCCTCCGCTCATCTGTATGGCTAGATTGCGTTCTTGCCTTGCGGGGCGGGAGCGTGTTCGGCAGGGGCTTGGGCTGCTGCCGGATTCAAGCGGGGCGACGGTTTGACCGCGGCAGGTGTCGTGGTAGGGCTGCGGACGGTAAGGTCCGAAGTCTGTTCTGGGGTTGAGACCATCCGGCGTGTCGCGCCGGTCGCCTTTGGAGACGCCGCGTTGCCGCACGCCTCGTTGATTTCCGTGCACAGCCAGGACGACCGCCTGACCGTGGCCGGCCGCGGTGCGTGGACGTCTGAATATGCCGACGAGCTGGAACAGGCGGTCAACGATACCGCCCATTCCTATGCCAAGCCCAAGGACGTCGAGATCGATCTCGCCTCCGTCGAGCGCATGGATACCTTCGGCGCCCTGCTGCTGGAGCGGCTGCGCCGCTCGTGGGTGGGCGCCGGCATCGAGCCCAAGGTTGTCGGGCTGGCACCGCGCTACAGGGTGCTCCTGGACGAACTCGCCCGCATGGGGCACGAGCCGGTGCCGCCCAAGCGCCGGCACGAAGGCATTTTGGAGCGCTTCGGACACGAGGTCGTCAATGCCGCCAAGGATGCGCTTTCGCTTCTGAACTTCGTCGGCGCCACCGTGGCCGCCTTGCTACGGGTGGTGGCGCGCCCGCGCAGCTTCCGCTTCACCTCCATGGTGAACCAGGTCGACCGGGTGGGCTTCCGCGCCGTGCCCATCATCCTGCTCATCACCTTCCTGATCGGCTGCATCCTGGCGCAGCAGGGCATCTTCAATTTCCGCCGCTTCGGCGCCGACATCTATGTCGTGGACATGGTCGGCGTGCTGGTGCTGCGCGAATTGGGCGTGCTCATCGTCTCCATCATGATCGCCGGCCGCTCGGGCAGCGCCTACACGGCGGAACTCGGCTCCATGCGCATGCGCGAGGAGATCGACGCGCTGCGCGTGATGGGATTCGATCCCATCGAGGTGCTGGTGGTGCCGCGCATCCTGGCGCTCGTCATCGCTTTGCCGCTGCTCACCTTCATCGGCTCCATGTCCGCCATTTTCGGCGCGGGACTGGTGTCCTGGGGCTATGGCGGCATCACGCCCGACGTGTTCCTCGATCGGCTGAAGCTCGCCATCGATCTCGATCAGTTCAAGGTCGGCATGTACAAGGCGCCCTTCATGGCCGCGACCATCGGCCTTGTCGCCTGCATGGAAGGCCTGAGGGTGGGCGGCAGCGCCGAATCCCTCGGCGAGCACACCACCGCCTCGGTGGTGAAGGCCATCTTCCTTGTGATCGTCATGGACGGTGTGTTCGCCATGTTCTTCGCCGCGATCGACATGTGAGCGGCCATGGACGCGCAGACCTCTCCCTCCACACTCCAGACCAGCGGCCGGGAAGCCATCATCCGGGTCCACGACATCGTCGTGGGATTCGGCGACCGGGTGGTGCTGAACCACCTCAATCTCGACGTCTACCGCGGCGAGATCCTCGGTTTCGTCGGCACGTCGGGCGGCGGCAAGTCGGTGCTGACGCGCACCATCCTCGGCCTCGTGCCGAAGACCTCGGGCACGGTGGAGGTGTTCGGGCAGAATCTCGACGACCTCTCCGAGCGCGAGCGCTCGGCGCTGGAGCGCCGCTGGGGCGTGCTGTTCCAGCAGGGCGCGCTGTTCTCCTCGCTCACGGTGAAGCAGAACATCCAGTTCCCGCTTCGGGAAAATCTCAAGCTGTCCCAGCGGCTTCTGGACGAGATTGCCTTCACCAAGATCGAGATGGTCGGCCTGAAATGCGATGTGGCCGAAAAGTTACCCTCCGAGCTTTCCGGCGGCATGATAAAACGCGCGGCACTTGCCCGTTCGCTGGCGCTCGACCCTGAAATCCTCTTTCTCGACGAGCCCACATCGGGCCTTGATCCGATCGGCGCGGGCGACTTCGACGAGCTGATCCGGACGCTGCAACAGACTTTGGGGCTTACGGTTTTCATGGTAACGCACGATCTCGACAGCCTGCACACGGTGTGCGACCGGATCGCGGCGCTCGCTGACGGCAAGGTGATCGCGGCGGGGACGATCGAGGACATGATGGCGGAACAGCACCCTTGGCTGCGGGCCTATTTCCACGGCACGCGGGCACGGGCTGTTCAGAGCGCGCGCCGTTAGGCGCGATCGAGGCAATTGCGCGCCTTTCGGTGCGCCAGGACAAGGAGCGGGCCGGTAAAGCGGGGCAGGCTGCAACGGAACCGGGATGAGGCATGGAAACACGGGCCAACTACACCATCATCGGAGCCTTCACGCTCGCCGTCATCGCGGCCGCGTTCGGCTTCGTGTACTGGTTCGCCGGACCGCACGATTCCACGGCCCGCAAGGTCTATGAGATCGTCTTCGACGGCTCGGTCGCCGGCCTGCGCCAGGGCAACTCGGTGCTGTTCAACGGCATTCCTGTCGGCCAGGTGACGAGCCTCGGCCTCGTGCCGGGGCAGCCGGGGCAGGTTCTGGTCCAGATCGGCATCGACAACAAGGTGCCGGTGCTCTCCGACGCCCGCGCGGGGTTGGAGTCGCAAGGCCTCACCGGCATCATCGCGGTGTCGATCCGCGGCGGAAAGCCGGGAGCGCCCCCGCTGCCGCCGGGCCCGAACGGCTATCCCCGCATCGCGTCCGATGGCGGGGCCGGCATGTCGGGCCTGATCAATACCGCGCAGGGAGCCGCGAAGAAGATCGAGCTTCTTCTCGACGCGATCAATCCTGACGAGATCAAGAACATCATCCACAACATCGACACCTTCGCCCAGGCGGTCGCCTCCAAGTCGGACGATGTGACGAGTGTGATCGAGCAGTCGAACGCGCTGGTGAAGCAGCTTAACGGTGTGGCGGAGCGGGTGGACAAGGTGGTTTCCAGTCTCCAGGCTGCCACTGAAGACAAGAACGGCCTGCTCAACCAGGCCACCGAGGCTGCCACGTCCGTGCGCAAGCTGGCGGACAATCTCGATCAGCGGACGGCGGTCCTCACCACCGAGATCAGCCGCTTCACCGGGCCCGGCCTGAAGCAGTTCGAGGCGCTGGCCACCGACGGACGCCGCACCCTCGGCGAGATCGACCGCGTGCTCAAGGGCATCGAGCGCAACCCTCAGCAATTCATCCTGGGCGGCGGCAACTCCATTCCGAAATACGGGCGATGAGCCGATCATGAGCGACGTTCCCGTCTCCCGTACCGCTGTGCTGACCCAGGCCGCTTCCCTGGCGCGCCGCCTGCTTGCCGCGTCCCTGTTCGTCGGTGCCGCGCTCTCTCTCGCCGCCTGTGGTTCGACCCCGACGCCCACCTACAACCTCTCGGCGCCCGGCGGCTTCACGGCCGGCGGCAGCGGCAACGGGCAGCTGGTGGTGGTGGCGCCGACGGCGCTTGCCGTGCTCAACACCGACAAGATCATGGTGGAGCCCGGAGCGGGGCAGGTCGCCTACCTCGCCGATGCCCAGTGGAGCGACAATCTCCCGGCGCTGCTGCACGCCCGCACCATCCAGGCGTTCGAGAATGCGAGCAAGCTGCGCCGCGTCGCCCGTCCCGGCGACGGCGTGAATGCCGACTACACGCTGGTGACGGACATCCGCACCTTCGCGCTGCGCATTACCGATCAGGGGCCGGTGGCCGTGGTGGAGATTTCCGCCAAGCTCATCGGAACGCAGAGCGGCCGCATTCTGGCGGCGCAGGTGTTCCGCGCCGCCTTGCCGGCCGCCTCATCGGCCGGTCCCGCCGCCACCGCCGCCCTCGATCAGGCGCAGGAGCAGGTGCTGGTGCAGATGGTGCGCTGGGCTTCGACCAAGTTCTGAACGGCTTCTGACTTTCCGACGCCTGAACCGCCAGCTGGTTCAGACGAGCCGGTCGGCCAGCAGGAACTGAAGCGCCCGATCGAGCCGGATGTGCGGGATGGGGGCGTCGCCGATGCCCGCAGGCGGGCGGAAGCGCAGGAAGCGGAAATCCACGTCGTCCTGCCCGTCGCCTGCCATGGATGAGGCGAGACCCCGGAAACCTGCACCGGACGGATCGAAAAGGGCATCCGGGTCCGCCGGCAGCTCGCCCGGAAACACCGCCACCTCCTCCTCGCCATCGAACACGTGGCCGCCGGCGTCCTGACCGGCCTCGGGCGTGCCGACGATGGCGTCCAGCTCGTGCCCGCCCCGCCGCACGCGGGCCTCGCGGGTGGCGCGGATGGCGGCGAGCGCCACCACATCGAGAGTCGCGCCACGGTCCTGCGCCCGCTCGCGCGCCCGCTCCACGAGACGGCCCAACACGGCCTCCAGCCGGTCATGGCTAGCCCGATGCAGGTGGTCCGCCTTGGTGGCGGCGAACAGCACCTTTTCGATGCGGGGGCGGAAAAGGGTGCTCACCAGACTGTTCCGCCCGGTGCGGAAGGCGGCGAGGATTCCGTCCAGCGCCCGCTCCAGGTCGGCGAGGGCGGCGGGCCCGGCATTCAGCGCCGAGAGCGTATCCACCAGCACGATCTGCCGGTCGAGCCGCGCGAAGTGATTGCGGAAGAACGGCCGCACCACGGCGTGCTTGTAGGCCTCGAAACGCCGCTCCATCATCCCGCCTAGCGTGTCGGCGCGAGAGGGCGCGTCCTCCACCTCCAGCGGGGCGAAGGTGAGGGCCGGCGATCCTTCGAGGTCGCCGGGCATGAGGAAGCGGCCGGGCGGCAGCAGGCTCATGGCCAGCCGCTCGCTGCGACAGGCGGCGAGATATGTGGTGAACCGCGCCGCCACCTCCCGCGCCCGCGCCTCGTCGGCTGGCCCGCTTGCGGGGGCGTCGGCCACCGCCGCGAGGAAGGGCGCCGCCACCTCCGCCCGCGCCCGCGCCCGCGCGAGGGCGAGGCTCTGCCGGGCAAAGTCGGCGTAAGACATGTTCAGCAGCGGCAGGTCCAGCAGCCACTCGCCCGGATAGTCCACGATGTCGAGGGTCAGCGTCTTGAGGCTGCCGCGCCGGGTGGCATAGCGGATGGCGAGGCGCAGCTCGCTGACGCGGGTGGTGGAGGAGGGCCAGCGCCGCTCCGCCCCCAGCTTCTCCAGATGGCCCTCATAGGCAAAGCGCGGCACCGCGTCGTCCGGCTGGGGCTGAAGCTCCGCCCGGGCGATGCGGCCGGACTGGTACGGCTCGAAAACGGGCATCCGCGCGCCCTTGGTGAGAGCGTGGATGAGGGCCGTGGTGAAGATGGTCTTTCCCGCCCGCGACAGGCCGGTCACGCCGAGGCGCAGGGTGGGATGGGCGATGCCCTCCACCCGATCCGCCAGGGCCTGAAGCGCGATGCGCGCATCGTCCACGGCGTCCGTGAAGAACGCCATCGTCAGTCGTTTCCGCCGAGATCGCGGGGGGTGACGAAACGGTCGAGGCGGCCGATGCCGGGCGCTGTCGCGCTCCACTCGTCCACGGGAAGGTCGATGACGGCGAGGCCGCCGGTCGGGAATTTCTCTGCCATGCTGGCAAGATGGGGCGCCGGGCCCGAAGCCACAAGCAGCTCGGCCAGGTCTTCGAGGCCGGGATTGTGGCCCACCAGCATCACGCTGTGGGCGTCCTTAGGCTGTTCGCGCAGCACAGTCATGAGGCGGGCGGCGGACGCGTCGTAGACGCGGGGCTCGCTCGCCACCACTTTCGGCGGCGGCAGGCGGGCGGCCACAAGATCCCACGTCTCGCGCGTCCGACGAGCAGGCGACACCAGGATGCGATCGGCCAGCAGGTGTTCCTGCGCGATATAGGCACCGATGCGGGGCGCCGCGTTCCGGCCACGGGCTGCAAGGGGCCGTTCCGGGTCGGCGATGCCGTCCGGCCAGTCCGACTTCGCGTGGCGCAGCAAAATGAGACGGCGCATGGTTACTAACCGATCAACGAATTGCGGCTCCTTATGGCGCACGCGGCCTGTGCAGCGCAATGACCGCTGCCGCGCCGCAGCGTCACGCCCCCCGGCGCAATAGCCGGCCAAACGCCATTAGAGCGCCGCAAATAAACGCTTTCTCAAGCTGGCGGCGTCAGCATTGCCCATCTCTTATTGGACCAATTCATGAGCCAGACGTCTGCGCCCCGGCCCCCCGCGCACGATGCGATGGTGCCCGAGCGCTCCGCCGCGGGCCCCAAGCGGATCATCGACTGCGACGTCTGCGTGGTCGGCGGCGATGTCGCCGGCCTCGTTCTGGCGGCGGATCTCGCCCGGCGCGGGCGCGACGTGGTGTTGCTGGCCATGGCCGGCCCTTCGGCGGCCGTGCCCTCCTGGCCGCTCGACAGCGTCGTGGCTCCCGGCTTTCCGCTCTCGACCCTCGAGCTTTCCAGCCGGGTCGGCCGCGACGATGCGCAGGAGCTGCTCATTCTCTCCGCCCAGGCGGCGGAGGCGGGGCTGTCCCTCGCCGAGCGTCTCGGCGTCGAGATCGGCCCGCGCGGGCGACTGACCGTGGCGCGAGCCCACGCGGCGGAAGACCTTTATCGCGAGCACGAGCTGCGCCAGCAACTCGCGCCCGATACCACAGTCTTCGTCGGCGCGGACGATCTGGCGGCGTTGCTCGGCACGGAAACCTTTGCCGCCGGCCTCGGCGTCGTGCCGGCCGAACGCGTGCGCACCGCTTCCCTCGTCGCGGCGCTGGAAGACGCGGCCCGGGCGGCCGGCGTGCGTTTCGTCAATGTGGAGGGCGCGCTTTCCGTCGATCTGAAGGGCGTCCGCAAGTATCTCGATATGGCGAACCAGCGGGTCCGCGCCTTCCAGGTCGCCGTGTGCGGACCGGCGGCGTTTGCCCGCCTCGGCTCGGGCGTCGCCCGGTTGCCACGGGCGCCGTGGGTTTCGGGCGGCTTCCGGCTGCCGGGCAGCAACGTGCCTTATGCCGGCGTCGTCGAGGAGTTTGGCCTCACCGGGCTCGCATATCATTTGGACGGCGATAGGCTGGCGCTCGCTGCCCAGTCGGCCCTGCCGGTGATGACGCGCGTCGGTGCGGCGCGTGTGTTGCGGCGCCACGCGGCCGAGGTCTATCCGGTCGGCAGCGGGCTGGTGGAAGGCGCGCGGGCGCGAAGCCTGCCCGATCCTGGCGGGATGCCGATGCTGTATGAGGGCGAGCGCGGCGTCTGGTACGCGCTTGCGCCCGGTGCGGGGTCGCTGGGGCTCGATTTCCTCGCTGCGCGCATGATCGTGGGCGCGATCGCCGAGCGGGACGACAGGATCGCCTTGCTCCAGCCCTTCGCCACGGGTGGCCTTTCGGGATGGACCGGACGGGTGGCTCGCTTTGCCGCCTTCTGGCATGTGCGCCTCGCCGCGCGCCTGCATATGGAGAAGGGCACGCCAGCCCTCGCACCGGCGCAGGAGCCGGACCTTCCCGCCCCCCTTCCGGCACCGTCGACGGCCGGTGCCCTGGCCCGGCGGAGCGTCGCTTCGGCGGCGTCGGCCTCCCGCCATGCGGCGCGGGCCGCGCTTCATGCCGCATCAGGCTGGGCATCTGGCCTTGCCACCCGCGCTGCATCCGAAAACGGCCGCCGGCGCAGGCGGCTGCCGGTGGAGCCGCACGGCGAGCTGGAAGACGAGGCGCCGCCTCAGCGGCGGTAGAAGCTCTGCGGTCGCGCGCCTTCCCGGAAATAGCCGAAGAAGGCTGCGACGCCCGCCGCCTGCGCGAGAAGCCCCGGCATCAGCGCCGCGAACGCGCCGAGATCGGCGCCGTCCGGAGCAATGGCGTCGCGAATGGCGAACTGGCTGTAGCCTGTCGTCGCCAGCCAGAGCACCAGCACCCACGGCAGCACGAGAAGCGCGATGCGCGCGCGGGCCACGGTGAGCACCACCATGGCCACCGCCCAGCAGAACAAGACCACCTGCGGCATCAGCCCCAGTCGCAGCACTTGCTGCGCCACGCCCGCACCCGCGAAAGAGTCGAAAAGGGCGGAGCGCGCGCCGGTGAGGCCCAGCGCAGAGATCAGCGTGAACAGCCCGGCCAGCGGCAATGCGGCGATGCCGCAGGCGCACCAGAACAGGAAGGCCAGTGCCCCGCCGAGGCGCGGCGCGCCTTCAGGCTTGCCGGGGGTGGGGCTGCGGAGGGGGACTTGGGGCGTGGAGGGAGCGGTCATGGGGATCCTCGGATCCCCGGGCTTATAGCCGATCCCGCGCGCCGTGCATCCGGCTAACGCCGGCCCGACGTCGGACGAACGGCGTCAGCGTCCGAAATGATCGTGCCAGCTCTTCTGGCAATCCGGGAAGGGCAGACGGCGCGCCTCATAAACCGCGCGTGCCACCGCGCGCGCCAGCACGATGGAGGCGAGGGCGCCGAGCCGGGCGAGGTCCGGCAGCGGCGCCTCCAGATGCTTGCGGCCGGTGGCCATGGCGAACACCACGTCGCCATCGAGCGGGGTGTGGACGGGAAACAGCGAAAGCGCCAAGCCGTTCTGCGCCATGATGGCGAGCCGCCGCGCCTGTACCGTGGTCAGCACCGCATCCGTCGCCACGACGGCGATGGTGGTGGCGAAACGGGAGACGCCGCCCTTGAGCCGTGGATCGCTCGCCTCATCCGGAACATGCGTCGGCGCGCCGAGCCCGCCGAACTCGCCGCCCCGCTCATAGTGGCCAGCCCGGAAATGCGGACCGTCGCCGAACAGCGGGCTTCCGGCGGCATTGACCGCGACGATGGCGCCGACCACATGGCCGGTCGCGGTCATGGCCGAGGCGGAACCGAGCCCGCCCTTCACGGTCGCCGTGGTACAGCCCGTGCCGGCGCCCACCGAGCCGAGGTGGAAATCCACGTCTGCCGCGTCCAGCGCATCGCGGCCGAGCTGGTGGTAGGGCGGATGGCCCTCCCAGCCCTTGTCCCCGCCATTGAGCAGGTCGAACAGGATGGCGCCGGGCACGATGGGCACGCGCGCGGTGCCCACCGCAAAGCCCCGCCCCCGCGCGGCGAGCCCCGCCATGACGCCGGAGGCCGCATCAAGTCCGAAGGCCGAGCCGCCGGAAAGGGTGATGGCATCGACGCGCTCCACTGTCGCCGCCGGGTCGAGCAGATCGGTCTCCCGCGTGCCAGGCCCCCCGCCGCGCACGTCCACCGCCGCCACCGCCGGTTCCTCCGCGAGGATGACCGTCGCGCCCGTGCCGATGTGCGGTTCGGTGGCGTTGCCGACCAGGAGGCCGGGCACGTCGGTGATGAGGTTGCGCATCTCGCTCTTCCCTGCCGGCTTCCCCGGCCCTGCAAGCAAGCCTCGAAAATGGAAAGACCGCGCCGGGGGCTTTGGCCCGGCGCGGTCCTTGTTGCGTCCAGCCTCGTCGACGAGACCCGGTCCGTGCTGCCTCAGTCGAGGCGCCCGGAGGCGTGGGCGAGCATGGTGTAGACCTTGCCCGTGTCGGAGGTGAGGTAGGTGCGCGCCAGCGTGCTGCCGCGATCGTCGCCCGACACCTGATCGATGAGCCGCTCGAATTCGGCGACGTAGCGATCAACGGTCTCGCGGAAGCCGGCATCGGCGCGGTAGCGGCGCTTCAGGGCGTCGAAGGTCTGCTGGCCCTGCAGGGTGTAGAGCCGGCGAGAGAACACATGGCTCTCGCCGTTGTTGTGACGGTCCCACATCTCTACGGCCGCCTGATGATCCACCATGCGGGCGATGTCGGCGGAGAGGTCGTCGAGGCTCTCCGGGGCCGCCACGGGGGCGGGGGCCGCCGGGCGGGAGCGCGGAGTGTCTTCATTGAGCTCGCCGGAGGCGCGGGCGAGAAGCTCGGTCAGCCAGCTGTCGCGTTCCTCACCGTTGGTCTCGGTGCGGGCGGCGGGCCGGGAAGCGGGACGCTCGGCCGGTTCAGCGCGGCGGTTGGCGGGGGCACGGCGCAGCTCCGACTGGAGCAGGCTTGCGCCTTCGCTGCGGGCCGGCTCGGAACGGCCGGTCTCGCTGCGGCTGATGTCGGCGCGGGTCAGCTCCTGCCGGCCGATATCTTGCCGGCCGGTATCCTGGCGGCTCGCCTCGGCGCGGGCCGGCTCGGAGCGCTGGAGTTCCGAGCGGGGACTCTCGGCGCGGGGCTCGCGCTCGGGGCGGCTGCGCAGGGCGGAGGGGGCCTCACGCGATGCCTCGCGGGAGGCGCGGGCCGTCTCCTGCTGCGCGGCGCGGGCGGACGCTTCCACCACATCAAGGGCCTGACCCTGCCGGGCGACGATCTCGTTGAGCTCGGCCAGGGCCTTGATCTGCTCGGCGACCGCGCGGCGCATGGTGGCGGCGCTCGCCTCGGTCTCCGCGGGCAGTTCGAGGATGCCGCGCTTCATCTCCTCGCGGGCGAGGGTGATGGCCTGCTGCACATCCTCGGCCACCCGCTTGAGATCGGTGGCGACGGCGGTGAAGCGGTTGCCCGTCTCGCCGAAGAGGGTGTGCACGTCGTTGAGCGCCACCTCGTAGGTTTCGCGCAGGGCTGCGGCGGAACGCTCGCGCTCGGCGTCGGCAGCCGTGCGGACCAGCGCGAGCTGCTGCGCGACCGCTTCCGTGGAGCCGGATGTGGCCGCCGCGATGACGCTGGCGATCTCGCTGGCCTGCTTCTGGGAGGCCGAATAGGTCTCGTCGAGCATGGTGTGGAAGGCGGCAAGGCGGCTCTCCACGTCTCCGACCCGCTGGGCGAGGGAGCGGGCGAGCTGCTCCATCGCTTCGCGACGCGCAGCGAGGGTGCTGTCCACCTGGTCGTGGGTGGAGGCGAGCGTCTGGGTCGCCTCGTCCATGAGACGGCGGTTCTGTTCGAGCCGCTCGGACAGGGAGGACATCTGGGCCAGCGCGGTGGTCGAGACTTCCTTGAGCGAGCCGATCTGGGACTGGAAGCGCTCGGCAGTGGCGTCGGCGCTCAGGGCGATGCCCGAGACGGCGCCGCCGAAGCTCTCCACCTGGCGGGCGAAGGTGCCCGCGAATGCGTCGAGGTGGGACACCGCCTGGGTGAGGGCACCCTGGAAGGTGGAGTTGGCGTCGTCGAGGCGCTCGATGATGACGCCCACGTCCGTGCGCAGGGCGCTGTTGGTGGCGGTGATCTCCGACACGGCGCGCTGGCTGGTGCGCTCCAGCGCGGACAGGAAGGTGCCGTTCTTGTCGTCGATGAGATGGGCGATCTCGGTCAGGCGGGTGCCGAGGCTGTCCGCCACCTTCTCCGAATGCTCGGTGAGGGTGCGGCTGACGTTGCTCGACAGCGTGGTGAGCGAGCGCTCCACTTCGCTCGCCTCGGCACGCAGCGAGCCGGAGACGGTCTCGATGCGGCCGACAAGGGCGTCGGCGATGGCGGTGCCCCGCACTTCCAGCGACGTGGCGACGCCATCGAGGCGGCCGAGCACCAGCTCCTCGATGCGATGGACGCGGCCGTCGAGCACGGAGGCGATCTCCTGCGCCCGCACGCCGATGTTGCGGTTCACCGCATCGGCACGGTCGGTGAGCACCTCGCCCAGCGCCTTGGAGCGGGTGGCGAAGAAGTTCTCCAGCGTCTCCACCGACTTGTCGAGGGACTCGGTGGCGTTCTTCGTGCCTTCGGCGATGGTGCGCGCAAAGTTGACCGTGCGGGTCGCGAGCGTCTCGGTCAGGCTCTGGGCGCGCTGGTCCAGCGTCTGCTCGATGCGCGAGAAGCGCTGGTCCATGATGGTCGCCACCGTGTCCGTGGTGGCGGACAGGCGCTCGTCCAGCGTGGAGGTGGCGAGGCGCAGGTTCTCGTTCACCAGCGCCACCCGGTGGGTGATCTGGTCCACCAGCTCGGGGGCGTGCACCTTCACCGTGGTGTCGAAGTTCTTCACGCCGTCCTGCATGGCGCGGGCAAGGTGGGCGGCATCGTGCTGCATGCGGTCGGCGAGCTCGGCGCCGCGCACGGTGATGGTCTCCTCCATCGCCTTGAGGCGGGCGGTGAGCATTTCCTTGATGGCGTCGCTCTTGGTGCCGATGGTCGCCACCAGGATGTCGGCGGTCTCGCGGAACTGTTCGGTCACCTTGGAGCCGCGGGCGCCGATGGCCTGCGTGACCTCGGTGGCGACCCGCGACAGGCGCTCGGTCATGTCCTCGCCGGCACCGTTGAGGGACGCGGTGACCTCGTTGCCCTTGTCCACGAGCGCCGTGACCACCTGGTTGCTGGAGCGGTCGAGCGAGGAGGTGATGCGCTCGCCGGTCTCGGACAGGCGCTGCTGGAGATCCTCGCCGCGCACCGCGACGGCCTCGTAGATGCGGTTGCCGGTGGCTTCGATGCGGTCGGCGAGATCGGTGCCGCGCACGGCCAGCGTCTCGGCGACGCGCTCGCCGGTCTCCTCGAGCTTGCGGACGAGTTCGCCGCCGCGGGTGGAGAACTCGACCACCGCGCTCTCGCTGGTGGCGCGGAAGGCGGAGTTCACCTCGGCCACGCGCACGTCGATGTCGTCGGCGAAGCGGCCGACGTTTTCGGCCAGCGTATCCGTGATGCCCTGCTTGAGGCGGTCGATGTTGTTGTTCACCTCGTCGCCCCAGCGCTCGACCAGCTGCGACACGTCGGTGGTGGTAGCGAGCAGGTTGGAGGCAAGGTCGTCGGTGCGCGACCGCAGGGTTTCCACCAGCAGATCGCCGGATTCGGACAGATCCTGCCGGATGTCGGAGCCGGTGAGCTGGAGGCGGTCGATCAGCTCGCCGCCCTTGGCGGTGAGGCTGTCGATCATGCTGTCGCCGACGCGGGCGAGGGCGGCGGTGATGTGCTCGCCCTTCTGGCCGAGGATCTCGGTGACCTGCTCGCTCGCTTCCATCATGGTGGTGTGGATGCGCGAGGCGACGTCCTTCACCTCGCTGGAGAGCACGGTCTCGGCGGCGATGATGCCCTCGCGCAGGCGCTCGGTCTCGATCTGGATGTTGTGGCGTTCGGCCTGCAGGTCGTCGATCAGCGTGCGGATGCGCGTCTCGTTCTCCTCATAGGCGCGCTCCAGGGTGGCGACCTCGGCGCGCACCATGGATTCCAGCTCGCCGGCGCGGGCGACGGCGCGGTCCATGCCGTCGCCCATGGCGGCGACCTCGCGGCGCACCGCCTGACCGACGGTGACAACGCTTTCCGTGGCAATGGATTCCGGCTGGGCGAGGCGCAGGGCGACCTCGGTCATGGAGCGGGCGATGCCCTGCAGTTCCAAGGACCGGCGCACGATGCTGGCCATGCCGAAGAAGGCGAGCGGGGGAATGAGGATGCCGGCGAAGATGCCGAGCAGGGCCGGGGAGTCGCCGAGCGACTGGAGCCCGTTCGAGCTTGCCATCAGGCTATGATGGACGGTGTAGGCGAAGATGATGCCGATGACGATCCACACGAGCGAGGCGCCGGTCGCCCAGTAGAAGGGCACGACCGGCGCCTTCTTCTGCAACTGGCCGAGAAGCTGGCCGATGGGCTGGCGGTCGTCGTTGGCGGCGCGGCGCTCGGCTTCGCTGCGGGGGCGGGGCGCGCCCTCGCGGCGGCCGCCGTCGACGCGAACTTCGCCACCCTCGGGGGGACGCGGCCGGCGGTTGATGGGGCGGCCTTCACGCTGCGGTCCGGGACCGGAGAGAACACGTTCGGGCGCGGGCGGTCGATCCAGCGGGGTCCCGCGATCAGGCGGCAGGGGCGCCTCGCCCCCCTTGGCCGCAGCCGCATTGGCCTCGGCATTGTCGAGCTCGAGCGTCAGAGCCTCCTGGATGGCCGACAGAGCCGCCTCGGTCGGGTCCTGGATCTTCTTCGGGTTCTTCATCTCGCTGTCGCCTCTGCCCGCTTTCGGTGCCCCGGCGTGATGCCGCCCAAGGCTCCGATACCCGTACACGCCCCGTCATCCGGCCATGCCGGACGAAGATGGTTTACCGTTTCTTATCCTAGACAGGCCGCGGCTCCGTTTGAACCGCCCCGGCCGCATTAATGAAGATATCGTTAATATCGAGCGGCTTGGCTTGGGCTTGGCCATTCGGTTCGCACGGGCGGGACGCGCGACAATCGGCGCCCACGCTGGTGCGGCGCGAGGCAAGCCGCTATAGCCAGTGGCCGGAAAGCGGCCCCGCCGCGGCCATCAGGCCGGGGTGCGCGAGCCGTCCGATCAAGCCACCGCCGCCTGCGCGGCGGAAGCCGGGAAGCGACAATCTATGGTTGCCATTACCTTTATCGAACACACGGGCGCGGTCCACAAGGTGGATGGACCGGAAGGTGCTACCGCCATGGAGACGGCGGTGCGCAATGGCGTTCCCGGCATCGTCGCGGAATGCGGCGGCGCCTGTGCCTGCGCCACCTGCCACGTCTATGTGGATGAAGCCTGGATGGACAAGGTCGGCCAGCCCTCCGAGATGGAGGAGGGGATGCTCGATTTTGCAACCGACCTTCGCCCCACCTCCCGCCTCTCCTGCCAGATCAAGCTGACGGCGGCGCTGGACGGGCTGGTGCTGCACACGCCCGAGACGCAGGGCTGAAATCGGGGAGGCGAGGGGAGCGGCGCTCCCCTTTAGTCCACCTTCTCGCCGGGATAGACGCCGAACAGCTGGTTCTGCTGCACATAGCCGTCGAAGCCGTCGCCGGTGATGCGGCAGAACTTGCCGTCGCAGGTCTTCACCACGCCGAGCACGCTCGGCTCGAGCTTGGCCACGACCTTGGCATCGGCATCGGCCGAGCCGCGCAGGGGCACGGTCTCGCCCTTCAGCCAGGGGGCGACGAGGGCGGTCCGACGCAGCGACAGCATGGAGTGGTACACCCATCCCTCCGCGCCGTCGGCATCGCGGATGCGGCGCCACGTCTCATATTCGGCGGTCACCTCCACCGGCAGGCCGGCGCGGTTGAACACCCAGGCCACATCCTGATCCCGGTTCGGTCCGTTGCGGACGTTCACCTTGTCGGCTTTGAGCGAGACGAAGCGGGGAACCGGCAGGCCGGAGGTGCCGGGCTCGGCGGCGACTGCGCCCGCAGCCGTTCCCACCATCATCGCCGCCGCAAGGGCCAGGGCTTTCACCGACCGGCTGTCGAGGCTTCGCTTCAGATGAGTTCGCTTTGCGGGCATGATGGGATCGTCCTTTCGCATCGCACCTAACCGACCGGAGGGGTGCGCCGACGTGGCGGGCACGTCAAGGCCCTGCGTCCCGGCGCGCCTTGTGTTTCCCCGGCTGTCTGATAGACGGGACCAGAACCGTTAAGAAATGGGGAATGGGGAGTAACGATGGTGCGTCGCAAGCCCCTCGTCGTTGTCACGCGCAAGCTGCCCGACTCGGTCGAGACGCGGATGCGCGAGCTTTTCGATGCCAGACTGAACATCGACGACGTGCCCATGGATCAGGCCGCGCTGGTGGAGGCGGTCAAGACCGCGGACGTGCTCGTGCCGACTCTGACCGACCGCATCGATACGTCGGTGCTCTCGCAGGCTGGGGAAAACCTGCGGCTGATCGCCTCCTTCTCCAACGGCGTCGACCACATCGACGTCGCCAGTGCGCTGAACCGGGGCATCACCGTCACCAACACGCCCGGCGTCCTCACCGAGGACACCGCGGACATGACCATGGCGCTGATCCTCTCCGTGCCGCGGCGCCTCGCCGAAGGCGCTCAGGCGATGATCGCGGACAAGGAAGAGTGGACCGGCTGGTCGCCCACCTGGATGCTCGGCCGGCGGATCTGGGGCAAGCGCCTCGGCATCATCGGCATGGGCCGCATCGGCCAGGCGGTGGCGCGGCGCGCCAAGGCATTTGGCCTGCAGATTCATTACCATAACCGCCGCCGCCTCAATTCCGGCATCGAGGAAATGCTCGACGCCACCTATTGGGACAGCCTCGACCAGATGCTGGCGCGCATGGACATCGTGTCCGTGAACTGCCCGCACACCCCCGCGACCTACCACCTGCTCTCCGCCCGTCGTCTTAAGCTCTTGAAGCCAGACGCTTATGTGGTGAACACGGCGCGCGGCGAGGTGATCGACGAGAACGCCTTGACCCGCCTGCTGGAAGCCGGCGAGATCGCCGGTGCCGGCCTCGACGTGTTCGAGCACGAGCCGGCGGTGAACCCCAAGCTGGTGCGCCTCGCCCGGCAGGGAAAAGTCGTGCTTCTTCCGCACCTTGGCTCCGCCACGCTGGAAGGCCGCGTGGACATGGGCGAGAAGGTCATCGTCAACATCAAGACCTTCATGGACGGCCACCGTCCGCCGGATCGCGTGCTGCCGGCGATGCTCTGAGGCGGAAACGCCTCAGTTTCGGCTGCGGCCGGAAAGACGGCTCACGAGACGCGCGAGCCGGCTGACAGGCCCCGATGTCGGTGATGTTCGGGGGCCATTCGGTACGGGTATCGGCGGGTTCGGGGCACATTCAGTCCCGACCATGGCCGACGCCTCGGACTGCGCCTGCTCCAGAGCCGCGATCCGCGCCTCCAGCGCCGCACGGTCGCGCCGCCAGTCGTCGGCCAGCAGAGCGGCTGGTATCTGACTATAGGTTGGCGAGAAGGGGAAGGCGCCGCGGTCGCGCGCCTCCGTCACCGGCCAGCGGTGGAACCATGACCCCAGGTTGTCCACCTCGAATCGCACCACCTCCAATTCCGACCGCCCCAGCGCATAAGTGCCGGAGAGCTGATCCCTGCGGGAGTAGCGCAATACCTGCGCGAGCCACAGGCGCATGGCGGCGATGACTTCGGGGTCGTGGTGGCGCCGCAGGAGGATGGCGGACCAGAAGGGCACGGCTTCCAGCCCTGCCGGGTCTGTCATCACGTAATGGTTGAGCTGCTCCAGCACCCGCCCGCCATCGTCGAGGCCCATGCGCAGGACCTCCATGAATTCGTCGCGGACGCTGGCGCGGAAGCTGTGCCCCGGCATGGCCGCAGCCACCCCGTCGCTCAGGTAGCGCGCGATCACCTCTTCCGGCGGTGCCGTCAGGATGACGCTGTTGTCGATGTAGAGGGAGACGTCGTAGCCGGGCAGCAGATCGTGCGGGGAAAGCTTGACGATGCGCTGGCTGCGCACCGGGTCGAGCGGGAAGGCCGGGGTATAGGGCACCAGCTTCCACGAGGCGCTGGTGAGCGTCGGATCATCGGTGAAGCAGAGGAAGTCGAGGCCGGAGGCGGCCGCCATGGGCTGCTCGTTCAGCGCTTCGTAGCCGCCGATCAGGCAGGTATAGACGCACGCGCGACCGGAGCCCTCCACCATGCCTCAGGCCGCCGCGCTGCGCTTGTGCGCGGAGAGGTCGGTGATGCGCGCGCCTTCGCCGGTCAGCGGATTTTCCGGGTCCCAGCCATAGCTCAGCGTCTCGAAGCGCATGGAGCGCGCGTCGATCATCAGCAGGCGCCCCACCAGCGGATCACCGAACCCGACGATGGCCCGGAGCGCCTCCAGCGCCGCGAGTGATCCGGCGACGCCGGCCAGCGCGCCCAGCACCCCGGCCTCGGCGCAGGCGGGCACGGTGCCGGCCGGCGGCGGCTCGGGGAAGAGGCAGCGATAGGTGGGGTTCGGGGTGCCATCCGGCCCCGTCTCATGGGCGCGGATGGTGGTGATGGTGGCATCGAAGGCGCCCAGCGCCGCGGTGACGAGCGGCTTCCTCGCCAGCACGCAGGCATCCGAGACCAGATAGCGGGTGGAGAAATTGTCCGAGCCGTCCACCACCAGATCGGCCTGGGCGATGAAGTCCAGCGCGTTGCCGGCATCGATCCGCACCGGATGCGTCACCAGCTCCACATGGGGGTTGAGGGCGGCCACCGCGTCACGGGCGCTGTCGGTCTTCAGCCGATCGATGTCCTGCGTGCGGTGAATCACCTGCCGCTGGAGGTTGGACAGGGAGACGACATCGTCCTCCACCAGGATCAGCCGACCGACCCCGGCCGCCGCCAGATAGAGCAGCACGGGCGCGCCGAGCCCGCCCGCGCCGATCACCAGCACGGTCGCGGCCTTCAGCTTCTGCTGGCCCGGTCCGCCAACGTCGTGCAGCACGATGTGACGGGCGTAGCGCTCGATCTCTTCGGGGGAGAAGGCCATCTCTAATCCTCGGGCGACGCCTCGGGGGGCTGGGCTTCAGCCGCCGGAGAGGCGTGCCATCATCGGCAGGAGCGTGTTGCTCACCGCCTCGGGGGTCAGCGGCCCCACGAACTTGTGGACGATGGTGCCGTCCTTCGACACCACGAAGGTCTCCGGCACGCCGTAGACGCCCCATTCTATGGCCGCGCGCCCCTTGGGGTCGACCCCCACCGCCTTGTAGGGCAGGCCGAACTGGCCGAGGAAGCGGCGGGCATTGTCCGGCGCGTCCTTGTAGTTGATGCCCACGAGGCTGAAGCGCGGGTCCTTGCCGAGCTGCATCAGGATGGGATGCTCCTCGCGGCAGGGGCCGCACCAGGAGGCCCACACGTTCACCAGCGCCGGCTTGCCGCCCAGCGCGGCAAGGTCGATGCCGGGCAGCGGCGCGCCGTCCGGCCCCTTCAGGCCTTCCAGCGGCGGCAGGGAGACGACGGGCGCCTTCTTGCCCACCAGCGCGGAGGGAATGCGCGAGGGATCGCCGCCGGTCTCCAACCGCGAGAAGAACAGGCCGGCCAGCGCCAGGAACACCACCAGCGGCAGCGCCACCAGCCACAGGCGGCGGCGCGGGCGGGCGGGGGTGATGACGGGATCGCTCATTCCGCCTCTCCCGTGCGATTGGCCCTGCGGCGGCCGACGCCGCGCGCTTCCAGTTCCGACAGGGTGCGCCGCTGGCTGCGATAGTCCAGTACCAGCCAGAGGGCGAGCAGCCCGAGGCCGAGGAGGGAGACGCCGTAGGATGCGGCGATGAAGACGGTATGTGTCATGCGCGGGGGCTCAGGCCATGGCTTCCGCGGCCGCGCGGGCTTCCAGCGCCTGCACGCGGCGGCGGAGGATCTCCGTGCGCATGCCGAGCATGTGCAAAGCGATGAACACCAGGGTGAAGCCGATGGCGCAGATGAGCAGCGGCCACAGCAGGCTGGAATCGATGGTCGAGCCGCCCATGCGGAACACCGAGGCCGGCTGGTGCAGGGTGTTCCACCAGTCCACGGAGAACTTCACGATGGGCACGTTGATGAAGCCCACCAGCGTGAGCACGGCGGCGGCGCGGCCGGCGCGGTTGGGGTCGTCGATGGCCGCGCGCAGTGCCATCAGGCCGAGATAGAGCAGCAGCAGCACCAGCATGGAGGTGAGGCGCGCATCCCACACCCAATAGGTGCCCCACATGGGCCGGCCCCAGAGCGCGCCGGTGATGAGGCACAGAGCGGTGAAGGTGGCCCCCACGGGCCCGGCGGCCTTGTGCGCCACATCGGCCAAAGGATGCCGCCAGACGAGGATGCCGATGGAGGAGGCGGCCATCATGGAATAGCCGAACAGGCCCAGCCACGCGAACGGCACGTGGATGTACATGATCCGCACCGTCTCGCCCTGCTGGTAGTCGGGCGGCGCCTGGAAGGCGAGATAGAAGCCGATTGCAAGCGTCACCACCGCCGCGGCGGCGATCCAGGGCAGGATGCGCGCGGACAGGCTGAGGAAGCGGACCGGATTGGCAAGGTCGAGGATCGCCATGAAGGCGTTCTAGTGTGCGCGGGCGCCGGATGGAAGCGCAGACGGTGTTCAGGATTTCGTGTCGCAGGGGCGAGACTTCAGGCCAGCCGGACCTGACGGCGGATGAACCAGAGGGTGACGGCGGCGCCGGCAGCGGCCCAGCCGAGGAGGATCAGGAGGGAGGGCGCCAGCGTCGCCATGCCCTCGCCGCGCCAGAGCGCCCCCTGAAACGCCTCGATGCCCCAGGCCGTGGGGGTGAGAATCCCCGCGTGCTTAAGCCATTCGGGCATGAGAAAGCGCGGCACCATGCTGCCGCCCACGGCCGAGAGCAGCAGGACCGCGAAGGTGGAGAGCGTCTGCGCCTGCTGGCGGGTGCGGGAGACCGCCGCGAGCGGCAAGGCGACGCCGGCGGCAGCGGCCGAGGCGGCGACGGCCACGGCCGCGAAGGTCCAGAAATTCACGAACACGTTCACGCCATAGACGATCTGCGCCACCGTGAAGAGCACCGCCGAAAGCGCAAGCCCCTGGAGAATCAGGAAGGCGAGCTTGCCCCCCACCAGCGCCAGCACGCCGCCGCGGCTCATGACGATGCGGTCGAACACGCCGGAGCGGCGTTCATCCACCAGGCTGCCGGCTCCCTGCACCGCCGAGAACAGCAGGAACAGCATGGCGATGGCTCCGGCATAATAGCTCACGCCCGGCTCGGAGCGGCGGCGGGTGAGCGGCTGGCGCTCCATCAGCTCGGCGCCGCCGCCTGCCACCAGTTCCGGAGCGCGGGCGATGGATTGCTCCAGCCGCGATGTCTGGTCCTCGGAGAAGGCACCCACCAGCACCTGGATCTGCGCCGCCACGCGGCGGATGGCGAGGCCGGGGAGATCGTCCGTGAACACCCGCTGGATGCGCGCCGAGAGCAGGGCGGCGGCCACGTTGCGGGCGGGATCGGTGATGACGAGCAGCGGCGGCTTGTCGGTGGCGGCGGCCACGTCGCCCCGCACCACCAGCCCCACGTCGGCGCGCCCGTCGGCCACCCGGGCGCGGACCTCCTCGGGAGTCACGAGCACGAGATCGTTGTCGCCGGCGTGGCCGAGCGCGGTGAGAAAGGCCGTGGCCGATGGCGCGTCGGTGGCGCGCGCCGCCGCGATCTTGATGACCGAGGTTTCGCCTCCCGTGCCGGCGAACACCGCCGCGAACAGGATGAACAGCACCGGCGGCAGCACGAACGTCATCATCAGCGCACCGCGGTCGCGCATCAGGGTCAGCGCCATGGCGCGGACGATGGCGCCGATCATGAATGGCCGCTCCCGGTCACGTCGGCATAGAGGGCATCGAGCCCTGCTGCCTCGAAAGCGATGGTGCGCGGCACGAGGCCGGCCACCTTGAGCGCGGCGATGAGCCCGCCCGCACCCTCCGGCGTATCGGAGACGACGCCGCTGAAGGAGGTGCCGCCTTCATCGCCGATGAGCCCGCGCAGGGCGAGCACCTGCCGCCCGTTCGGCGAGGGGGGCGTGGCGAAGGTCACGGCGGCGCGGCGCTGGTTGGGAAAGCGGGCTGCGATGAGGGCGGCGAGCCGCCCCTCCAGCGCGATCCGCCCCTCGGAGAGGATGGCGACGCGCTCGGCCACCTCTTCAGCGAAGGCGAAATCGTGAGTGATGACGAGAACGCCGAGCCCGTCCGCCGCCAGCCGCTGCACCAGCGCGGCGAGGTCGGCGCGGGCGGGGGCGTCGACGCCCACGGTGGGCTCGTCCAGCACCAGCAGGCGCGGATTGCCGACGAGGGCGGCCGCCACGTTGGCGCGGCGCTGCCAGCCGCCGGAGAGCCGGTCGATACGCTCGTTGGCGCGTTCCTCGATGCCGGTGCGGGCCATTACGCCAGCGACACAGGCGGCAACGTCCGTGCGGCGGACGCCGGCGAGACGGGCGAAGACGGCGAGATTTTCGGCGATGGTCAGCGCGCGGTAGAGGGCGATGTCCTGCGGGGCGAGGCCGATGCGGGCGCGGGCCTCACCCTCGGCGGCGGGGATGCCGCAGATGCGGATCACGCCCGTGCGCGGCGGGATACGTCCGCAGATGGCCCGCACCAGCGTACTCTTGCCGGCGCCGTTGGGGCCGACGAGGGCCGTGACCGTTCCTGCGCGCAGCACGAGGTCCACGCCAGCCAGCACAGTGCGCGCGCCATAGCCTGCGGTGAGGCCGAGAATGGCGAGGGGAGGTGCCGGGCTTTCGTCTTTCGGGTCGTCGTAATGGTGGGCGGCGGCGCTCACGGCGCCAGCGGCCCCATCAGTTCACCGAAGGCAGCGGTCATGAAGTCTCGCAGGGGCTGCTGGCCCTCCTTGTTGGGCCCCAGTTCTTTAGAGGCTGCGAGCGCCCCCGCCAAGTGCTCCGACAACAGCTTGCGCGCGCGTGGCGCGCCGAGGGAGGCGATGACCGTCGCCTTGTTGGCGTCCTTGCCCACATCCTTGCCCAGCGCCGCGGCCGAGCCCGCATTGTCGAGGATGTCGTCGAGGATCTGGTAGGCGCTGCCCACATGGCCGGCGAGCGCCCGGAGGTGGCCGGCCTGCGCCTCGTCGGCGGCAGCGGCGCGGCCGGCGATTTCCACCGCGGCGGAGAACAGGACGCCGGTCTTGCGGCGGTTCACGTCCTCGGTGGCGGCGAGGGAGCGGCCGGGGCTGGGGCGCAAATCGTCATACTGGCCGCCGCACAGGCCAAGGGAGCCCACCGCCTTGGAGAGGATGCACACCGCGTCGAGCCGCACGTGATCGCTCGTCCCCGCCGCCGCGCCGGCGACGCCGAGGGCGCGGGACAGGAGCGCCACCGCCGCCAGCACGGCGACATCCTCGCCATACTGGACATGGGTGGTCGGCTGGGCCCGGCGCACCATGGCGTCGTCCATGCACGGCAGGTCGTCGATGATGAGGGACGACGCGTGGATCATCTCCAGCGCGCAGCCGAAATCCAGCACCGCATGCTCGGAGGCGTCGAGCTGCATGGCCGCCGCCATGGTGAGCAGCGGACGCAGCCGCTTGCCCGGCGCCAGCAGGATGTGCCGCATGGCGGCGTGCAGCACGGCCGGATGGGACGCGGCCGGCGGCACCAGAAGCCCGAGCCGGCGGTCCACCACGGCGCGTAGATAGGAGAGGTCGCGGGAGCGGGGCGGGAAGTCCGGCAGGGCGGTATCGAGGGCGTGCGCGGCCTCCATGTCCGGCGCCGCCGCGGCGAGCACGACACTGCCGGCAGCCGCCGACAGCGCTTCCCGCGAGGCCGTCGCCGAAGCATCGGTCCGCCGGTCTCGTCCGCCCTTCTGCCCCATACGCCCCCTCACTCTGTTCTTGGCCGCGCTCTTGGCCACCTTGGGCGACCATCCCCCTGCAACAGGCACATACGTTGCCTTGAATGACTTTAGATCACCGCTTACACAATGATGCCAGTGCGTGCGTTCCGCCGCGTCGCACATTTTGCCGGCGTGTGGCGCCAGCGCCGCGGCGCGGAATGCGCGACGCCAGAAGGCATGGGCCCAGGGAACGCCGGGAGAGGCATGGACGAGAACGCAGCCGGTCGCCGCAAGGAAGACCATATCGACATCGTTCTCTCCGGCGATCGCGTGGCGTCCCGCGTGGATGCGGGATTCGACCGCTGGCGCTTCGTCCACTGCGCGCTGCCGGAGCTGAGCCTCGATGCGGTGGACCTCTCCACCAGCCTGCTCGGCCGCCGGCTGAAAGCGCCGCTCCTCATCTCCGCCATGACCGGCGGGCCGGCGCGCTCCGAGGCCATCAACGCGCATCTGGCCGAGGCGGCGCAGGCGCTGGGCATCGCCCTCGGCGTCGGCTCGCAGCGCATCGCGGTGGAGACCGGCGCGGCCGCAGGACTCGGCGGCGAACTGCGCAAGCGGGCGCCGGATGTTCTGCTTCTTGCCAATCTCGGCGCCGCGCAGCTCCTCGCCGCCGATGGCCGCGACCATGCCCGCCGCGCGGTGGACATGATCGGCGCGGATGCGCTCGTCATCCATCTCAATCCCTTGCAGGAAGCCATTCAGGAAGGCGGCGACCGCGACTGGCGCGGCGTGCTCCACGCCATCGCCGGCCTCTGCACCTATCTCCATGTGCCGGTCGTGGTGAAGGAAGTGGGCTTCGGCCTGTCCGCCCCAGTCGCGCGCCGGCTGGTGAAGTGCGGGGTGGCCGCGCTGGATGTCGCGGGAGCCGGCGGCACCAATTGGGCGCTGGTGGAAGGCGCCCGTGGCACGGGCCGCACGCAGGCTCTGGCGTCCGCCTTCGCCGGCTGGGGCATTCCCACCGCCGATGCGGTGGTCGAGGTGCGCGCGGCGCTGTCGGATGTGCCGATCATCGCGTCCGGCGGCATCCGCGACGGCGTGGACGCCGCCAAGGCCATCCGCCTCGGCGCCGATCTCGTGGGGCAGGCGGCGGCGACGCTGAAGGCGGCCGTCACCTCCACCGAGGCGGTCATTGCGCATTTCGAGCTGCTCGCGGAGCAGCTACGCATCGCCGCCTTCGCGACGGGGGCCGGCAGCCTCGCGGACCTGCGCGCGGTGCCGCTGGTCGAGGCGCGCTGAGAGACGGCCCACCGGCGGTCTCGCGGCCGGATCAGTTCGCCCAGTGATCCATCCAGATCTTCTCGCCGATGGTGCAGGAGATGCGGGGCTGTTGGGCTGAGGCGTGCTGGATCAGGCCCGGTCCGGGCTTTTGCACCACGCCGGCCACCTCCAGCACCAATTTGGTGCGGATGGCGCGGGAGAACTCGGCCATCGTCTCGACCGGGATGACGAAGGCGCCGGGGCCGCCGATGACGCAATCCTCGTAATAGACATCGAGCTCGGGGATATCGAGCGCGGACGAGGCGGAGCGCTTCATCAGCAGCGGCAGGCCGTTCACCGTGATGCCCCGGCGGACCACCGAATCCCGCGCCAGCGCCACGGGCGGCCCCTGATTGTTCACGCCGTCGCCCGACACGTCGATGACCTTGCGCAGGCCCCGGAAGCCGTTGAGGTCGAACTGGTCGGCTGCGAACAGCAGGGCGCCGGAGATGGAGGTGCGGTAGATGCGCCGGATGGGCGCGGACCGCACCGCATCGGAAAACGCCTTCGCGCTGTCCGGTCCGTCGATGATGCGCCACTCCACCACGATCTTCTGCTCGTTCTCGCCGGCCCACTCCACATATTCCACCGCGATCCGGCCATTGGGGCCGAGTCTGAGCGCATCGAGGAATTCGGGGGAGGTGATGGCGGAGGCATAGCCCTCGCGTTGCAGGGCCAGCTCGTCGGCATCCATGGAGTAGGAGACATCGACCGCAAGCACCAGTTCCACATCCACGGCGAGCTTGCCGGAGCCGCCGGCTTCAGCCGGCGCGGTGTGGAAAAGGCCGAGGGCGAGGAGAGACGCGGCCAGCAGGCCGGAAGCATGAGACCAGAGGCGGCGGCGCGAGGACATGGACGGCTTCCTCCCGGGGAAGGAACGGTGCGGCATCACGTCCGTGAAATGCTGACACCGTTCCCCGGCGGGGAGAAGAGATTTGCCGCCTCAGGGCCTGTCACGTTTTGCGGCGGAACCGTTGCAATGGCGTGCGCTGCGGGCGTCACGCCATTGTCTTTTTAACCCTCGCAACGGGTTAGAGGCGGCGGCAATGCCGCCGCCGTGCCGAACTCAATCGAGCGTTTCGGTACCGAGGATCTCGATGCCGAAGCCCGCGAGGCCCACATAGGTTCGGGTCTTGGAGGACAGAAGGCGGATCGACTGGATGCCGAGATCGCGCAGGATCTGCGCGCCCAGCCCCACCTCGCGCCAGTGCCGATCGCGCTCCAGCTCGCTGGTGCTCTTCTCGGAATTCTGGCCCATGGCCACGGCCGGCACGCCGCTGGTGCCGTCGCGCAGATAGACGAGCACGCCGCGGCCCTCGGCCTCGATGCGTTCCAGGCTCTTCTGCAGCACCTTGCCGCCGCTGAAGGCGTCGGCGATGGCATCCGCCCGGTGCAGGCGCACCAGCACCTTCTCGCCGTCGCCGATGCGGCCCTTCACGAGGGCGAGGTGGTTCACCGGATCGAAGGGCGTCACGTAGGAATAGCCCTGCAACTCGCCGACGATGGTGGGCACCGGGAATTCCGCCGCCCGCGTCACCAGCTTCTCCCGCGCCTGGCGATAGGCGATGAGCTCCGCCACCGAGATGCGGGTGAGGTTGTGCTTCTCGGAGAAGGCCGTCACCTGCGGCCCGCGCTGCACCGTGCCGTCGTCGTTCACCAGCTCGGCGATGACGCCGATGGGGGGCAGGCCGGCGAGGCGGCAGAGATCCACCGCCGCTTCGGTATGGCCGGAGCGGATGAGCACGCCGCCCTCGCGGGCGATCAGCGGGAAGACGTGGCCCGGCCGCACGAAATCACCGGCGCCCATGTTGGGATTGGCGAGGGCGCGCACGGTGTTGGTGCGCTCCTCGGCCGAGATGCCGGTGGTGGTGCCGTGGCGCACGTCGATGGAGACGGTGAAGGCCGTGCCCATGGGCGCATCGTTGTTCGACACCATGGGATCGAGCCGCAGCCGCTTCGCCTCGGACGGGGGCAAAGGCGTGCAGACGATGCCGGAGGTGTTGCGGATGACGAAGGCCATCTTCTCCGGCGTCGCCAGCGAGGCGGCGAGGATGAGGTCGCCTTCGTTCTCGCGGTCGTCGTCGTCGGTGACGACGATGATCTCTCCCCGTGCGATGGCTTCGATGGCGGACTGGACGCGGGCCTGGGTGGTATCGGTCACGGGCAAACCTCGGATGTGCGGGACGAGGCCGAGGAAATCGTTGGGCGTCACCTGCTGCCCGGTCGCCTCGGCGATCTTTTCGGCCGTCTCGCGGGAGATCCAGGCGCGCTCGTCATTGCACAGGGCCGTCACGCTGGCCGGGGACATGCCCACCTGCCGCGCGAACGCGCTGCGCTTCGTACCGGTTGCCGAGAGCCATTCCGCGAGCTTCATGGGGCGAGCATAGCAAAGCCAATTTCAGTGACAATGAAAAAGTGCGGAGGCGTCTTCGCCGGCTGTGTTCGCTCCTGCTGAATTGACTGGATCTGCCGCCCGGAGGCTTGGCGCAAGACGCGCGGTGCAGGATGATCGCGGCGGCGGACTGCGGGAATCATTCGATGAAGGCTTGGCTCTCGCGCAATTGGGTGGCCGGAGCGGGCTTCATGGCCGTCGCGCTGCTGCTGGCCGCGCCGTTGGTGTCCGGGGCCGGGCGGAGCGTGCTCCTGATCTTCCTCGCCTCGCCGATCTACATGCTGCACCAGATCGAGGAGCACACGGGCGACCGGTTCCGCACCTACGTGAACCGCGTGGTCTTCGGCGGGGTGGAGGCGCTGACCGTCTCGGACGTGCTGTTGATCAATCTCCCCGGCGTGTGGGGGATCAATCTCGTCGCCGTCTATGTGGCCTGGCTCGCCGGCGCGGGATGGGGGCTGGCCGCGGCCTATCTGATCCTGGTCAACGGCATCGCCCATCTCGGCATGGCCGCGCGCTTCCGCAGCTACAATCCGGGCCTCGGCACGGGCGCGCTGCTGTTCATCCCCTTCGGCGCCATCGCCGCCGCGCTGGTGCCCGCCACCGCCGCCCAGCACGCGCTGGCTTTCGCCATCGCCGTGGCGGTCCACGCCGCCATCATCGTGCGGGTGAGGCTCAACCTCGCACAGGCACGGGCGCACGGCCGTTGAGCGGCGGTTGTCGGGCTTGAAGAGGTGAGGTGGTGAGCCCGTCGGGATTCGAACCCGAGACCCCATGATTAAAAGTCACGTGCTCTACCGGCTGAGCTACGGGCTCACTTGACGCGTTGGTTAGGGTGCGAAGGCGGCGGGGTCAAGGCCGGGCGGGCGGGATGTCCCGGCATTTCGGCAGGGGGCAGCGCGGGCGCGGGCATTGACCGGGCAGGATGGGTTCCGCACCATGGTCGCTCAATTGCTTCTGGAATTGCCATGCCGGTCAACAACCACATCGCTGCCCGCGCCGACGAGATCGCGGCCTGGCGGCAGGATTTCCACCGTAACCCCGAGCTCATGTACGACCTCGACCGCACCAGCGCCGCGGTGGCGGAGAAGCTGCGCGCCTTCGGCTGCGACGAGGTCATCACCGGCATTGGCCGCACCGGCGTGGTGGGTTTAGTGCGCGGCAAGGGCGATGGCCCGCTGATCGGCCTGCGCGCCGACATGGACGCGCTGCCCATTCTGGAAAAGACCGGCGCGGCCTATGCCTCGCAGACGCCCGGCAAGATGCACGCCTGCGGCCACGACGGCCACACCGCCATGCTGCTCGGCGCCGCGCGCCACCTCGCCGAGACCCGCGCCTTCTCCGGCACGGCGGTGCTCATCTTCCAGCCGGCGGAGGAGGGCGGGGCCGGCGCCAAGGCGATGATCGACGACGGGCTGTTCGCCCGCTTCCCCGTCCGCGAGGTCTACGGCATGCACAATCTGCCGGGGCTGGAGGTGGGCCGCTTCGCCATGCGGCCGGGCGGCATCATGGCCTCGGCCGACCATATCGAGATCGTGGTGGACGGGCGCGGCGCCCATGCGGCGCGGCCCAACCAGGGCGTGGACGTGGTGCTTACCGGCGCCGCCATCGTCATGGCCCTGCAGCAGATCGTCTCGCGCAATGTGGACCCGCTGGAGGCGGCGGTGGTCTCCATCGCCATGTTCCATGCGGGCGAGGCGGACAATGTGCTGCCGCCCTCGGCCACCCTCGTCGGCACCGCCCGCACGCTGGACCAGGGGGTGCGCGCCCAATTGCGCGAGCGCATCCGGCAGGTGGCGGAAGGCGTCGCCGCGGCCTATGGCGCCACCGCCACGGTGAGCTTCAAGGAAGGCTATCCCGTCACCAGCAACCATGCCGATCAGGTGGCCTTCGCCGCCGAGGTGGCGAGCGAGGTGGCCGGCGCCTCGGAGGTGGACGCCGCCGCGCCGCCGCTGATGGCGGCCGAGGACTTCGCCTACATGCTGGAAGAGAAGCCCGGCGCCTACATCTTCATCGGCAATGGCCCATCCGCCGGACTGCATCATCCGCAGTACGACTTTGCCGACGCCGCCATTCCCTACGGCGCGTCCTATTGGGTGCGGCTGGTGGAGCGGGCGCTGCCGCTGACGGCGTGAGTTCAAGCCCGCGCGGCGCCTGAGCGAGACGCGCTAAAAGCCCGCGCGGCGCTTGAGCGTGACGCACGAAAAGCCCGTGCGGCGCAAAGCTCTCTCAGGCCGGCTTCACCAGCACGAAGGTCAGGAGGCCGGTCTCGACCTCCTGCTTTTCCAGCACCGCGCCCGTCTCGTGCGCGAGGTGGGGAATGTCGATCACCGCCATGGGGTCCGTGCAGGTGACGACGAGCCGGGTGCCCGCCGCCGCCTGCGCCAGCGCCTTGCGGGTGCGCAGGGCGGGCAGGGGGCATTTCAGCCCCTTCAGATCCAGTGCGACGGTGACGGCGGCCGGCTTCAAATCGCCTGATCCCGGAGCCGGCCGAGGCTCTCCTCGCGGCCGAGCACGGCGAGCACGTCGAACACCGGCGGGGAGGTGGACTTGCCGGTGAGCGCGGCGCGCAGCGGCTGGGCCACGGCGCCGAGCTTCACGCCTTGCGCCTCGGCATAGCGGCGCACCACCTCCTCGGTGGCGGCGGCGCTCCAGTCCACGGCTTCCAGCAGCGGCACGAGGCGGCCGAGATGGGCGCGGGCCTCGGGCGAGAGCAGCGTGGTCGCCTTCTCGTCCAGCGGGATGGGCCGCTCGACAAAGATGAACTCGGCATTGTCGAGCAGCTCGACCAGCGTCTTCGCCCGCTCCTTCAGCCCCGGCATGGCGGCAGCGAGCTGGGCGCGGCGGGTGTCCGTCATGCGCGGCAGGCGGTGCGCGGCATCCGGCAGGTAGGGCACGAGCGCGTCGATGGCAGCCAAAAGCTCGGCATCGCTAGAGGCGCGCATGTAGTGGCCGTTGAGGCTTTCCAGCTTGGCAAAGTCGAAGCGCGCGGCCGAGCGGCCCACCTTGTCGAGGTCGAAGAATTCGACCATCTCGTCGGTGGAGAACACTTCCTGGTCGCCGTGGCTCCAGCCGAGGCGCACGAGATAGTTGCGCAGTGCCGCCGGCAGATAGCCCATGTCGCGATAGGCATCGACGCCCAGCGCTCCGTGGCGCTTGGAGAGCTTGGCGCCATCCGGCCCGTGGATGAGCGGGATGTGCGCCATGCGCGGCACGTCCCAGCCGAGCGCGCGATAGATCTGCGTCTGGCGGGCGGCGTTGGTGAGGTGGTCGTCGCCGCGGATGATGTGGGTGACGCCCATGTCGTGGTCGTCCACCACCACCGCCAGCATGTAGGTGGGCGTGCCGTCGGACCGCAGCAGCACGAGGTCGTCGAGGTCCTTGTTGGGGAAGGTCACGGTGCCCTGCACCATGTCGTCGATCACCGTTTCGCCCTCCTGCGGGGCGCGCAGGCGGATGACGGGCGCGCGATCGGCCGGCGCCTCGGAGGGATCGCGGTCGCGCCAGCGGCCGTCATAGCGCGGCGGGCGGCCCTCCTTGCGGGCCAGCTCGCGCATCTCGTCCAACTCCTGGGGCGTGGCGTAGCAGCGATAGGCGTTGCCCTTCGCCAGCATCTCCGCCACCGCGGCCTGATGCCGCTCGGCGCGGGCAAACTGGTAGATGGGCTCGCCCTCCCAATCGATGCCGAGCCAGGAGAGCCCCTCGATGATGGCGTCGATGGCCTCTTTGGTGGAGCGCTGGCGGTCCGTGTCCTCGATGCGCAGCAGCATCTTGCCGCCGGTGTGGCGGGCGTAGAGCCAGTTGAACAGCGCCGTGCGCGCCCCGCCGATATGCAGGAAGCCGGTGGGCGAGGGGGCGAAGCGGGTGACGATCTGCGACATCGGGCGGGGCTCGGCGGGATTGGGTCCGCTTGGACGGAAGACGCGCGGGCGGCCCTGCGGAACGCAAACCGAACCACATGGCGCGCGGGAGGCGCCCGTGTAGCATAGAGGCGGGGCACAAGGAACATGGGGTGGGGACGGGCGCGACCCAGCCCGGCCCCCGGCGGGCGGGGATGGACGAGCGGGCTTCAGGCGGCGCGCGGGCAGGGGGACGGGGAGCTGCGGGCGCGCTCCCGGTGCTTTCCACGCGTGGGCTTTCACGCCTCGCCGACGCGCTGAAGGCCCGCATCGCCCATGACGTGGTGGCCGAGGCGGCGTCCGGCCGGCTGATCCTGTGGCTGCCGGCCGCCTTCACCGCCGGAATCCTGCTCTATTTCGGCGCCTCCACCGAACCTTCGCTCACCGCGAGCCTCGTCCTCGTGGCCCTGTTCGCGGCGGCGGCCTGGGGCGCGCGGGCGCGGCCGATGATGTTCGGGGCCGCCGCGGTGCTCCTCGCTACCATGGCCGGCTTCGCGGCCGGCGGGGTGCGCACCGCTTTCATCGCCCATGAGATGGTGGTGCCGCCCAAGACCCCGGTGCGCCTCTCCGGCTTCATCGAGCGGGTGGAGCGGCGGACCACGGGCGACCGCATCCTGCTGCGGCTCGATGGCGACGCCGTGCGCGGGCTCAAAAACGCGCCGGCGCTGGTGCGCCTCTCGCTCCGCAAGGGGTGGGCGCCGCCGGTGGGCAGCCATGTGACCCAGCTGGCGCAATTGCTGCCGCCCTCCGGCCCGGCCATGCCGGGCGCCCATGATTTCGGCCGCACGCCGTGGTTCCAGGGCATCGGCGCCATCGGATACGGGCTCGGCCGGCCCAAGGCGGCGGCGCCGCGCGATCCGCCTTTGTCCGTGCGGCTCGCCATGGCGCTGGACGGGGTGCGCCAGAGCCTGTCGGACCGCATCCGCGCCTCGCTTTCCGGCGTGCCGGCGGAGGTGGCGGTGGCGCTGGTGGCCGGAGACCGCTCCGGCATTCCGCGCGCGGTGGAGGAGAGCATGCGGGTGTCCGGCCTCTCGCACATCCTCTCCATCTCCGGCCTGCATATGGCGCTGGTGGCCGGCACCCTGTTCGCGCTGGCGCGGGGCCTGCTGGCGCTGGTGCCGGGGCTGGCTTTGTCGTGGCCCATCAAGTCATTCGCGGCGCTGATCGCGCTGTCGGGCAGCGCCTTCTATCTCGTGCTGTCGGGCAACGACGTGCCGGCGCAGCGCTCCTTCGTGATGACGGGGCTGGTGCTGGCCGGCGTGCTGGTGGGGCGGCCGTCCCTGTCGCTGCGCTCGGTGGGTGTCGCGGCGGTGGTGGTGCTGGCGCTGACGCCGGAGGCGGCGCTGGACCCGGGAACGCAGATGTCGTTCGCCGCCACCCTCGCTCTCGTCGCCGCCTATGAACGGCTCCAGCCTTTGCGGGCGATACCCCGGCCGGATGGCGTTGCCGGAGCCGTGCTGTCCTGGGTGGCCGTGCTGGTGGCCGGCACGGCGCTCACCTCGCTGGTGGCGGGGCTGGCGACGGCGCCTTACGGCATCTTCCACTTCCAGCGGGTGGCGCCCTATGGGCTTCTCGCCAATCTCGCGGCGATGCCGGCCGTCTCCTTCCTTGTCATGCCGGCGGGCCTTGCGGGCGTGCTGCTGATGCCGTTCGGCTGGGACCACCTCGCCTGGCCGGTGATGGGGCGGGGCATCGAGATCATGACGGCGGTGTCCGACTGGGTGGGGACCCTGCCGGGGGCCGATATCCGCGCCGCCTTCGTCGGTGCCGGAACGCTGCTCTGGCTCTCCCTCGCGCTGCTGGCCCTCTGCCTGCTGCGCGGCGTGCTCACCTTCGCGGCGCTGGTGCCCCTCGGCCTCGCCGCGCTGGTGGCGGGAACGCCGCTGAAACCGGACCTCCTCATCGCGCCCGATGCGCAGACGGTGGCGGTGCGGATGCCGGATGGACGGCTCTCCGTGCTCGGCGCCTCGGGCCAGAAGCTGGTGGTGGAGCAATGGCTGACGCGGGAGGGCGACCGCCGGACGGCCGGCACCAAGGACCTCGCCTCCGCCTTCATGTGCGACCCGCTCGGCTGCACCGCGCCGCTGCCCGGCGGCGGAACCATCGCCGTCTCCCGGCGCGCCGAGAGCCTGGAGGCGGACTGCCTGAATGCCCGCATGGTCGTGACCCGCGATGCCCCGCCCCGGGCCTGCCCGGCCGAGGTGCTGACGCCGGAAAAACTCGCGCGGACCGGAACGCTCGCCTTCACCCTGCGCGATGGTGCCCTCGTGGCCGAGCGGAGCCGCAGCCCCTCGGTGTCCCGGCCTTGGATGGCACCGCTGCCGCCGGACCTCGCACCGGAGCGGGGGGCGGTCGATGCGGGCGATCCGCAGACCGACGCCACCGCTCCCTGACACGACAATTGCCAGGCGTCGGGGTGAGGGGCAACGCCTTCAAAAAAGCGCAGGCGCCCGTTGAGCGTGGACCACCGCGCCCCTCACCCCGTTCCGGATCTCCCGCGGGAGAAATAAGGATCAGTAGCGGCGCATGAGGCCGATCAGGCGGCCCTGGATGCGCACGCGGTCGGGACCGAAGATGCGGGTCTCGTAGGCCGGATTGGCGGCCTCCAGCGCGATGGAGGCCCCCTTCTTGCGCAGGCGCTTGAGGGTGGCTTCCTCGTCGTCCACCAGCGCGACGATAATGTCGCCGGTGTCGGCGGAATCGCACTTGCGGATCAGCACCGTGTCGCCGTCGAGGATGCCGGCCTCGATCATGCTGTCGCCGCGCACCTCAAGGGCGAAATGCTCGCCGGAGCCCAGCATTTCGGGCGGGATGTTCAGCGTATGGCTGCGGCTCTGGATGGCGGAGATGGGCGAGCCGGCGGCGATGCGACCCATGACCGGCACCGAGACCACCTGTCCCGCCTCGTCATCCTCCGCCACGGGGCGGACCTTGCCGAGGCTGCCCTCGATGACCGAGGGCGAGAAGCCCCGGCCTGCGGAGCGGGCGGAGGCGAGACCCGGCGCCACGCTGTCGGGCAGGCGGACCACCTCCAGCGCGCGGGCGCGATTGGGCAGGCGGCGGATGAAGCCACGCTCTTCCAGAGCAGTGATGAGGCGATGGATGCCGGACTTGGAGCGCAGGTCCAGCGCTTCCTTCATCTCGTCGAAGGAGGGGGGAACACCGGTCTCCTTCAGCCGCTCATGGATGAAGCGCAGAAGGTCATATTGCTTCCGAGTGAGCATTCCCTGGCCCCGTTCCTTGCACGCACCGCCGCGGAACAGGCGCTCTCGGCCGGTCCCGATTCAAGGCGCATCCAGCCCGGTGCGCCGCGAAACAAATCATGAACAGTCTTTATCTGTTCCTTTTGTGTTCCGCAAGTGGTGAAGGCTCCGTTAAGGGCTCAATCCGCGAAGGGAATAATCTCGCAGGGGTCTCCGACGCGGCCCGCCGGGGCGAAAGGCGGGCGCACCAGAAGGCAGTCGGCGGCGGAAAGAATGCTCAGCATGGCGCTGTCCTGCGAGGCGCAGGGGATGGCGTGGATCGAGCCATCCGCCCGGCGCTCGAGGGTGGCGCGCATGAAATCGCGCCGCACGTCATTGGGCGGCAGGTCGGCCGCGAGGCGCGCCGGCACGGTCTCGGGGCCGGGGCGGGAATCGCCCTGCAGGGCGCGGATGAGGGGGACCAGGTAGACCATCCCGCAGACGTGGGACGACACCGGGTTGCCCGGCAGCCCCAGCACCCGCACGGTGCCGCGATGGCCGAACATGAGCGGCTTGCCGGGCCTGAGCGCGATCTTGTGGACCGAGAGATCGACCCCTTCCGCCTTCAGCGCCGGGGCCATCAGGTCATGATCGCCCACCGAGGCGCCGCCGGAGGAGACGACGAGATCGAACTCGCCGGAGAGTGCCCGCGCCACCACGGCGCGGATCGCGGCGAGGTCGTCCTTGATGAGGCCGAGGTCGGTCACATCGGCGCCGGCGCGGCGGGCGAGTTCCGCGAGGCCGAAGGCGTTGGAGACGACGATTTCGCTGTCGTTGCCGGTGCCCTGGCCCGGCAGCACCAGTTCGTCCCCGGTCTGGAGCAGCGCGACGCGCGGGCGGCGGGCGACCGGCACGGTCGCATGGTCCATGGCGGCGGCCAGCATGATGTCGCGGCCGGTCAGCCGCCGGCCGGCGAAGAGGCCGGGCGCGTCGGCGGAAAAATCGCAGCCGCGCTTGCGCACGTTGCGGAGCGCGGCGGTCGGGGCCGTGGTGGTGATGGTGTCGCCCTCGCGGGAGACGTTCTCCTGAATCACCACCGTGTCGGTACCTTCCGGCACCACGGCGCCGGTGAAGATGCGCACGGCCTGCCCGGCGCCCACCGTGCCAGCGAAGGGCCGGCCGGCGGCGGATTCGCCGATGACGGCGAGGCGAGCGGGCGTCTGCGCGATATCGGCGCCGCGCACGGCATAGCCATCCATGGCCGACATGTCCGCCGGCGGCTGGGTGCGGCGGGCCGCCAGATCGCGCGCCAGCACACGGCCGGCCGCGGCCTGCACCGGCACATCCTCCACACCGAGCGCAGACACGCCGGACGTGATGAGCGCGGTGGCCTCCTCGACGGTCATGAGCGCCATGGCGCGGCTCCCTCACTCTGCCTGAACGCAGGTCTTGTCATGGTGGCGGGCCGGCTCAGGCCGCGTCGGTGGCGCGGAAGTGGCCGCTGCGGCCGCCGGATTTCTCCAGCAGGCGAATGCCTTCAATCCGCATGCCACGGTCGGCGGCCTTGGCCATGTCGTAGATGGTGAGGCAGGCCACGGAGACGGCGGTGAGCGCCTCCATCTCCACGCCGGTCTGGCCCGTCACCTTGGCGCGGGCCGTGACGTGGAGGCCGGGCAATGCGGGGGCGGGGGAAACCTCCACCTCCACCTTGGTCAGCATCAGCGGATGGCAGAGGGGAATCAGCTCATGGGTGCGCTTGGCGGCCATGATGCCGGCGATGCGCGCCACGCCCAGCACGTCGCCCTTCTTGGCGTTGCCGGAGAGGATGAGGTCCAGCGTCTCGCGCGCCATCACCACCTGCCCCTCGGCCAGCGCCTCGCGGGTGGTCGCGTCCTTGTCGGACACGTCCACCATGCGGGCGGCGCCCTGTTCGTCGAGATGGGTGAGGCTGGCCATGGCCGTCGCGGTCTTCCCGGATTCGATGTCGGGGGGAAGATGGCGTCCGCGGCGGCGCCTGTCCACCGCCGCAGGAGCAATGCGGCGGAAAGGCAGTGTTGCCGGGTTGGGTTCAGGTCAGCGCAGGCGGGTCCACACCTGCGTCTTGCAGAGCGGGACCACCACGCAGCCGCGCAGCTTCAGCGTGTTGTCACCATCCATGGTGATGGTGCCGGAATAGGTCTTGCCGTCCTCGGCATTGTAGATGCTGCCGCCGCTCCATTCCTGCGGGCCGCCGGAGAAGCCGGTGAGGATGGTGAGGCCCTTCAGCGCCCGTCCGCGCAGCGAGGCGTTGGAATTGTTCACGTCCTTCAGCGCCGGATCGGCCTTCAGCCCCTCGGAGGAGATGAGGCGGCCGCACAGGCTGGCGCCGCATTTGGAGATTTCCACCTGCCCGCTGCGGGTGGGGGTCTGCCACAGGCCGGTCGGGTCCGCGGCGAAAACAGGCGTGGCGAGAAGGGCGGCGAGGCCGGCAATCGCAAACGTCTTCATGAAGCTCCTCCCTTGCGTGCGGCCTCTTGCGGGCCGCCTCACGTATTAAAGAGTAACTTCACGTATACGGCAAGCCGGGGTGGCGAGGCCTATGTGGCCAACAGCTGGCAGGTCGCGGAGGCGACATCCTCCTGCCGCATCAGGCTCTCGCCCACCAGGATGGTGCCGATGCCCACCTGCGCCAGCCGGGCCACATCCTGCGGGGTGAAGATGCCGCTCTCGCCGATGACGATGCGGTCCTTCGGCACGCGCGGGGCGAGGCGCTCGCAGGTTTCCAGCGTGGTCTCGAAGGTGCGCAGGTTGCGGTTGTTGATGCCGATGAGCCGGCAGGGCAGCGCCAGCGCGCGGTCCAGCTCTGCGTCGTCATGCACCTCGACGATGGCATCCATGCCGTGCGCCGCCGCCGCGTCGGCGAGGTCGCGGGCGAGGGCATCATCCACACCGGCCATGATGATGAGGATGCAGTCCGCCCCCCAGGCGCGGGCTTCCGCCACCTGATAGGTGTCGTACATGAAATCCTTGCGCAGCACCGGCAGGCTCACCGCCGTGCGGGCCGCCTTCAGATAGTCCGGCGCGCCCTGGAAGGAGGGCGTGTCCGTGAGCACCGAGAGGCAGGTGGCGCCGCCGCGCTGGTAGGCGCGGGCGAGGGAGGGCGGGTCGAAATCCGCGCGGATCAGGCCCTTGGAGGGGCTCGCCTTCTTGATCTCGGCGATGAGCGCGGTGCGGCCTTCGGACAGGCTCTGCTCAATGGCCCCGGCGAAGGGGCGCACGCGGGGCGCGCATCGGGCGGCGGCCTCGATTTCGTTGAGCGGCCGGGCCTTCTTGGCGGCGGCGATTTCCTCGCGCTTGTAGGCCTCGATCTTGGTGAGAATGTCGCTCATTGCGCGGCCTCCGGGGCGAGTGAGGCGGAAAGGGTGACGAGCCGTTCCAGCCGCGCGCGGGCGGAGCCGGTGTCGAGGCTGGTCTGCGCCATGCCGACGCCGGCGGTCAGGTCCTTGGCGCGGCCGGCCACCACGAGGGCGGCGGCGGCGTTCAGCACCGCCACGTCGCGATAAGCGCCGGGGGCGCCGTCCAGCACGGCGCGCAGGGCTTCGGCATTGTGGGCGGCATCGCCCCCCTTCAGCGCCTCGGCGGGGGCGCGGGCAAGGCCGACGTCCTCGGGATTGAGGGTGAAGGTGTGGATGCGGCCGTCTTCCAGCACGGCGATGTCGGTGCCGCCGGAGATGGTGATCTCGTCCAGCCCGTCCGAGCCGTGGACCACGAATGCTTTTTCCGAGCCGAGCGCCTTCAGCACCTCGGCCAGGGGCACGATCCAGGATTTCGCGAACACGCCCACCATCTGCCGCTTCACGCCGGCCGGATTGGAGAGCGGGCCGAGCAGGTTGAAGATGGTGCGCGTGCCCATCTCCACCCGTGTCGGGCCCACATGCTTCATGGCCGGATGGTGGGAGGGGGCGAACATGAAGCCGATGCCGGCCTCGCCGATGCAGCGGGAGATGCCGGCGGGATCAAGGTCGAGCCGCACACCGAGCGCCGCGAGCACATCCGCCGCGCCGGACTTGGAGGACAGCGCCCGGTTGCCGTGCTTCGCCACCGGCACGCCGGCGCCGGCGACGATGAAGCTGGCGCAGGTGGAGATGTTGTAGGAGCCGGAGGCATCGCCCCCGGTGCCCACCACGTCCACCGCCTCGTCGGGGGCGTCCACGGTGAGCATCTTGGCGCGCATGACGGAGACCGCGCCGGCGATCTCCTCCACCGTCTCGCCGCGCACGCGCAGGCCCATGAGCAGCGCGCCCATCTGGGAGGGCGTCGCCTCGCCGGACATCATGCGGTCGAACACGAAGGCGGCCTCGTCGCGGCTGAGGCTCGCGCCGGTGGCCACCTTGCCGAGCAGGGGTTTGAACTGGTCCATGGTGTGTCCTCGCCCCCGTCTCAGCCCTTGGCCTTCTCAGCGTTGAAGGCGGCGGCGATCTCGAGAAAATTGCGGATCAGCGCGTGCCCATTCTCCGAGGCGATGCTCTCGGGGTGGAACTGCACGCCGTGGATGGGCAGGCTCTTGTGGGCGAGGCCCATGATGAGGCCGTCTTCGGTGTGGGCCGTCACCTCCAGCGCGTCCGGCAGGGTGTCCCGCTCGACGATCAGGGAATGATAGCGCGTCGCCTGGAAGGAATGGTTGAGGCCGCGGAAGACGCTTTTGCCCTCGTGCAGGATCTCGCTCATCTTGCCGTGCATGGGGGAGGGCGCGCGCACCACGTCGCCGCCGAACACCTGCCCGATGGCCTGATGGCCGAGGCAGACGCCGAACAGCGGCACCTTGTCCCCCGCCTTGGCGATGAGATCGAGGCAGATGCCCGCCTCGTTGGGCGTGCAGGGGCCGGGGGACAGCACGATGGCGTCCGGCTTCTCGGCCAGCACCTCCTCCACGCTGACCTTGTCATTGCGGTGGACGGTGACGGTGGCGCCGAGCTCGCCGAGGTAATGGACGAGGTTGTAGGTGAAGCTGTCGTAATTATCGATCAGCGTGACCTTCGGGGAGGGATTGGCCGAAACCTGTGTGGCGGACATCTGGAACTCCGGCCCCGCGCCGCGCTGTGCGGGAATGGCGGGTGTTAAGGCGAGGAATGACGGGCGGTCAATGGTGATGCGCCGCGAAGCGGTTCCCCGGACAAGCTCCAGCGGAGCTGGCGCGCAGATCCGGGGTCCAGCGCAGGGACAACCGCGAAGCGGGCGATGCCGGAGAGCGCTGGATCAGGAAGCGCCTGCGGCGGCCTCCTTGCGCTGGGCCCCGGCTCGCATTCCGCTGACGCTGCATGCGTCCGGGGCGCGAGGCTGCTCCCGCTTCACCATCGCTCGCGGCGTGTCATCCCCATCTCCATCCCCTCACTGCCCCTTGCCGGCGCGGGCGGCGAAGCGGACGGCTTCCTCGCCGGCGCGGAACAGGGCCTTGGCCTTGTTCACGCACTCCTGGTGCTCGCTCTCGGGCACCGAGTCGTAGACGATGCCGGCGCCGGCCTGGACGAACATGCGCCCGTCCTGCACCCCCGCCGTGCGCAGCACGATGCCGGTGTCCATCTCGCCGTTGGCGCCGAAATAGCCGATGGCGCCGGCATAGATGCCGCGCTTGTCCTTCTCCAGCTCGTCGATGATCTCCATGGCCCGCACCTTTGGCGCGCCGGAGACCGTGCCGGCCGGAAAGCCCGCCGCGAGCGCGTCCACCGCATCGAAGCGCCGGTCGATGGCGCCTTCCACGTTGGAGACGATGTGCATGACCTGGCTGTAGCGCTCGATGAAGAACGAGTCCGTCACCTTCACCGTGCCGACGCGCGAGACGCGGCCGGCGTCGTTGCGGCCGAGGTCCAGCAGCATCAGGTGTTCGGCCCGCTCCTTGGGATCGGCGAGCAGTTCCTGCGCCAGCGCCTCGTCCTCGGCATGGGTGGCGCCGCGCTTGCGGGTGCCGGCGATGGGGCGGATCGTGACCTTCCCGTCGCGCACCCGCACCAGGATCTCCGGCGAGGAGCACACCACCGAGAAGCCGTCGAAGTTGAGATAGACGAGAAACGGCGCCGGGTTCACCCGCCGGAGCGCCCGGTAGAGGGCGAAGGGCGGCAGGGTGAACGCGCTCTCGAAGCGCTGGGACAGCACCACCTGGAAGATGTCGCCGGCGCGGATGTAGTCCTTCGCCTTCTCCACCATGGCGCAGAAGTCCGCCGCGCTGGTGTTGGAGGCCTGCGAGACCTCGCCGTGGAACGGATCGGGCGCCGGGTGGGCGATGGCGCGGTCGAGGTCCGCCACCACCTGGTCGAGGCGCTCGATCGCCGCCTCCCAGGCGGCCCGAGGCGAGACACCCTCCTTCGCCCGTACGGGGGTGACGGCGGTCAGTTCGTCCTTCACCGCGTCGAACACCACCATGATGGTGGGGCGGATGAGCAGCGCCTCGGGCACGCCGATGGGATCGGGCTTGGTCGGGCCAAGCTTCTCCATCTGCCGCACCATGTCGTAGCCGAGATAGCCGAACACGCCGGCCGCCATGGGCGGGGCGCCCTCCGGCAGCTCGATGGCGGATTCCGCCAGAAGCGAGCGGAGCGCGGTCAGCGGCGGCTCGGCGCAGGGCACGAAGGCGCCCTTGTCGGCGTCCGGCGTTCGGTTGATCTCGGCGACATCGCCGGAGGCGCGGAAGATGAGGTCGGGCTTCATCCCAATCATGGAATAGCGCCCGCGCGCCTGCCCGCCCTCGACGGATTCGAGCAGGAAGGCGTTGGGCTGGTCGCCGGCGAGCTTGAGGAAGGCCGAGACCGGCGTTTCCAGATCGGCGACGAGGGTGGTCGAGACCACCTGTGCCTCGCCCCTGAGGTAGCGCGAGGCGAAGAGGTCGAAGTCGGTGGGTGCGTTCACGGGCGCCGGCCTTCAGTTCGCCGGGTTGGTGCCGACCGCCTGGGCGAACAGGCGCTCGTTGATCTTCACGCCCAGCTCCTTCTGGATGGCGGCGAGATATTGCACCAGCACGTCATTCTCCAGCTGGCGCGACAGCTCCTGACTGACGCGGCTGGTGTCGGGCATCTGCTGCGGCACCTCCACCTTCGTCACCTGGAACACGATGCGGTCCGGCTCGGGCGCGCCGAGGGCGATGCCGAAGCCGCCCTCCTTCACGTCGAACACGGAGGTGACGCTTTCGGCGCTGAACGGGCCTTCGGCGCGGCCGCGGTGTAGGCCCTCGGCGATCTGGAGCGGAATGTCCGCCTCGGCCGAGACCTGGGCGAGGGGCGTGCCGGCCTTCGCCTTGTCCATCAGCTCCTTGGCCTTGGCTTCCACCGCCTTCTCCGTCTCCGCCTCGGTGTAGCGGGCGGTCACTGCGTCCTTGGCTTCCTCGAAGGTGCGGTCGCGGGCGGGGGTGATGGCGGCGGTCTCGTACCACACGAAGCCGCCGCCCTGGGGAAGCTGCACCGTGTCGGTCTCGACGCCCGGCTGGGCGGCGAAGGCGCCGGAGATCACGTCGGCTCCGCCGGGCACGTCCACCGAAGCGCCCGCCGTGTCGTGGCCGGAGCGGTCCACATCGAAGCTCTGGACCTTGAGGCCCAGCTTCTGCGCGGCTTCCTGGAGGGTGGCGCCGGAGGCGCGCTCGTCCTCCACCTTGTCGTGCATGTCGAGGATGATGCGCTTCGCCTTGTCCAGCTGCAGCTCGGAAACGATCTGCGGCTTCACCAGCTCGAACGGCTGGTAGGAACCGGGCACGATCTTGGTGACATGCACCAGCGCCGTGCCGAAGCGCCCTTCCACCGGGCCGCTCACCGCGCCGTCCGCGAGGGAGAAGGCGGCCTCGGCGATCTTCGGATCGAGGATGGCGGACTTGGCGACGAGGCCGAGGTCGGTGTCCTTCGGCGTCAGACCGCGCGCCGTGGCGATGTCGGCAAAGGTCGCGCCGGCCTTGATCTTCTCTTCCGCGGCCGCCGCATCGGCGGCGCTGGTGAAGACGATCTGCTGCACCTCGCGCGTCTCCGGCTTGCCGAAGCGGGCGATGGTGCGGTCGTAGTCGGCCTTGGCGTCCGCGTCGGTCACGGTGATGCCGGCGGAGAGGGTCGCGGGCGTCAGCGCGAGCACGCTGATCTTGCGGTATTCGGGGGCGCGGAACGCCAGCTTGTGCGCATCGAAATAGGCGCGCAGCGCCTCCTCGGTGGGCGCGGGCAGGGTGCCGGCGGCGGCCGGGGTCACGCGGATATAGGAGGCGGTGCGGGTCTCGCCCTCGAAGCGGTTGACCGCCTCCAGCAGCACCTGCGGCACCGAGACGCCGGCGCCGAGCGCCTGCAGGAGCTGGTCACGCACCTGGCGCTGCTTCTCGCTGGCGACGAAGCGCTGCTCCGTCAGGCCATTGGAGCGCAGAATCTGCTGGAAATAGCTGGGGTCGAACGCCTTGGCGCCGGGGGCACGGAAGTTCGGGTTTTCCGCGATCTCGCGGGCGATCTGCGCGTCGGACACGGCGAGCGAGAGGCGGGCGGCCTCGGCGTCCAGCGTCGCGTCGGCGATCATCTGGTTCAGCACCTGCCGGTCGAGCCCGAAGGCGCGCGCCTGCTCGGGCGTGATGGCACGGCCGGCCTGCCGGCTGATCCGCTGGAGCTGGTCGAGATACTGCTGGCGGAACACCTGCGCCGAAATCTCGGTGCCGCCGACGCTCGCGACAGATGACGCGCCCATGCCGCGGAACACGTCGGCGATGCCCCAGACCACGAAGCTGAGGGTGAGCACGACGAGGAAAATCTTGGCGATCCAGCCGGAGGCGCCCTTGCGGAGTGTCTGAAGGACCATCGTTCATTCGTTCGAAGAGCGCCGGGGGCCCCGGCGCGGAAGCGGCGCATCATAGGGAGGGGGAGGGGGCCTCGCAACGGCGCATGGTCGCACCCCTTTCCAGCGGGCGCGCCGCTCTGGTACGTGAGGCCCCTACGTGAGCCTTGCTGCTGCTGCAAAACCCGGAGGAACCGCTATGACGGCCGAACGCCGCCCCCTGATCGCAGGCAACTGGAAGATGAACGGCCTGCGGGCGGCCAAGTCCGAGTTGCGGACCGTGGCGGCCGGCCTTGCCGGTCTTTCGGCGGAAACCATGATCTGCCCGCCCTTCACCCTCATCGGTGCTTTCGCCGCCGATGTCGCGGGCACCCAGCTGATGATCGGCGGGCAGGACTGCCACCCGGCCGAGAGCGGCGCCCATACCGGCGACATCTCCGCCGAGATGCTGCGCGACGCGGGCGCGGTGGCGGTGATTCTCGGCCATTCCGAGCGTCGCATCGACCACCAGGAGGGCGATGCCATCGTCAAGGCCAAGGTGAAGGCCGCGTGGCGGGCCGGGCTGCTCCCGGTGGTCTGCGTGGGCGAGACGCTGGTGGAGCGTGATGCCGGGGAAGCCGCCGCCGTGGTGACGCGTCAGGTGCGCCAGTCGGTGCCGGATGGCGCGACGGCGGCGAACCTTGTCGTCGCGTACGAGCCCATCTGGGCCATCGGCACCGGCCGCACCCCCACCACCGACGATGTGGCCGAGGTGCATGGCGCCATCCGCCATATCCTCGGCGAGCGCTTCGGCGCCGAGGCGAACGGCATCCGCATCCTCTATGGCGGCTCGGTGAAGCCCGACAACGCCGCCGCCCTGCTCGCCACCGCCGATGTGGACGGCGCGCTGGTGGGCGGCGCCAGCCTCAAGGCGGCCGATTTCCTCGCCATCGCCCGGGCGGTGGGCTGATTTCCCCTCTCCCCTACGCGGGAGAGGGTGGATCGCGGCGCAGCCGCGAGACGGGTGAGGGGAGTATCGCCGCCAATGCGCGCGACGGTGAGGAAGAGTTTTCCCGTCGGCCCACTGGCGGTGACCCCCGGCAATCCCGCCCCGTCCGGCATCCTTCACCCCTCACCCCAGCCCTCTCCCGCAAGGGGAGAGGGAGTTCGGCCGGTGTCGCGGGCCAGCCGCTTCGCCGCTGTCGCCCCGTGGGCGGTTTTGCCCCTCTCCCTTCGCGGGAGAGGGGCCTATCGGCACCGGCGAATCCAGCCGCGACCAGCCGCCATCCCCCGTGCCCACTGGCCAAGACGGGGGACAAGCCCCTATATGCCGGTGTCGGACGGGCCGCAGGGCCCGGCCGTCGCCTTGCTTTGGAGGTCCCCTCATGTCCGGCATCATCAGGTCCAGCGACGGCCTCGACGAGCGGCGCCGCCGCGTCCTGTTCCGGGCCCGCCATCGCGGGATGCGCGAGATGGACCTCATTCTCGGCGGCTTCGCCGACGCCGAGATCACCGCGCTGTCGGACGCGGAACTCGCTGATTTCGAGGAACTGCTGGAGCCCGAGGACCAGAAGGTCTTCGCCTGGGTGAGCGGCACCGAGCCGATCCCGCCGGAATTCGACACCGAGCTGTTCCGCAAGATCTGCGCCTTCCATTTCTCGGGCCGCGGGCTGCCGGGCTGATCTTGCTGGGCTGATCTTGCCGGGCTGATCTTCCGCCCCCGCCGTCCTTCCGGAGTTCCTGTCTTGAAGCGTCCCCTGCCCATCGCCGACGTGCTGGCCGAAGGCCGGCCGCTGACCCTCTCGCGCGTCGCCGACGGCATGGAGGGCATGGTGGTCGCGGACCTCGCGCGCTCCATCGCGGCGGGCAAGAACGCGCCGTGGCCGAGCCTGACGGTGGTCTGCCGCGACGGCCAGCGCATGGCGGCGCTGGAGCGGGGCCTCGCCTTCTTCGCCCCCGAGCTGGAGGTTATCTCCTTCCCCTCGTGGGATTGCCTGCCCTATGACCGGGCCTCGCCCAACGCCTCCATCGTGGCGCGGCGCATGGCGGCGCTGGCGAAGCTCGCCCGCATCAAGGGCGGGGCGGCGAGCGTGCTGCTGACCACCGTCAACGCCACAGTGCAGCGCGTGCCGGCCAAGGGGCTGGTGGCGTCGCAGTCGCTGGTGGCGGCCCCGGGCAATGCCATCGCGCTGGACGGCATCACCGAGTGGGCCGAGCAGAACGGCTTCCTGCGCACCCCCACCGTGCGCGACACCGGCGAATATGCGGTGCGCGGCGGCCTCATCGACCTGTTCCCGCCCGGCCTCGACGCGCCCATCCGGCTCGATTTCTTCGGCGACACGCTGGAGAGCATCCGCGCCTTCGATCCCGAGACCCAGCGCACCACCTCCCAGCTCAGGTCGCTGGAGCTGGTGCCCATGGCCGAGTTCCAGTTGACCACCGACACCATGCGCCGTTTCCGCATGGCCTACATCGCCCAGTTCGGCGCCGCTCAGAAGGGCGACACGCTCTATGAGGCCGTGAGCGAAGGCCGCCGCCACGCCGGCATGGAGCATTGGCTGCCGCTATTCCACGAGCGGATGGACACGCTGTTCGACTATCTGGAAGGCGGCACTTTGCTGCTCGATCCGCTGGCCGAGGAAGCTGGCGGCGAGCGCATCGCCCAGATCGCCGACTATTACGACGCCCGCCGGCAGGCGCAGGACCTCAGCGGCGGACCGATCTACAATCCGCTGCCGCCGGACCGGCTCTATCTGCAAGGCCCGGAATGGTCGAAGGCCCTCGCGGGCATGCGCCTCGCCCGTCTCTCGCCGTTCGCCGTGCCGGAGGGCGGGGCGGGGAAGGTCATCGACCTCGGCGGCGTTCAGGGCCGCTCCTTCGCGGCCGAGCGGGCGGACCAGGACGCAAACGTCTTCGACGCCGCCATCGCCCATGTCAGGGATTTGCAGAAGTCCAAGAAGGTCATCCTCGCCGGCTGGTCGGAAGGCTCGCGTGAGCGCCTCGGCACGGTGCTGGCCGACCATGGCCTGAAGGGCTGCGCCGCCATCTCCCGTTTCGACAGCCTCGCCGCCCTGCCGAAGAACCAGGCGGCGCTCGCCGTGTTCGGCGTGGAAGCTGGCTTCGAGACGCCGGACTTCGCCGTCATCGGCGAGCAGGACATCCTCGGCGATCGCCTCGTGCGCCCCAAGCGCAAGGCGCGCCGCCCGCAGGATGTCCTCACCGAACTGACCGCGCTCACCGCCGGCGACCTCGTGGTGCATGTGGACCACGGCATCGGCCGCTTCATCGGCCTGAAGACCGTCGAGGCCATGGGCGCGCCCCATGACTGCCTGGAGCTGCATTATGCCGGCGGCGACAAGCTGTTCCTGCCGGTGGAGAATCTGGAACTCCTGAGCCGCTACGGCTCGGAGGAGACGGAAGCCCAGCTGGACAAGCTGGGCGGCGGCGCCTGGCAGCAGCGCAAGGCGCGGATGAAGAAGCGCATCCGCGAGATGGCGTCCGAACTCATCAAGATCGCCGCCCAGCGCCAGCTCGGCGAGGCGCCGAAGCTGGTGCCGGCCATGGGCCTCTACGACGAGTTCCGCGCCCGCTTCCCCTATGAGGAGACGGACGACCAGGAAGCCGCCATCGACTCGGTGCTGGACGACCTCGCCTCCGGCCATCCCATGGACCGGCTGATCTGCGGCGACGTGGGCTTCGGCAAGACGGAAGTGGCCCTGCGCGCCGCCTTCGCGGTGGCGCTCTCCGGCAAGCAGGTGGCGGTGGTGGTGCCCACCACGCTCCTCGCCCGCCAGCATTTCAAGACCTTCTCCGACCGCTTCAAGGGCCTGCCGGTTCAGGTGGGGCAGGCTTCCCGCATGGTGACGGGCAAGGACCTCACCGCGGTCAAGAAGGGCATTGCCGACGGCACGCTGGATATCGTGGTCGGCACCCACGCGCTGCTGGGCAAGGGCATCGCCTTCAAGGATCTCGGCCTCGTCATCGTCGACGAGGAGCAGCATTTCGGCGTCGCCCACAAGGAGCGGCTGAAGCAGCTGCGCGCCGAGGTGCATGTGCTGACGCTGACCGCCACGCCCATTCCCCGCACCCTGCAACTGGCCATGACCGGGGTGCGCGAACTCTCCATCATTGCCACCCCGCCGGTGGACCGTCTCGCGGTGCGCACCTTCATCACGCCGTTCGATCCGCTGGTGGTGCGCGAGGCGCTGCTGCGCGAGCGCTATCGCGGCGGCCAGAGCTTCTATGTGGTGCCGCGCATCGAGGACCTCGCCGAGGTGCGGGAGTTTCTGGCCGCCTCGGTGCCCGAGGTGAAGGTGGCGGTGGCCCACGGCCAGCTCGCCGCCGGCGCGCTCGAAGACATCATGACCGCCTTCTACGATGGGCAGTATGACGTGCTGCTCTCCACCACCATCGTGGAGAGTGGCCTCGACGTGCCCAACGCCAACACGCTCATCGTCCACCGGGCGGACATGTTCGGCCTCGCCCAGCTCTACCAGCTGCGCGGCCGCGTCGGCCGGGCCAAGGCGCGCGCCTATGCCATCTTCACCGTGCCGGCCACCAAGCCGGTGACGGTGCAGGCGGAACGCCGGCTGAAGGTGCTGCAATCCCTGGAGACTCTCGGCGCCGGCTTCCAGCTGGCGAGCCACGACCTCGACATCCGCGGCGCCGGCAATCTCTTGGGCGACGAGCAGTCCGGCCACATCAAGGAAGTGGGCTACGAGCTGTACCAGGAGATGCTCCAGGAGGCGATCGCCCACATCAAGGCCGGCATCACCGACTATGTGGACGACAAGTGGTCGCCCAACATCACCATCGGCATGCCGGTGCTGATCCCCGAGGATTACGTGGCCGACCTCCACGTCCGCCTCGCCCTCTACCGGCGCCTCGCCGACATCCAGGACGATGCCGAGATCGACTCCTTCGGCGCCGAACTGGTGGATCGCTTCGGCCCCACGCCGGAGGAGGTGGGCCAGCTCCTGAAGCTCACCCAGATCAAGGCGCTGGCCCGCAAGGCCAATGTGGAGAAGGTGGACGCCGGCCCCAAGGGCGTGGTGCTCACCTTCCGCGGCAACGAGTTCTCGGACCCCTCGGGCCTCGTGAAGCTCATCGCCAACGAGGGCAGTCAGGCCAAGGTGCGCCCCGACTTCAAGGTCGTGTTCCTGCGCGACTGGCCGAACGCCGAGCACCGGCTGAAGGGCACCCTCACCGTGCTGAAAAAGCTGGCAGATCTTTCCGCACGGAAAGGATTAGCGTAGTTTCAGGTGTTCTGGTACATCCCGGATCAATTACAACGTGGCCTTGGTTTGGAGAAACAAGTTCCACTAGGGGTGGTGATGCGGGATGGGGGACGTGCAGTCTTGGCGCCGGCGCCTCTGGCCGAAACATCTCGAGATGATGGTGCCTGTCGTGTTCGTCGCGACCGTCTGCCTCGTCGCGGCCATCTATCTCATGCTCGACTTCCAGAGGATGAGATCGGGGGTCGTCCAGCGCTACCACACGCAGGCTCTCAACCTCGCCCAATGGACCGACCGCAACCTCGACCGCCTTGCGGGTCTGGTGCGTGATGCTGCCGGCCGCTCCAAAGATCTGTGCAGCCCGGAAGGTGTTCGCGGCCTTAGACAGCAATTGGGCACGGCGCCCCTGCTGAATGTTGAGTTCCAGGGGCGGCAGGGCGACGCCTGTACGGTGCGGTCGGCGGTTTCCCTGGACGAGTTGTGCGCCGGAATGTCGGATCGGGACCCGGTGCAGATACCTCTGGATCTCGGTGACGGTCGCAGGCTGCTGCTCGATCTCAACGGGGCCTGCCTCCTTGAAGCGGTGGTCCCGCCGGAGGCGGACGAGGGCGTCCGCCATCGCCTGCTCTCCGTCCAGTTGGGCCGGTCCATGCCAGCGACGCCGCAGGACACGGGCGACGCGACCGTTGCCGGTGTCCTGTCCATGTTCGTCTCGCCCGTGGAGCTCAAGGCTCAATCACACAAGTGGCCGGTGGTGGTTGTCATCAACGTGCCGGAATCCAGCCTGGTCCACCAGTGGCTGGCCACCGTGCCGCTACAGCTCAGCCTGATCTCGGGGTTGGGGATCGCACTGTGGTTCGGACCCATGTCGCTGGTGCGGCGGCGTCTTTCGGTGGAGGGGCAGGTGCGCAATGCCCTGCGGCGCGGGGACTTCTTCCTCGCCTACCTGCCTTTGGTGGATGTGGCGTCGCGCAACTGGGTGGGAGCTGAAGCGCTGTTGCGCTGGCGGCATGCCCGCCACGGCGTGCTGATGCCGAACTCTTTCATCCCCTGGATCGAGACCAGCCCCCTCATCCATGACACCACGCGGTGGGTGTTGCTGCAGGCGGCGCGGGATCTCTCCCATATGTCGCAGAAGGTTCCCGATTTCTCGCTCGCCGTAAACGTGCCGCCCGTCCAGTTCAGCGACACGCGCCTCGTGCAGATGGCGGACGAGGCTTTCGGCACGCGCCCGCTGGCGCTCTGCCAGGTGGTGTTCGAGCTGACCGAGCGCCAGGCGCTCGATTACGACGCGCCGGCCCTCGGCGAGGTGCTGCGCAGCCTGCGCCACCGCGGCGCGCAGATCGCGGTCGATGATTTCGGCGTCGGCTTCTCCAATCTCGCTTTGCTCGGCATGATCGAGGTCGATTTCGTCAAGATCGATCGCTCCTTCCTGCGCGAGGAGGCGTGGACCGAGCCGCACATGCTGGAGGCCATGGTGCCGCTGCTGCGAGACCTCGGCGTCCTCATCATCGCCGAAGGCATCGAGACCGAGCGGCAGCTTGAACGCGTCCGCAATTGCGGCATCCGCTTCGCGCAGGGCTTCCTGTTCTCCCGCCCGATCGAGCTTGAGGCGCTGCTCGACGGGCTGCCGGCGCTGCCTGCGCCAGCCCATCCGGCCTGACAGAGAGTGGGGCTTGCCCCCGCTTGGCCGGTTTCCCGCCCCATGCTCTACTCGCCCCATGACCGCAGACGCGACACGGGGCGCCTTGCCCGGCTCCATCGACGACACCGGCCGGCTGCTGGCCGGGCAGGGCTATGTGGCCGACCGGGCGCTGTCCACCGTCGTCTTCCTCGCGCTGCGCATGGGCCGCCCGCTGCTGCTGGAGGGTGAGGCCGGCGTCGGCAAGACGGAGGTGGCGAAGGCGCTGGCCGCGGCCCTCGGGCGCCGGCTCATCCGCCTGCAATGCTATGAGGGGCTGGATCTTTCGGCGGCCGTCTACGAGTGGAACCACGCCGCCCAGATGATCGCCATCCGCCTCGCGGAAGCCGCCGGGGAGAGCGACAAGGGCGCCATCGCGGCGGACATCTTCTCCGACCGCTACCTGCTGCGCCGCCCCCTTCTGGAGGCGCTGGAGCCCCATGCGGAAGGCCCACCGGTGCTGCTGGTGGACGAACTGGACCGCACGGATGAAGCCTTCGAGGCCTTCCTGCTGGAAGTGCTCTCCGACCATCAGGTGACGATCCCGGAGCTGGGCACCATCAAGGCCGCCGCCCCGCCCATCGTGCTGCTCACCTCCAACCGCACGCGGGAAATCCACGACGCCCTCAAGCGGCGCTGCCTCTATCACTGGGTGGACTACCCGGACGCCACCCGCGAGATGGAGATATTGCGCACCCGCCTGCCGGATGCGCCCGCGCGGCTCTCGGCCGAGGTGGTGGCCTTCGTGCAGGCGCTGCGCAAGGAAGACCTGTTCAAGGTGCCCGGCGTCGCCGAGACGCTGGATTGGGCGTCCGCGCTGGTCGAGCTGAATGCGGTTTCGCTCGATCCGGGCCTCGTGGGCGACACGCTGGGCGTGCTGCTCAAATATCAGGACGACATCGCCCGCACCGACGCGCCCCGCATCGAACGCCTCATCGAGGAAGCGCGGCAGGCCTCGCGCGCGGCGGAGTGAACGGGACGTCTGTGACCACCGCGATCGCCGCCGAAGACGGGCGGCTCGCCGAGAACATCGCCTGGTTCGGCCGCGCCCTGCGGGCCGCTGGCCTGAAGGTGGGGCCGGGCCGCATCCTTGATGCCGTGGCGGCGGTGGAGATGGCGGGCGTCGGCGCCCGCGAGGATTTCTACTGGACCCTCCACGCCCTCTTCGTGTCGCGCCACGAGGACAGCGTGGTGTTCGATCAGGCCTTCCGCCTGTTCTGGCGCCGCCGGGCGCACCAGGAGCGGCTCATCGCCATGCTCTCGCCGGTGGCCGTGCCGCAGCGCGAGCAGAAGCGCGAGAGCGTGCTCCGGCGGGTGGAGGAGGCGCTGTTCGCCGGGGTCGGCACCGAGCGGCAGGTGGAAAAGCCCCGCGTGGAGGTGGAGGCGCGCCTCTCCGCCTCCGTCGAGGACGTGCTGCGCACCAAGGATTTCGCGCAGATGTCGGCCGCCGAACTCGCCGAGGCGCGCCGCCGCATCGCGCACCTGCGGATGCCGGACGACTATGCCCGCACCCGCCGCCTCGTCGCCGATCCCAAGGGGCGCCGGCTCGATCTGCGCGCCTCGCTGCGGGCGGCCGTGGCGACGGGCGGTGATCTCGTGCTGCTGAGGCATCGCGGCCCGAAGGAGAAGCCGCCCCCGGTGGTGGCGCTGGTGGATATCTCGGGCTCCATGGCCGACTATTCCCGGCCCATCCTGTCTTTCCTTCACGCGCTCGGCGGGCGACGGAAGGTCTCCGTCTTCCTGTTCGGCACGCGCCTCACCAATGTCACCCGGCAGCTGGCGCGGCGCGATCCCGATGCGGCGCTGGCGGCGGTTTCCGCCTCGGCGCGGGACTGGGCGGGGGGAACGCGCATCGCTGCCTCGCTGCGCGCCTTCAATGTGGAGTGGTCGCGCCGGGTGACGGCGCAGAACCCTGTCGTTCTGCTCTTCACCGATGGGCTGGAGCGGGAGGTGGACGATACGCTTGCCGGCGAGATGGCCCGCCTCAAGCGCTCCTGCCGCCGGCTCGTGTGGCTCAACCCGCTGCTGCGCTACGAGGGGTTCGAACCGAAGGCGCAGGGCGTTGCCGCCATGCTGCCGCAGGTGGACGAGATGCGTCCCGTCCACGACCTGAAAAGCTTGGAAAGCCTTGTGTCGGCCCTGTCCGGCCCCCTCAGCCGGCGGTCTCTTCCACCGCCAGCTCGAAGGTGATGAGTACCGGATTTTCGCCGCGCACCAGCCGCCCCTCCGCGAGCACGCCGGAGAGGCCGACGAGGGAGAGGGAGATGTCGGCGACCAGCGCGCCCGTCGCATCGGGGGCGATCACGCCGTTGGTCACGAACACCTCGGTGGCATAGTCCTCCACCTCCGGCGCATCATGGAAGCGCGCGCCGATGATGCTGCCCACCCCGCCGCGCAGCCGCCCGCCCTTGAAGCCGTGGCGGCGGCAGATGTCCTCCACCGCGCCGAACAACTCGGTGTTGGGCCGCACCCGCGCAAAGGCGATGCGGGGGCCATCGGCCGGCGCATTCACCGCATGGGGGGTGAAGAGGGGAAAATTGGTCTCGGGGTCGTAATCGGCTGATGTCTCCACCTCGGCCGCACCATAGGCGCGGGCGCGGATGGGCGCGGCGACGACGGCCTCGTGGGGCATCACATGGCCGCCGTGGCGGGTGCCGTCGGGCTCGATCCAGAAGGCATGGCAATGGATGAAGGGCGCGCCCTCCTTCCGGCCGAAGGTGACGTTGCCGCGCTCCAGCTTGGTCACGCCCTCGGGGGAGAAGGCGCGGCTGTACCATGCGGCGTGGGTGTCGTCGGGCGAGGCGGCGGGCATCACATAGGTGAAGGGGCCGAAGGCGCCGCCGGAAATCTCTACCTGCGCCGCGCCCATGCCGGCTTCCAGCAGCGGGCCGCAGATGGCGGCGTTGATGGTGAGGCCGGGCTCAAGCGTGAAGTCGAGCACCTTCAGCGTGCCCACCGCGCTCTCGATGCGCTCGGCCGCGACCGGCCCGGGCTGGGTGATGCGGCGAAGCTCAGCCATTCGTTCCCTCATCGGCATAGGCGTGCAGGCCGCCGCAATTGTCGCTCACCTGATATCCGCCCTCGGTCGCGGCCAGATGGCCCGGCGTGAGCGGCACTTTCCCGGCCCCGCCGGGGATATCGAGCACGTATGTGGGCTGCGCGATGCCCGAGAGGCGCCCGCGCAGTGCCCGCACCAGCGCCTGACCTTCGGCGATGGGCAGGCGGAAATGGCCGGTGCCGGGGGCGAGGTCGGGATGGTGCAGGTAATAGGGCTTCACCCGGCATTCCACGAGGGCGCGGAACAGCTCGGCCAGCGTCTCCGCGCTGTCGTTCACCCCCCGCAGCAGCACCGTCTGCGACAAGAGGGGAATGCCGGCATCGGCGAGCCGCGCCAGAGCCGCGCGGGCGGCGGGTGTCAGCTCCCGCGCATGGTTCACATGCACCGCCACATAGGGCGAGATGCCCGGCGCCTTGAGCGCGGAGACGAAGGCCGGCGTCACCCGTTCCGGCGCGGCGATGGGCACGCGGGTATGGTGGCGCACGATCTTCACATGGGGGATGGCCGCAAGCCGCCCCACCACCTCGCCCATGCGCCGCGCCGAGAGCATGAAGGGGTCGCCGCCGGTGAGGATGACCTCCCAGATCTCCGGATGCCCGGCGAAATAGGCGAAGGCCTGCTCCAGCGCATCGTCGGAGAGGAGAGAGGCCGCGCCCGGCCCCACCATCTCGCGGCGGAAGCAGAAGCGGCAATAGACGGCACAGACGCCGACGATCTTCAGCAATGCCCGGTCGGGATAGCGATGCACCACGCCCGGCACGGGGCTATGGGCGTCGTCGCCGATGGGGTCGGCCAGTTCCTGCGGACGCACCTCCAGCTCGGCCACATCGGGCACGAACTGGCGGGCGATAGGGTCGGCGGCGTCCGTCGTGTCGATGGCGGCGGCCAGCGTAGGCGTCACCGCCACGGCATAGCGGGCGGCCACCTGTTCCAGCCCGGCGCGCGCGTCCGGCGCGGCGAGGCCGGCGCCGATCAGGTCGTCGGCGGTGCGCAGCGTCCCTTGATCGCTGGCGGCCAAGGACACAAGTTTGTTGAGAGGGTTCGGCATCGGCTCGGCGGACAGCTATATGGGAAGCCTGCCGGGATGCCAAATCGATACGGGAGCCGCCCATGGACGTGACCGACAGCGATGTTCTCGCCGCCGCCGAGCGCTGGCGCCGCGAGGGCCGGGGGGTGGCCATCGCCACCGTGCTGGAAACCTGGGGCTCGGCACCGCGCCCGGTGGGCAGCCGCCTCGTCATCGATGCGGAGGGCAATTTCCTCGGCTCGGTCTCCGGCGGCTGCGTGGAAGGCGCGGTGGTGAGCGAGGCGGCGGAGGTGATCGCGGCAGGCAGGCCCCGCACGCTGGAATTCGGCGTCGCCGACGAGACCGCCTGGAAGGTCGGCCTCTCCTGCGGCGGCAAAATCGCCGTCTATGTGGAGCCGGTGGACTGAGCACGCCGGGCGGTGACGCAGGCCGCCAAGCGTTATATTCAGTGGGGAAGATGATCCGGATGCTCCCTGAGGGAGGACCACCATGCGTCTCGACCTGCTCGCCGCCCTGAATGCGGAACGCGCCGCCCGCCGCGCCGCGGTCGTCGTGACCGAGCTTGCCACCGGCGCCCAGCGGCTCGCCACCGCCGCGACGCTCGCCACCGACCCGCTGGCCCCGGAGATCGCGGCGGCGCTGGCGGCGCGGCGCAGCGGCAAGGCGGGGGAGGGCAGTGTCTTCCTTGCGGTGGATGTGCCTCCGCCCCGAATGCTGGTGATCGGCGCCGTCCACATCTCGCAGGCACTGGCGCCCATGGCCCGGCTAGCCGGCTTCGACCTGACCATCCTTGATCCGCGAACCGCCTTCGCCACCCCCGAGCGCTTCCCCGATGTGCCGGTGATCGCCGATTGGCCGGAGGAGGCGCTGCCGGCCTACAGGCTCGATCCCTTCACCGCTTTGGTGGCACTCACCCACGATCCGAAGATCGACGAGCCGGCCATCGCCGCAGCCCTTCGGGCCGAGTGCTTCTATGTGGGCGCGCTCGGTTCGCGGCGTACCCATGCCAAGCGCGTGGAACGGCTCGCGGCGGCGGGGCTGTCCCAGCAGGCCATCAGCCGCATCCACGCGCCCATCGGCATGGACATCGGCGCCTCCAGTCCGGCGGAGATTGCGGTCGCGGTGCTGGCGGAGGTGATCCGCGCCCTGCGCACCGGCGCCAGCGCCACGGCAGGAGCGGCGGCGTGAGATTTGGCCCCCTGCCGCTCGCCGAGGCCGAAGGCGCCGTCGCCGCCCATTCCGTGCGGCTGCCGGGCGGCACCATCAAGAAGGGCACCCGCCTGACGGCGGCCGACATCGCCCGGCTCGCGGCGGCCGGCATCGCCGAGGTGGTCGCGGCCCGCATGGAGCCGGGGGATGTGGCCGAGGATGCCGCCGCGCGCCGTCTCGCCGATGCAGTCGCGGGCGCCAACGTGCGGCCCGACACGGCCTTCACCGGCCGCGCCAATCTCTACGCCGCCACCGCCGGCGTCCTGCGGATTTCGGATGCCGCGCTGGACGCCTTCAACGCGGTGGACGAAGCCATCACCCTCGCCACCCTGCGCGACTTCAGCGCGGTGGCGGCCGGCGACATGGTGGGGACGGTGAAGATCATCCCCTATGCCGTTCCGGGTGCGCTCGTGGAGGCAGCCGCCGCGGCGGCTCAGGGCGTGATCGCCATCGCGCCGTTCCGCCTGAAGCGCGTGGCGGTGCTCTCCACCCTGCTGCCGGGCCTCGCCGACAAGGTGGTGGCGAAGACGCTCGCCGTCACCCGCGCCCGCCTCGCGATAGCCGGGGCCGAGGTGATCGCCCACCGCACCTTGCCGCACGACGCCGCGCCGCTGGCGGCCGCGCTCACGGACGCAGTCGCGGCCGGTGCGGAACTGGTCATCGTCTTTGGCGCCTCGGCCATCGCCGACCGCAACGACGTGATCCCCGCCGGGCTCGTGGCGGCGGGCGGAGAAGTCCAGCGCCTGGGCATGCCGGTGGACCCCGGCAACCTCCTGATGCTGGGGCGGCTCGGCGCCGTGCCGGTGCTGGGCGCGCCGGGCTGTGCGCGCAGCCCGAAGGAGAACGGCTTCGACTTCATCCTCCATCGCCTCCTTGCCGGGCTTGAGGTGACGGGACGCGACATCGCCCGGCTCGGTGCCGGCGGGCTGCTGCAGGATATCGCCGCCCGCCCCCATCCCCGCGCCGAGAGCGACGAGGCGGAGGACGGGTTCGCGGCGGTCATCCTCGCCGCCGGCCGCTCTTCGCGCATGGGGGAGGGGATCAACAAGCTGCTCGCGGAGGTGGGCGGCCGGCCTGTGATCCGCCGCGTGGCGGAGGCGGCGCTTGCGTCTCGCGCGCGGCCGGTCATCGTCGTCACCGGGCACGAGCGCGGCCGCGTGGAGGCGGCGCTGGCGGGGCTCGACGTGATCTTCGTCCACAATCCCGATCACGCGACAGGCATGGCCTCCTCGCTGCGCGCCGGCATTGCCGCGGTGCCGGAGACGGTGGCGGGGGCGCTGGTGGTGCTCGGCGACATGCCGCTGCTCGCGCCCGATCTGCTGGATCGACTGATGGCGGCCTATGCGCCTGCGTCCGGCCGGCTCATCGCGGCGCCGGTGGAAGGCGGGCAGCGGGGGCATCCGGTGCTGTGGTCGCGCCGCTTCTTCGCCGAACTGGCGGCGCTGGAGGGGGATGTGGGCGCCCGCGCCATTCTCGCCGCCAATGCCGAGCTGGTGGCGGAAGTGCCGGTCGCGGCGGAGGAGGGCGCCTTCCTCGACGTGGACACGCCGCGCCTTCTCGCCGAGGCGCGCGAGGCCGCCGCCAAAGGTGAGCGGCAGCTCAGAACGGCGCCGGCTGAAGGTGCGTGACGCCGATGTCCAGCCGCTCGCAAAGGAATTGCGCGAGCCGCAGCCGGTGGCAGCCCTCCACATGGCGCTCGAAGCACATGAGGCAGATGCGCCGGCCCTGCGCCAGCTCGGTCAATTCCGCCAGCGCCGCCTTGGCGGGATCGGTGGCGAGGTGGGCGTCGTAGATGCGCATCAGCGCGTCATGGTCGCCGCTGCGCGCCGCGAGCCGCCCTTCCTTGGGTGTGCCCAGCGTCCTGAGGTGGACATAGGCGACGCCGTGTTCGGCAATGCCCGCCGCCAGCGCCGTCTTGGAGAACCCCGGCCGGCGTGACGCCGCGACGGCGCGCACGTCCACCAGCAGGCCCACCTTCGCCTCATCCAGCACCGACTGGAAGGCGGAGGGCGTGGATTGTTCGTAGCCGATGGTGAAGAGGGCGGTGGGGTCTTTGCGGCTGCTCATGAGGGGATCATGCCGCGCGGCGGACGACCCGTCATCCCCGCCCAGAGCGCGTTTCGCAGGCGCGAAATGGACTTGAGCCGGGGAAAGGCTCACTTTCTTGCCTGAGCCAGCGGTGAACGGGGAACCGCGCGGCGCTTCCCGGGTTCAAGAGCCACCCGGGCGGGCGTCGTACAAGGACGGCCGCTGGCTTGGGGGGAGACCCATCATGCGCCTGTTTCGCTGTGCCGCCTGCGATCAGCTCCTGTATTTCGAAAACCGCCGCTGCGAGAAGTGCGGCCACGATCTCGGCTACATCCCGCAAGCCAACGCCCTCGTGCCGCTGGAGCGCGAGGGGGATGCCGAGAGCAGCGTGTGGCGCGCCATCGGTCGCGGCGGCGAGCAGCGCTACCGCTTCTGCGCCAATGCGGCGTTCGATGCCTGCAACTGGCTGATGCCGGCGGAGGAGGAAGGCGAATTCTGTCTCGCCTGCCGCCACAACCGCACGGTGCCCGACCTCACGGTGCCGGAAAACCTGCGCAAGTGGCGCAAGGTGGAGGTGGCAAAGCACCGGCTCATCTATTCCCTCCTGCGCCTCAACCTGCCGCTGGAGAACAACGAGGACCGCGAGGGCGGCCTCTGCTTCGACTTCCTCGCCGACGATCCGGACGGCTCGGCCCCGAAGATCATGACCGGCCACGACGAGGGCCTCATCACCATCGCCCTAGCGGAGGCAGACGACGCCGAGCGCGAGCATCGCAAGGGGGAGCTTGGCGAGCTTTACCGCACGCTGCTCGGCCATTTCCGCCACGAGACGGGGCATTATTACTGGAACCGGCTGGTGCGCGACGCCGGTCGCCTCCAGGCCTTCCGCGCCCTCTTCGGCGACGAGACGGTGGATTATGGCGAGGCCCTGCAGGCCTATTACGCCAATGGTCCCAAGCCCGACTGGCAGATGAACTATGTCTCGGCCTACGCCACCGCCCACCCGTGGGAGGACTTCGCCGAGACGTTCAAGCACTATATCCACATCGTGGATACGCTGGAGATGGCGGGCGCGTTCGGCATGCGGGTGCAGCCGCGGCTCGACCGGACCGGCGAGCTGGGGGCGGAGGTGGATTTCAACCCCTACCGCGCCTGCGCCATCCAGCAGATGGTGGACTCGTGGCTGCCCATCTCGTTCGCGCTCAACAATCTCAACCGCTGCCTCGGCATGTCCGATGCCTATCCGTTCATCCTCGGGCCGGGCGTGATCGAGAAGGTCGGCTTCATCCACAGCCTGGTCCACCGGCAGGTGGAAGCCGATCCGGTGCCGGAGACCGTCACCGAGGAGGTGCCGCCGGGCCGTGGCGAGAATGCCGCCGATGCGCCGGAGGGCAGCCCGATCGCCGCAGTCGCGTAAGGCGTCCGCGGGGTGCGCCTTCACGCACTCGTGAAGCTGGGCGGGAGCGGATGGGGGTGCCCCTTCCGTCCCGTCGGCCTTGCAATCGGATGGCAACGGGCGACCCATGGTCGTCCCTCCGCCGTCGTTCGATTCCCCCGATGAACCAGATCGATCCCCAGTCGCCCCACGCTTCGTCAGGGGCGAAGACCCCACCCAGCCACGCCGAGATCCGCCGCATCATCTTCGGGCTGATGCTGGCCATGCTGCTGGGCGCGCTGGACCAGACCATCGTGGCCACGGCCCTGCCGACCATCGGCGATGCGTTCGGCGACTTCGCCAACCTCTCCTGGGTGGTCACGGCCTATCTCCTGACCGCAACGGTGGCGACGCCGCTCTATGGCAAGCTGAGCGACATCCACGGGCGGCGGGTGATGCTGCTGACGGCCGTCGCCGTGTTCTCGGCGGCCTCCGTGGCCTGCGCGCTGGCGCCGAACCTGCTCGCCCTCATCATCGCGCGGGCGGTGCAGGGGCTGGGCGGCGGGGGCCTCATCTCTTTGTCCCAGACCATCATCGCCGATCTGGTCTCGCCGCGGGAGCGCGGGCGCTATCAGGCGCAGATCGCCGGCGTGTTCGCCGCCTCCAGCATTGCCGGTCCGGTGCTGGGCGGCCTGTTTGCGCAATACCTCAGCTGGACCCTGATCTTCTGGGTCAACCTGCCCATCGGCCTTGTGGCGCTGCTCATCACCGAGCGGCGGCTGCGCGATCTGCCGCGCCACGAGCGCCGCCATGCCATGGACTATCTGGGCGCGGCGCTGATGGCGGTGGCGAGCCTGATGCTTCTGCTCGCCCTCGGCTGGGGTGGTGTGCGCCTGCCCTGGGGCTCGCCGCTCATCCTCGGCCTGTTCGCCGGCGCGGCGGTTTTCGTGGCCCTGTTCATCTGGCGGATGCGGCGGGCGCAGGAGCCGTTCCTGCCCCTCGGCCTCCTCGCAGACAAGGTGGTGGGCTGGGGCATGATCGCCTCGTTCCTCGCATTCGGGGGAATGGTCGGCCTGTCCATCTTCGTGCCGCTCTATTTCGAGACGGCGCGCGGCCTCTCCGCCACCCAGTCCGGCCTAGGGCTCATTCCCTTCATGGGCGGCGTCGTGATGGGCGCCGTGCTCTCCGGGCGCTCCATGGCGCGCCTTGCCCATTACAAGCGTCCGGCCCTCGCCGGGCTGACGCTCGCGTCCGCGGGACTCCTCGCGATCGGTCTGGTTCCGGCCATGCCGCTGGCGCTGGCCCTGGCGCTGTTCGTCGTCATCGGTCTGGGTCTGGGCACGGCGCTGCCGGTCTGCACGGTGTCCATCCAGAACGCGGTGCAGCCGCATCTGATGGGCACGACGACGGGCGTCATGACCTTCTTCCGCCAGCTCGGCGGCGCGCTGGCCGTGGCCGTGCTTGGCGCCGTGCTTCTCGCCGCGCTGGCCACGGGCGGGGCGGCGGATATCGAGACCCTGGCGCGCAGCGCGGAACCGGCGCGCCTCGCAGGCGCGTTCAGCCGGGTGTTCCTCACCATGACGGTGGTGGCGGCGCTGGCGGCCGTGGCGCTGGCGTTCCTGCCGGAGCGGCCGCTGCGCACGTCGGTCCACGCCAGCGAGGGCGAGGGCAGCATCGTGTGATGCTGCCCCGGCCGGGACGGCGCGGCGCCTATTCGGCCGCGTCGGGCTTGCTTGCGGCTGCCTTCTTGGCAGCGGGCTTCTTGGTCGCCGCGGCTTTCGTCGCCGGTTTTTTGGCCGCCGGCTTCTTCGCGGCGGCCTTCTTCGGCGCGGCCTTCTCGCCATCCGCCGAAGCTGCCTTGCGGGCACCGCCACGCGCGGGCTTGGCCGGCGAAGACGCCGCCTTGGCGTCGATGAGCTGCACCGCCTGTTCGAGGGTCAGCGTTTCGGGATCGGTGGACTTGGGCAGGGTCGCATTGACCTTGCCGTGGTTCACGTACGGCCCGAAGCGGCCCGGCCGCACGGTGATCGGACCGCCCAGCGTCGGATGGTCGCCGACGACCCGCCCGGCCGGCGTGCCGCCGCGCCCGCCACGACCCTTGGACTGCTTCTCCGCGATCAGCGCCACCGCCCGGTTGAGGCCGATGGCGAGGATGTCGTCGCCGTCCTCGATGTTGGCGTAGGTGCGCCCGTGCTGGACATAGGGTCCATAGCGCCCGATGCCGGCGAGGATCGGCTCGCGATCCTCCGGATGGAGGCCGATTTCGCGCGGGAGGGCCAGCAGCTTCAGCGCGGTTTCAAGGTCAACGTCCGCCGGGGCGAGACCCTTGGGCAGCGACGAGCGCTTGGGCTTCTCGCCTTCCTTGCCCTCTCCGAGCTGGAGATAGGTGCCGAAGCGGCCCGAGCGGATGGTGACTTCCTCGCCCGAATCCGGGTCGAGGCCGAGCACGCGGGTGCCGTCGCCTTCCTGCGCATTGTCGCCGGTGAGCGGACGGGTGTGGCGGCACTCGGGATAGTTGGAGCAGCCGATGAAGGCGCCGAACTTGCCCATCTTCAGCGAGAGCCGGCCGGTGCCGCAGGTGGGGCACAGGCGCGGGTCTGTCCCGTCCTCGGTGGGCGGGAAGATGTGGGCGGTCAGCATCTCGTCGAGGGCGTCCAGCACCTGCGACACGCGCAGATCCTTGGTGGCCTCGATGGCGGCGTGGAAATCCTGCCAGAAGGCGCGCAGCACCTCCTTCCAATCGAGTTCGGCCGCGGAAACCTCGTCGAGCTTCTCTTCCAGGTCGGCGGTGAAATCGTATTCCACGTAGCGCTTGAAGAAGCTTTCGAGGAAGGCCGTGACGAGCCGGCCCTTGTCCTCCGGCACCAGCTTCTTCTTGTCGAGCTTCACATATTCGCGGTCGCGCAGCACCGCGAGCACGGCGGCATAGGTGGAGGGGCGGCCGATGCCCAGCTCCTCCATGCGCTTCACCAGCGAGGCTTCCGAATAGCGCGGCGGCGGCTCGGTGAAGTGCTGGGTGGTGTTGATGTCGCGCTTGGCCAGCGCCTCGTTGGCGCTCATGGCCGGAAGGCGGCGGCCCTCCTCGTCGTCATCCTCATCGTCCTTGCCCTCGCGGTAGAGGGTGAGGAAGCCGTCGAACTTCACCACGGTGCCGGTGGCGGTGAGGTCCAGCGTGCGGGCGCCGGCTTTCGCCTCAATGTCCGCCGTGGTGCGCTCCAGCTCGGCCGATTCCATCTGGCTCGCGACCGTGCGGATCCAGATCAGCTCATAGAGCTTGGCCTGCTCGCCATCGAGATAGCGGGCCACATCCCGCGGATGGCGCGAGGGGTCGGTGGGGCGGATGGCCTCGTGGGCCTCCTGCGCGTTCTTGGCCTTGGTGGTGTACTTGCGCGGCACGCCGGGCAGGTACTTCGGCCCGAACTGCTTGCCGATGGCATCGCGGGTGGCGGCAACGGCCTCGGGCGCCATGTCCACGCCGTCGGTTCGCATATAGGTGATGAGACCCACCGTCTCGCCGCCCACGTCCACGCCCTCATAGAGGCGCTGGGCGATCTGCATGGTGCGGGCGGGCGCGAGGCCGAGCTTGCGGCTCGCCTCCTGCTGCAGGGTGGAGGTGGTGAAGGGCGGCTGGGGATGCCGCTTCATGGGCTTGGCTTCGACCGAGCGCACCCGGAACGCCGCGCTGTCCAGCGCTTCGCGGAAGGCCTTCGCCTCCTCCGCCGTGCCCACCGAGAGGCGGGTGATCTTCTTGCCGTCGGCGCCGGAAAGGCGGGCCTCGAACTCCTCGTTCCGCGGCGTCGCGAGCCGGGCGAGGATGGACCAGTATTCCTTGCGGACGAAGGTCTCGATCTCCCGCTCGCGGTCGCAGACGAGGCGCAGCGCCACCGACTGCACGCGGCCGGCGGAGCGCGCGCCGGGCAGCTTGCGCCACAGCACGGGGGAGAGGGTGAAGCCCACGAGATAATCGAGGGCGCGGCGGGCGAGATAAGCGTCCACCAGGGCCACGTCGATATCGCGCGGCGCCTTCATGGCCTCCAGCACCGCCTGCTTGGTGATGGCGTTGAAGACCACGCGCTCGACCTTCTGGCCCTTGAGCGCCTTCTTCTGCCGCAGCACCTCCAGCACGTGCCAGGAGATGGCCTCGCCTTCGCGATCCGGGTCGGTGGCGAGGATCAGGCCATCGGCCCCCTTCACGGCGGCGGCGATCTCGTTGAGCCGCTTCTGCGCCTTGGGGTCCACGTCCCACAGCATGCGGAAGTCGGCGTCCGGATCCACCGACCCGTCCTTCGACGGGAGGTCGCGAACGTGGCCGTAGGAGGCGATGACCTCGTAGCCGGGACCGAGATATTTGTTGATCGTCTTCGCCTTGGCCGGCGATTCGACGATGACGACCTGCATGACGAACCGTGTCTCAATCAAGGGCCGCCGCCCCATTGCGCGGCCTTGGAAAGGGGAGGGAGCATCCCGCGATACCGTTTGGTATCCCGGGAGCGAAGCGTGAAGCTCCGGCTCCGATGCCCGGCGTCTGATCGCGATCGCTCACCCCAGCAAGAGGATCGCGACGCCGAGAGCGCCGCAACATGGGGAGCCAAGGGGCGCCTGTCAAATGGTGCCCCCCTTCAGGCTCAGCCGCCGGGTTTGATGAAAGTACAACCCAGAGTATGTTTCAATATCGAACTCAATCTTTAAGACCAGTCTCAGATACCAACCGGGGCTTGGAACCGACATGACCGAACGGTCTCCCGTCGACATCGCCGACGATGCGGCCGCGACGGCTGCCTATGTCGCCGCCATTACCGCCGAATTGTCACGTCTCGCCCGCAACCACGGGTTCAGTACCCTCGCCTATGTGCTCGATATGGCGCGTCAGGAGGCGCGCGCGTTGGCCGACAACGTATCGTCCCGCGGACCGGGGAGCACCGACGCCAAGCGGCGGTGAGCCGCTCCGCCCCTATTTAAGCGCAACCCGCCCGGTGCCCGGGCGGTCGAGGCGTCCGGCAAGCTCAAGCTCCAGCAGCACGATCTGGACTTCCGCGACCGTGCAACCGGACAGGCGCACCAGATCGTCGGTCGGCGTCGGCACCGGGCCGAGCAGCGAGATCACCCGGGCGCGCGCATCGTCGCCCGGCGTGACCGGCCCCGCCGGCACGAACGGCGCCTCCGCCTCCACCACCGGATCCTCGCGCCGCCCGGCGATGGGGGTGAGCACCTCGATCACATCTGCGGCTTCGGTGACGAGGGTCGCGCCGCGCTTCAGCAGGCGGTTTGTGCCGCCCGCACGGGGATCGAGCGGCGAGCCGGGCACGGCGAACACCTCGCGCCCCTGCTCGGCGGCAAGGCGCGCGGTGATGAGCGAGCCGGAGCGCTCCGCCGCCTCCACCACCACGACGCCGAGGCTCATGCCGGAAACCAGCCGGTTGCGGCGGGGAAAGTCGCGGGCGCGGGGCTCCCAGCCGATGGGCATCTCGGAGACAAGCGCGCCGGTCGCGGCCACTTTCTCCATCAGGCCGAGGTTTTCGGGCGGGTAGGGCTTGGCCAGTCCGCCAGCGAACACGCCCACCGTTCCGCCATCGAGGCTCGCCTCGTGGGCGGCCGCATCGATGCCGCGGGCAAGGCCGGACACCACAACCCATCCGCCCGCCGCGAGATCCCGCGCGAGCCGCGCCGCGAAGGTGCGGCCGGCGGCCGAGGCGTTGCGGGCGCCGACGATGCCGACCATGGGCCGGCGCAAGACCTCGGCCTCGCCGCGCACGGAGATCAGCGGCGGCGCATCGTCGAGGGCGGCGAGGGCAGGGGGATAGTCAAGCTCGCCGAGCGCGACCAGCCGGGCACCCATCCGGGCGTGCGCCTCCATCTCGGCGTCCGCCTCGGCGATGGTGGGCGTGTGCGGCGGCATCAGCCGTCCGCCGCGCCGGGCGAGGGAGGGCAGGGCCTCCAGCGCCGCGCCGGCGCCGCCGAACTGATTGATGAGGGCGCGGAAGGTGCGCGGGCCGACATTCTCGGTGCGGATCAGCCGCAGCCAGTCGCGGCGCTGCTCCGGCCCGAGCAATTCGCCCTTCGACGGCCCGCTGGCGGGACCCTGTGCCCTGCCCCGCGCCATGTCGCCTCAGCCCTTCGCGCCGATCTTGCCCTCGGTGCCTTCCAGCAGCCGGCGGATGTTCTCGTGGTGCTTCAGCCACAGCAGGATGGCGAGCACGGCGAGCAGCACGGCGAGATTGTTGTGCCCGAGGCCCATGGCCGCGATGACCGTGGCAACCGACGCCATGAGCGCGGACAATGAGGAATAGCGCGTGAAATAGGCCGCCCCCAGCCACACCACCGCGAAGGCGATGGCGGCGGGCCAGAACAGCCCAATGGTGACGCCCAGGAAGGTCGCGACGCCCTTGCCGCCCTTGAAACGCAGCCACACCGGCGCGATGTGGCCGAGGAAGGCGCCGACAGCCGCCGCCATGGCGGCCGTCTCTCCGGCGAAGTGGCGGGCGAGGAGAACGGCCGCGGTGCCTTTCAGCGCGTCCAGCAGAAGGGTTGCGGCGGCAAGATCCTTGCGCCCGGTGCGCAGCACGTTGGTGGCGCCGATGTTGCCGGAGCCGATGGTGCGCAGGTCCTTGGTGCCGGCAAAGCGCGTGAGGAGGAGCCCGAACGGGACCGAGCCGAGCAGGTAGCCGAACGCGAGCGCGATCAGCAGCACGAGCGCGGGCGGGGTATCAGGCATGCGCACCTCGAACGATCTCGCCGCGCCGCCGCGGCGGGACGGCACAGGTCACGGTGGGTCAAACGTATTCGTAGACAGTGCGCCCGGCAACGACGGTCCGCAGCACCCGCCCGTCGAGGCGCGCTTCGTCGAACGGCGTATTCCGGCAGCGCGACTTCAGGGAGCGGGGATCGAGCACATAGGGCATGCCCGGATCGAACACGATCACGTCCCCCGCCGCGCCGGGCCGAAGCGTGCCGGCATCCAGACCCAGAATCTGCGCCGGCCGGGTGGAGAGGGCGGCGAGCAGGTTCACGAGGTCCACCTGATCGGAATGGACAAGGCGCAGCGCGGCCGAGAGCAGCGTCTCCAGCCCGATGGCGCCGGGCTCGGCCTCCGAGAAGGGCAGGCGCTTGCCCTCCACGTCCTGCGGCAGATGGTCGGAGACCACCACGTCCAGAAGGCCCGAGGCCAGCGCCCGGATCAGCGCCTGCCGGTCCTCCTCCCCGCGCAGGGGCGGGGCGAGGCGGAAATAGGTGCGGTAGGCGCCGATATCCAGCTCGTTGAACGAGAGGTGGTTGATGCTGACCGAGGCGGTCACCGGCAGCCCGGCGGCCTTGGCCCGCTCCAGCACCTCCAGCGATTCGGCGCAGGTGAGCGCCGCCGCGTGGTAGCGCGAGCGCGCCGCGCCCACGAGCCGCACGTCGCGTTCGAGGATGATGGTCTCGGCCGCCTTCGGATTGCCGGAGAGACCGAGGCGCGATGCGAAGGCGCCCTCGTTCATTGCCCCCTGCGACATGGAGGCGTCCTCGGTGTGGTGCACCAGAAGGGCGTCGAAATCGCGGGCATAGGTGAGCGCGCGGCGCAGCACCTGGGCGTTCATGATCGACTTGTGCCCATCAGTGAAGGCGACGGCACCGGCGGCCTGAAGCAGGCCGATCTCGGTCATCTCGTGGCCTTCGAGGCCCTTGGTGATGGCGGCCATGGGATGCACCCGCACCACCGCCGTATCCCGCGCCCGGCGCAGGATGAAGTCCACGATGGCCGGATCGTCCACCGCCGGGTCCGTATCCGGCTGGCAGATGATGGTGGTGACACCGCCCGCCGCCGCGGCGTGGCTCGCCGAGGCCAGCGTCTCACGATGCTCGGCGCCGGGCTCACCCACGAAGGCGCGCATGTCCACGAGGCCGGGGGCGACCACCGCGCCGGCGCAATCCACCACCTCGGCGCCATCCGGGATGCCGGCGGCGGCGATGCCGAAGCCGGCGTCCTTCACCACGCCGTCGGCGAGGAAGACGTCGCCATGGAAGTCCGCGCCGCGCGAGGGGTCGATGACCCGCGCATTGGCGAGCAGCAGCGGCCGGGTTTCGTTGGAATGGGAGCGGCCGTTACGCATTGGGAAGCTTCCGCGCGAGGGAATCGAGCACCGCCATGCGCACGGCGACGCCCATCTCCACCTGCTCACGAATGAGGGACTGCGCCCCGTCCGCGATGGCGGAGTCGATCTCCACACCGCGGTTCATGGGGCCGGGGTGCATCACCAGCGCGTCGGGCGCGGCGTAGCGCAGCTTGGCCTCGTCGAGGCCGAAATAGTGGAAATACTCCTTCACCGAGGGGATGAAGGAGCCGGCCATGCGCTCGCGCTGGAGGCGCAGCATCATCACGATGTCCGCCCCTTCCAGCCCCGCCTCCATGGTGCGGAACACCTCGACGCCGAGGCTCTCCACCCCGGACGGCAGCAGGGTGGAGGGCGCCACCACGCGCACCTTGGCGCCCATGGTGTTCAGGAGCGCGATGTTGGAGCGCGCCACGCGCGAATGCAGCACATCCCCGCAGATGGCGACGGTGAGGCCCTGGATGCGCCCCTTGTTGCGGCGGATGGTCAGGGCGTCGAGCAGCGCCTGGGTGGGGTGCTCGTGGGCGCCGTCGCCGGCATTCACCACGCAGCAATCCACCTTGCGCGCCAGAAGCGCCACCGCGCCGGAGGCGTGATGCCGGACGACGAGGATATCCGGGTGCATGGCATTCAGCGTGATGGCGGTGTCGATGAGCGTCTCGCCCTTCTTCACCGAAGAGGAGGCGACCGACATGTTCATCACGTCGGCGCCGAGCCGCTTGCCCGCGATCTCGAACGAGGACTGGGTGCGGGTGGAGGCCTCGAAGAACAGGTTGATCTGGGTGCGTCCGCGCAGCGTCGTGCGCTTCTTCTCGATCTGCCGGTTGAGTTCGACGAACTCCTCGGCGAGGTCGAGCAGACCCGTGATCTCGCCGGCGGAAAGCCCTTCGATGCCGATGAGGTCTCGGCCGGAGAGCGTGAAGGCGGAAGGATCTTGCATGGCAGGCGGGAGGCATAGCGGCCAAGCGCGGCCCCGGCAAGGGAAGCCTGTGAATGAAGCTTGGCGCGGCAAGGCGGGGTGCATCGTGATTTACGGGTCGTTCACCATCCGTGAAGGGCGGTCCCGGTGTTTCCCCGGCGTCGCCACACTTTGGAACGAAGTCTCATCGAGCCTTTTCGCAGCCGGATCGGACGGGCTGTTGCGAGCCGCCAGACCGTCGCCCCGGAGGTTGGGAGTTAATCGTCATGTCCATTCTGATGCGGACGAACCTCATGGCGCTCGGCGTCGCCGTGGTGCTCACCGGCAGTGCCGGAACGGGCAACGCCGCCGCCATCGGCACCGGCGCGTTGGCCATGGCGCCGACCAAGGCCGCGAGCGTCACCGATGTCGGCTACTGGTATCGCGGCCGCTATTATCGCGGCGGCTGCTGGAACTGCGGCAACGGCGCAGCGCTCGGCGCCGGCGTCGCCATCGGCGTGCTGGGCGCGGCGGCCATCGCCGGCGCTGTGGCTGCGCCTCCGCCGCCCCCGGTCGTCTATTACGAGCAGCCGCCGGTTGTTTATTACCAGCCCGCGCCGCGCGTCTATCTGGAGCCGGTGCCCCCGCCGCGTCCGCGCAGCTGCTGGGTGACCACCGGCCCGGGCGGGCAGGGCTATTTCTCGCCCTGCTGAGTCGCGGGGATACGGGGTTCGTCAGGGCGGCTTCGGCCGCCCTTTCGTTTGGGTCAGGCCAGCATCGTCAGGCCAGCATCTTGGCGATGGTCACCACCAGCGGCAGCGTGATGGCGGCGCCGATGATCTGGATGGTCAGGATCTCCGCAAGGAGTGGCGCGTCCCCGCCCATCTGCCGCGCCAGCACATAGCCGTTGGGCGCGGACGGCACGGCGGCGGTGATCGCCACCACCACAAGCTCCGTACCGCTCAACCCGAATGCCAGCGCCAGGGCGATCGCGATGGCCGGCTTCACCAGCAGCTTCAGTGCGAGGCTGGCGAACACGATGGCGCGCGGCCGCTTCAGCCGGTCCAGGATCAGGCCGCCGCCGACCACCAGAAGCCCCAGCGCCAGCGAGGCCTTGCCGAGGATATCGCCGAACTCCACCAGGACGGGCGGCACCGGGACGTGCGTGACATTGAGCAGGGCGCCCGCGGAGCAGGCCCAGATGTACGGATTGCGCGCCAGCTGCTCGGCCACATAGGCGAAGGTGGGCGGGTGGCGGCCGGAGAAGGAGGCGAGCACCAGCACGGCGATGATGTTCACCACCGGGATCATCGCCACCAGCGCCAGCGCGGCGATGGTGATTCCCGCCGCGCCGTAGAGGCCGCCCGCCACCGCCAGCACGATGTAGGTGTTCCAGCGCACCGCCCCCTGGAACAGGGAGGTGAAGCCCGGGCCGTCCGCCGCCAGCGCCGCGATCAGCGGCTTGTGCAGGAGAACGATCAGGCCCGAGAGGATCAGGACGGTCCCGATGAGCGCGCCGGCAACCGCCACGACATTCACGGTGCTGAGGTCCGCCTTCACCGCGGAGACCACCAGAAGCGCCGGGAACAGCACGAAATAGGTCAGCTTCTCCAGCGCCGCCCAATGGGCCGCATCCTTCAGGAGGATGCGTCGCAGCACGGCGCCGAGGGCGATGACGAGGAAGACCGGCACGAGGGCCGTGAAGATGAGGCTCATGGGGCAGACGCTTACCGTGCCGGCCGTTCGGCGGCAGGCAATTACTCCTACACGGCGGTGCGAATTCGCCGCGCGCCCGCTTTAGGCCCGGAGCCGGGATAAGAAAAGCGCCATTGTCCCGAAATGGGGCAGGGTCGGCGGCGGGCGGAGAACCTGCCGGGAACGGGAGGGGGGCGAATCAGTCTTCGAAGTCGGTTCCCGCCTCGTTCTGCGCGAGGCGGTCGAGGAAGCCGAGCGCCCCGTCTAGGATGAAGGCCGCCGCATGCTGGTCCACCACCTCGGCCCGGCGCGACCGGCTCATGTCCGCCGAGATCAGCGCCCGCTCGACCGCGACGGTGGAGAGTCGTTCGTCCCACAGGGCGATCGGCCGCCCCGCCAGCCGGGCGAAATTGCGGGCGAAGGCCCGGCTCGCCTGCGCGCGGGGACCTTCGGTGCCGTCCATGTTGAGCGGCAGTCCCAGCACGAAGGCCACCGCCCGCCGCTCGTCGGCGAGGGCCACCAGACGCAGGGCCTCGGCGGTGAACTTGGTGCGCTTCACCGTCTCGATCACGGTCGCGATGCGGCGGTCCGGGTCGGAGCCGGCGACGCCGATGGTCTTGGTGCCGAGATCGAGCCCGATCAGAGCCCCGCGCGGCGGCAGAAGGGCGGCGATGTCCGCGAGCGGACCAACGGGGGCGGGAAGGGGGGCGTCTACCATAAGCGAGGGGTAGAGGATTTGTGGAGCGGAGCAAGGGGGTAGCCTACCAACCTGTACCAATCCTTGGTATTCTTCGGGGAGGAGCTAACCCATGTCGCGCAACACGTCCGTTTCCCTCGGCGACCATTTCGCCAATTTCGTCGATCGCCAAGTGGAGGCGGGACGCTATAGTTCGGCCAGCGATGTGGTGCGCGCCGGCCTGCGGTTGCTGGAGGAGCATGAGGCGCGGCTCGATGCGCTCCGGTCGGCTCTGGCCGAGGGCGAGGCGAGCGGGCCGGGCGAGCCCTTCGATGTCGAATCTTTCCTCGCCGAGAAGCGGTCCGGCGCGGCCTGACCGCATATGGCGCGCCTTCTCCTGATCCTTACGCCCAAGGCGCGGCAGGATCTCGATTCCATCTGGACGTTCTCGCAAGACCGCTGGGGCACGGCGCAGGCCGAAACCTACGTGAGGCTGATCGCCGGCGCCCTCGATTGCCTCGCCCGAGGAACCGTCGTCGGCCGTGATGCAAGCGCGGTGAAGGCCGGCTATCTGCGCCACGCCGTTGGATCGCACGTGGTCTTTTTCCGGCTCGCAGGCAAAGAAACGCTGGAGGTCGTCCGAATTCTGCACCAACGGATGGACCTGCCACGCCATCTCTGACGGGCCGCCCCCGCGCCCAAACCCTTCCACCGCGGCATACCCCTTGCTATAGCGGCAGGCAGCTTTTGGGAGCCTACTCATGTCCGTCGATCAGGCGACAGTCCGCCGGGTGGCCCATCTCGCACGCATCGCCGTGCGGGAGGAGGAACTCGGCCATCTTCAGAACGAGCTCAACGCCATCCTCGATTTCGTCGAGCAACTGGCGGATCTCGATGTCTCCGGGGTCGAGCCGCTGACCAGCGTTGTCCCCATGGAGCTGCCCATGCGGGAAGACGCCGTGACCGACGGAAACTGCCCCGAGAAGGTGCTCGCCAATGCCCCCGACGCCGAGGGTGGCTTCTTTACCGTGCCGAAGGTGGTGGAATGACCAAGCTCACCAAGCTCACCCTCACCCAGGCGCGCGAGGGGCTTGCCCAGGGCGAGTTCACCTCCGTCGAGCTCACCGAGGCCTATCTGAAGGCCATGGAAGAGGCGCGCCCGCTCAACGCCTATGTGCTTGAGACGCCGGAGATCGCCCTCGAGATGGCGAAGGAGAGCGACAAGCGCATCGCCTCCGGCGACACCGGGCACCTGGAGGGCATCCCCCTCGGCATCAAGGACATGTTCGCCACCGAGGGCGTGCGCACCACGGCCTGCTCGAAGATCCTCGAGAATTTCGTGCCGCAGTACGAATCCACCGTCACCTCCCACCTGTGGCGGGACGGGGCGGTGATGCTCGGCAAGCTGAACAACGACGAGTTCGCCATGGGCTCGTCCAATGAGACCTCGGCCTTCGGACCGGTCGTGTCACCCTGGCAGCGCGACGGCGACACCACCCCCATCGTGCCCGGCGGCTCGTCCGGCGGCTCGGCGGCGGCGGTGGCGGCCTTCCTGTGTGCCGGCGCGACGGGCACCGATACCGGCGGCTCCATCCGCCAGCCGGCGGCCTTCACCGGCACGGTCGGCATCAAGCCCACCTATGGCCGCTGCTCGCGCTGGGGCATCGTCGCCTTCGCCTCGTCCCTCGACCAGGCCGGCCCGTTCGCCCGCACGGTGAACGACGCGGCCATCCTGCTGCGCTCCATGGCCGGCTACGACCCGAAGGATTCCACCTGCGTCAACCGGCCGGTGCCGGACTATGAGGAGGCGGTCGGCGCCTCCATCAAGGGCAAGAAGATCGGCATTCCGCGCGAATACCGCATGGACGGCATGGCCGACGAGATCGACACCCTCTGGCGCGAGGGCGCCAAGTGGCTGGAAGAGGCCGGCGCCGAAATCGTCGACATCTCCCTGCCCCATACCCAGTATGCCCTGCCGGCCTATTACATCGTGGCGCCTGCGGAAGCCTCGTCCAACCTCGCCCGCTATGACGGCGTGCGCTACGGCGCCCGCGTGCCGGGCAAGGACGTGGTGGAGATGTATGAGAACACCCGCGCCGCCGGCTTCGGCCCCGAGGTGCGCCGGCGCATCATGATCGGCACCTACGTGCTCTCCGCCGGCTATTACGATGCCTATTACCTGCGCGCCCAGAAGGTCCGCAGCCTCATCAAGCGGGACTTCGACCTCGCCTTCGCGCAGGGCGTTGACGCCGTGCTGACCCCGGCGACCCCGTCGCCCGCCTTCGGCATCGGCGAGAAGCTGAAGGCCGATCCGGTGGAGATGTATCTCAACGACGTCTTCACGGTGACGGTGAACATGGCCGGCCTGCCGGGCATCTCCGTCCCCGCCGGCCTTTCGGCCGACGGCCTGCCGCTGGGCCTCCAGCTCATCGGCCGCCCGTTCGAGGAAGAGACGCTGTTCTCCCTCGCCGAGGTGATCGAGGAAGCGGCCGGCCGCTTCCCGGTCGAAGATCTGTGGTGGAAGGCCTGAGAGACACCCTCCGGCGCTGCGAAACCCCGGCCTTGCCCGGGTTTCGCAGTCCGAACGGGTTCCAGGCCGGCAAGCCGGTGCCGTTGGGGGGCATCATCAAGCTCTGAGGCCAAGCCCCCGGCAATCGCGCCCTCAATAGTACCCGAGCGGCGCCTTCGGCACGTCCTGGGCATGACGCAGGGCGGTGAGCCGCTTGAGCAGCGACTTCTGGCGTCGGGAAAACAGCGCGATCAGGCGTGACCGGAAGGTGGCGCCCACCTGCCGCAGCTCGCGGTTCTCGTCCAGGGCCGCCTTGAAGGCGTGGACGAGATCGTCCGTCGCCGACAGCACGCGACGATAGGGAAAGATGCGGGCCAGCTCGGGATAGCGCACTTCGCCCCGTCGCTCGACGAATGGCTGGAGCCGCGCATGACGTCCGCCGCGATCCGGGCCGAGAACCTCCGCCAGCCGATCCAGCGCGCGCACCCGGATGTCCGATTCCTCCTTGAGGATGCCCACCCCTGCCAGGATCCGGTCCGGAGCGCCTTCCGAGAAGTCGGTCCGGGCGGTCCAGCGCAGATAGCCGGCGATTCCCTTGCTCACCAGTTGCGCCTCCGACCGGGCCGGGAAATGGGCGAGCTGGACGTTGGGCAGCATCATGGACGGCAGCGTGACGTCCCACTTGGTTGCCCGGTGGTTCCCGTCGATGATGGCAAAGCCCCGCTCGCAGGCGAGGGGGCCGGGGACCACCACCTTGAAGATGTAGGGGTCGTGCACCGCCACGTGGCGCAGCCGGGTCAGCGGGCAGGGCTCGTCCGGGTCGTCCTCTTCGGTCATGAGATAATGACGCGGGTTCAGCCCGCCGAGGCGATATCCGCCGATGGCGGCGAGGTCCGTCTCCAGGGCCGCGCGATCCTCCGCGACGATGAATTCATCGCCATCCAGAGGAAAGATGAAATCCCACGATGAAGCGTTCATGGCGTGCGTGATCAGGGCCGTAGTGCGCTCGCCCTGATGATAAGCCGCCAGTGATTTCTCAGAAGTCACCGATATGGGAAGACCTTCCTCGACGAGAATTTCGAGGATGCGAGTTGTCTGGTCGGTACTGCCATCATCTACAATGTAAAGATGATCTAAGAAAAATAGATTATGGCGTACCCACGCTTCGATTATGTCCGCTTCATCGCGGACGATGGAGACCCCCGCCAGCCTCATCAGCCCTACTCCTACTAGCCCCCGGTGCACAATCTAAAGGCGGGCTGAGCAGAATTTGGGTACGGCGGTAGCGGGACCGCGGCGGTTTTGCGGGCGAAATGAGGCGCAGATAACTTGGTGTAACAAAGTGTTTCGAGACGTTGCGGCATCGCATGGCCGTTGCCTGCAATGTCGCCTAGGGGTACGACACGGCCAGATGGCGGCGCTGCCGCAAGGACCAGACAGTGCGGACCATCCGCGCACGACGATAGGACGACCATGACCCTTCACACCCGGCCCGCGGAGGCCAAGAAGCTGATTTCCGGCGCCACCGGTGATTGGGAGGTGGTGATCGGCATGGAGGTGCACGCCCAGGTCGCTTCCAATGCCAAGCTGTTCTCCGGCGCCTCCACCGCTTTTGGCGGCGAGCCCAACGACCATGTGTCGCTGGTGGATGCCGCCATGCCGGGCATGCTGCCCGTCATCAACAAGGAGTGCGTCGCGCAGGCGGTGCGCACCGGGCTCGGCCTGAAGGCGGAGATCAACCTGCATTCGGTGTTCGACCGGAAGAACTATTTCTACCCGGACCTGCCGCAGGGCTACCAGATCAGCCAGTTCAAGCAGCCCGTGGTGGGCGAGGGCGAGGTGATCGTCGATCTGCTGGACGGCGAGAGCTTCACCGTGGGCATCGAGCGCCTGCATCTGGAGCAGGACGCCGGCAAGTCCATCCACGACCTGTCGCCGACCCTCTCCTTCGTGGACCTCAACCGCTCCGGCGTGGCGCTGATGGAGATCGTCTCCCGCCCCGACCTGCGCTCGGCGGATGAGGCGAAGGCCTATGTGACCAAGCTGCGCACCATCCTGCGCTATCTCGGCACCTGCGACGGCGACATGGAAAAGGGCAACCTGCGCGCCGACGTGAACGTCTCCGTGCGCCGGCCCGGTGAGCCGCTCGGCACGCGCTGCGAGATCAAGAACGTCAATTCCATCCGCTTCATCGGCCAGGCCATCGAGGTGGAGGCGCGGCGCCAGATCGAGATCCTCGAGGACGGCGGCAAGATCGATCAGGAAACGCGCCTGTTCGATCCGAACAAGGGCGAGACGCGGTCCATGCGCTCCAAGGAAGAGGCGCACGACTACCGCTATTTCCCCGACCCGGACCTCCTGCCCCTCGACATCAAGCCTGAGTGGGTGGAGGAGCTGAAAGAGAATCTTCCCGAGCTGCCGGACGAGAAGAAGGCCCGTTTCATCGCCGAATACGGCCTCTCGCCCTACGATGCGGGCGTGCTGGTGGCCGAGCGCGAGACCGCCGACTATTTCGAGCAGGTGGTGGAAGGCGGCGGCGCCAAGCGTGACGGCAAGGCGGCGGCCAACTTCGTCATCAACGAGCTGTTCGGCCGGCTGAACAAGGAGGGGAAGGACATCACCTCCTCGCCCGTCACGCCCCAGCAGATCGGCGCCATCCTCGACCTGATCGGGGAGGGCACCATCTCCTCCAAGATCGCCAAGGACCTGTTCGAGATCATCTTCACCGAGGGCGGCGATCCGCGCGTTGTGGTGGAAGCCCGCGGCATGAAGCAGGTGACGGACACCGGCGCCATCGAGAAGGTGGTGGACGAGATCATCGCCGCCAATCCGGACAAGGTGGCCCAGGTGCAGGCCAAGCCCACCATGCTCGGCTGGTTCGTCGGCCAGGCCATGAAGGCCTCCGGCGGCAAGGCGAATCCGCAGGCGCTGAACGATATTCTGAAGGCGAAGCTGGGGATCTGAGGGCGATGACGGTCCGGGGCACGCTCTCGCGCCCCGACGCATGCAGCGAAAGCGGAATGCGAGCCGGGGCCCGCCGCAGGCGCTTCCTGACCCAGCGTCGTCAAGCTTTGTCCCGCTGCGCGGGAACTCTTGCGCTGGTCCCCGGATCGGCGCTCCGGCTGCGCCGTCGCTTGTCCGGGGAACGCTGGCGCGTCGGGGCCTTTTCTCCGGGTTCGGGTCAGACGAGCGGCTCGCCCACCACCGTCGGCCCAAACACCTCCTCGAACGCCACCCGCATCACCGCGTCCACCTCGGCCATCGTCACCGGCAGGCCGAGGTCGGCGAGGCTGGTGACGCCGTGCTCGCGCACGCCGCAGGGGACGATGCCGCCGAAGTGGCTGAGGTCCGGCTCCACGTTCAGCGAAATGCCGTGGAATGTCACCCAGCGGCGCACGCGGATGCCGATGGCGGCGATCTTGTCCTCCCCGCCGCCCTTCCGCCTGACCCACACCCCCACCCGGTCCTCCCGCCGCTCGCCGGTGACGTTGAAGGCGGAAAGGGTGCCGATGATCCAGGCTTCCAGGGCGCTCACATAACGCCGCACGTCCGCCGAGCGGCGCTTGAGGTCGAGCATCACATAGGCGACTCGCTGGCCGGGGCCGTGATAGGTGAACTGGCCACCCCGGCCCGTCTCGTAGACCGGGAAGCGCGCGTCCACGAGGTCTTCCGGCCGCGCGCTGGTGCCGGCGGTATAGAGCGGGGGATGCTCCAGCAGCCACACGCATTCCGCCGCCGTGCCCTCGGCGATGGCGGCCGCGCGTGCTTCCATCGCCGCGAGGGCCTCCGGATAGGGCACGAGAGCGTCGCTCACCACCCACTCCACCGGGGGAGCGGAAGAATCGAGCGGGCGGAAGTCGGTTTCCAGGCTGGCGCGGGTAACTGCGGGGGTGGGGGCGCTGGCGTTCATGCGAACTGCTTTAATCCATCCGCACGGTGGGTCCAGCCCCCGCCGTCTCAGGGTTCGCGGAACCGTCATCCACAGGCCGCAGCACGAGCGGCGCGTTACCTTTGCCGGGCACTTGTGGCGGCACATTCGATCTGTTAGACGATGGCCCCCGGCCGGAAGCGGTCCTCTCCCGAGGAACCTTGAGGCCGGTGCCATCCCTGACTGCGGTCGTGGCGGAATTGGTAGACGCGCTAGCTTGAGGTGCTAGTGGGGAGACCCGTGGAGGTTCGAGTCCTCTCGTCCGCACCAGGTTGATCTGGCTTTTGAAAAAGGCCCTTGCCGGATTTCGGCGAGGGCCTTTTTCGTTTTCGGGCCTGTCGCCGGTCAGAGCCGGGAGACCACCCGCAGCAGCACGAGGCCGCTCGCGACGATGAGGAGCGCGCCGATGCACGTATCGGCGGCAGATCGCATCTTCAGATAGAGGCGGCGGGCAGGCGGGGCGGAAAAGAGGACGGCGAGCAGGCCGAACCATCCGGCGGCCACAGAAAACACCAGCACCGGACTGGCGAACATCGCGCCCCGGCCGGCCGCGGCGGCGAGCAGCCCGCCCGAGGCCAGGAAGAACGACAGCGATACGGGGTTGGTGACCGCTGTGAGGAAGCCGAGGCGAAAGGCCTCGCGTCCGGTCCGGTGGACGGTGGCCTGGGGCGTTGGGCCCGAACGGCCGCGAAGCCTCCACAGCTCCAGCAGGCAGCTGATTCCGGCGCGCAGCAGAAGGACGGCGTAGAGCAGGCAGAACACCAGCTGCAGCCGGCCGAGATCGCCCGAAGGGTCAATCCCGCTCAACAGGCCGAGACAGATGACCACGGTGGTGACGTTGACCGTTGCACCAGCTGAGACACCGAGCGCGGCGGCCAGTCCAACGGGCCGGCCGGCGAGGCTGGCGCGGCTGACCACCAGGAAGTTCGCACCCGGGACCAGAACCATGGCCGCGTAGGTGCCTGCGAAGACCAGAAGGGCAGAGGGAATTTCGTCGGACATGCCGTCGTCTCCGCAGTTCGTGCGGAGGCATATGCACACCCCGGTGCCACAAGCGCTTCCCTCAAACGCTGGATGCGGCTGCGATGGGCGAAACGCGCGTTACCCTCAGGCCTTCGGCACCATGTGCACGATGCTGTAGCCGTTCTGCTTCAAGGCCTTGAGGAAGGCGGGAATCATCGCTGCTGTATAGGGCTTGGTGTCGTGAAACAGCACGATGCCGCCGCCGGCCGCATCGAGCCGCTTCATCACCAGATCCAGCTCGGCCTCCGGCGTCATCACGTTCCAGTCGCTGGCCCACAGGTCCGCGCCGAACACGGCGATGCCCTTTCGCTCGAGATATTCGAGGAGCTGCGGCGTCGAGGCGAACCCAGGGAAACGGAAGAAGGGCACGCGGGGCGCTGCCCCGGCCGCGCCATAAGCCGCCGCGTCGTCGGCCGCCATGCCGCGTTCGATCTCCTTCACCGCCGCGTCGAAGGGGATCTTCGCCAGGGTCGCGGCGGGATGGGTCATGGTGTGGTGGGCAACGGTGTGGCCCTCCGCCAGCTCCCGCTTCACCAGCTGCGGCCGGGCGCGGGCATTCTCGCCGATGAGGAAGAAGGTGGCGCGCACGCATTCCGCCTTCAGCGCATCCAGCACGGCGGCTGTGGTGGTGGGCCATGGCCCGTCGTCGAAGGTGAGCACCACCTCTTTCGGCGCCAGCGGCAGCGTATCCGGGAAGGACTTCTTGCCGACGCGCAGGCCCTTGGGGTCGACCTCCATCACCCGCGCCGTTCCGAGCGCCTCCGGCCCGCAGGCGAGGGCAGGGCCGGGCGCGCAGAGGAGGAGCGCGGCCACGGCCAGAAGAAGGCGCCTTGGGTGGGGCGGCTGCTTCATTCCCGCCTCCCGCGTCAGCCTTGGGGGAACGGCCAGGCCGGGCTCTGGCCCACCTGCCCGCGATGGCGGAGGAGGTGATCGGCGAGCACGCACCACACCATGGCCTCGCCCACCGGCACGGCGCGGATGCCGACACACGGGTCGTGTCGGCCCTTGGTGAAGATCTCGGTCTCGTGGCCGGCGCGGTCCACGGTCTGGCGCGGCGTGAGGATGGAGGAGGTGGGCTTCACCGCGAAGCGCGCGACGATGGGCGCGCCGGTGGAGATGCCGCCAAGGATGCCGCCCGCGTGGTTGGCGAGGAAGTGCGGCCGCCCCTCGTTGCCGAGGCGCATCTCGTCCGCATTCTGCTCGCCGGTGAGGCGGGCGGCGTTGAAGCCCTCGCCGATTTCTACGCCTTTGGCGGCATTGATCCCCATGAGGGCGGCGGCAAGGTCTCCGTCCAGCTTGGCATAGAGCGGCGCTCCGAGGCCGGGGGGAACACCCTCCGCCACCAGTTCCACCACCGCGCCCACCGAAGAGCCGGCTTTGCGGATGCCGTCGAGGTATTCCTCGAACAGCGGCACGGTGCCGGGGTCCGGGCAGAAGAACGGGTTGTTGCCCACCTCGTCCCAGTCCCAGCGGGACCGGTCGATCTCGATCTTGCCGATGCGCACCACGGCGCCGCGCACGGTGACACCGGGCAGCACCTTGGCGGCGATGGCGCCGGCCGCCACCCGCGTCGCCGTCTCCCGCGCAGAGGACCGTCCGCCGCCGCGATGGTCGCGGATGCCGTATTTGATGTCGTAGGTGAAATCCGCATGGCCGGGGCGGTAGGCGCCGGCGATGTCGGCATAGTCCTTGGACCTTTGGTCCACGTTCTCGATCAGCAGCGCGATGGGCGTGCCGGTGGTCACGAGCCCGCCCTCGGGGTGGGGCAGGGTGCCGGACAGCACCTTCACCTCGTCCGGCTCGCGGCGCTGGGTGGTGAAGCGCGACTGGCCGGGGCGCCGCCGGTCGAGGGCCGCCTGCACCTCCTCGATGGTGAAGCGTACGTTGGGCGGGCAGCCATCCACCACGCAGCCGATGGCGCCCCCGTGGCTTTCGCCGAAGGTGGTCACGCGGAACATGTGGCCGAAGGTGTTGAACGACATGGCGCCTTTAGTCCTCGTACTGCTCCGGGCTCAATAAACGAGGACGGCCGGCAAGGGAACGAGGAAGGGTCGGCGCCGCCCACCGCGCATTTGTGGCTCCGGCGTCACACAGGAAGGGCATCCTGTGCTATGACGTGCGCCGACGGAGCACCACACCCCCGCCATGCCTCTACTCGAAATCCTGATCGTCCTCGTCCTCGTTCTCATCAACGCCGTTCTCGCAGCAGCGGAATTGTCGATCGTCTCGTCTCGCCCCGCGCGGCTGAAGACGCTGGCCGATCGCGGGAACAAGGGGGCCAAGGCGGCCATGCGGCTGGCGGAAGACCCCGGCCGCTTCCTCTCCACCGTCCAGATCGGAATCACCCTCATCGGCATCCTGGCCGGCGCCTTCTCCGGCGCCAGCCTCGGCGATCTCCTGGGCGAGACACTGCGGGAGGCCGGACTGCCCACCAGTGTCGCGCACCCGCTGGGCTATACGGCGGTGGTGGTGGCCATCACCTATGTGTCGCTGGTGATCGGCGAGCTCATCCCCAAGCGGCTCGCGCTTCAGAATGCGGAGCCGCTGGCCTGCATTCTCGCGCCCCTCATGATCGGGCTCTCCAAGGTCTCAGCGCCCATGGTGTGGCTGCTCGATGCCTCGACCCGCGCGGTGCTGACCCTGCTCGGCCGGGGCGGCAGCCGCTCCAGCTCGGTCACCGACGAGGAAATCCGCGCCATCATCACCGAGGCCGAGACGGCGGGCGTCATCGACCCCGCCGAGCGGCGCATGATCTCCGGCGTGATGCGCCTCGCCGACCGCCCGGTGACGGCCATCATGACCCCCCGGCCGGACGTGGAGTGGGTGGATATCTCCAAGGATGCGGAGGAGGTGCGCCACGTTCTCCTCACCACGCCCCACTCGCGCCTGCCGGCCTGCGACGGTTCGCCCGAGGAAACCATCGGCGTCATTCAGGCCAAGCGCGTGCTGGACGCCTATCTGAAGGGCGAGCGGCCTGACCCGCGGCAATATGTGCAGACGGTGCCCTTCATCGTGGAAAACGTGGGCGCCCTGGAGGCCATGCGCGTGCTGCGCGGCGCCGAGGTGCCCATGGCCATCGTGGTGGACGAGTACGGCGACATGGCCGGCGTGGTGACGGGCTACGACCTGCTCCTCGCCATCACCGGATCGGTGGAAGCCAGCCATGAGCCGGGCGATGCGCATGTGGAGCGCAACGTGGTCGAGCGCCACGACGGCAGCTATCTGGTGGCCGGCGACACGCCGGTGGACGAACTGCGCGACCTGCTGGACGTCGCCCTCCCGATCGACGAGGGCTTCCACACGGTCGCCGGCTTCGCCCTCTCCCACCTCAAGGAGCTCCCCGAGGAGGGCGAGGTCTTCACGGCGCTGGGATGGCGGTTCGAGATCGTCGACATGGACGGCCGCCGCATCGACAAGCTTCTCGTGTCGCGGCCCCACGTGCTGCACCGGCAGGAAGTGGCGGGGCAGGGCTGAGGCCCCGCCCGCGCCGGACCTTCGGCCTCTCGATTAATCCCGCCGGGCGAGGGAGCGCAGGAAGCCCTCGTATTCCTCGGTCAGCTCCATATCCACGCCGAACGCGTTCTTCAGCAGGATGTTGGCGATGAAGGGCTGATCGTTGCGCTTCTCTTCGAGCGTTTCGCGCAGGACCGGCACCGTATCCTCGATGTGCTTGAGGAAGGCGATGCCCTTCTCCAGCGTCTCGGTCCATTTGGCGCGGTGCCACAGGGCCAGCGGGTACATGATCTCGTGGACGAAGTTGGACTTGCGGGCCTTCTCGAAGAAGCGCAGGCCCGCGCTCCAGTTCTCCTTGGCGCGCAGCGGCGGGGGCGGGATGTCGCCCAGCAGCATCTTCTTGCCGGCCTGTCCCACGAAATCCTCGAGCGTGATGGGCGTCTCGATGTTGGTGCGGAAGTGCCAGAGGGCGAAGTTGCCCGGATACTCCTTCCCCCAGGCGTCGATGAAGGCGGCCTCCACCTTGTCGACCGCCGCCTTGTCGCCTTTCAGCGCGGCCGTCATGCAGAAGGCGAACATGGCGTCGTTGGCGACATTGTGCACGCCGCCGTTGGCAAGGTCGGCCGGGCTGAGGGTGGGGGTCTTGCCATCAGCCGGAACCGTCGCATCGCCGGCGCGCAGGGCGGTGATGAATTTGGTGATTTCCAGCCAGCCCATGTAGTGGGCGATGAAGGCGTCCGGATCCACATGGACGATGGCGAGGTTGAGCGGCATCTTCCGCTTCTGCAGTTCGGCCATGTCGGTCATGAAAAGTCCCCCCGGGGCTCGGGTGAAAAGGCGTCAACAAACGACCCTGCCCGTCGCGTTCGCGACACGGGTGCCGGGCCTACCGGTTTGACGCAGCAAGAAAAATGCCAAGGGGAAATGTGTGGACGGACAGCGCGGAAGCTCAGTCCGCGACCTCGAAGCCGCCGCGGGAGACCACGTAGACCGCCCCCTGCCGCACGGGCAGATTGGAGGCTTCGGCTTCCGGCATCCCGGCCTTCACGTGCAGCAGCGCGCGGATGACGCCGCCGTGGGTGACGATGACGGCGTCATCCTCGATCTCGGCGCAGGCCGCGCCGACGCGCTCGCACAGGGTGCGATAGCTTTCGCCGCCGGGGGGCGCGAAGTTCCAGGGATCGAGATCGCGCCGGCGCACGGCGTCATGGTCGCGGCGGCGCAGCTCGGGCCAGGTCTGGCCCTCCCATATGCCGAAGGAGATTTCAGCGAAGCGGATGTCGGTCTTGAAATCGCTGACAGGCAGATCGAGGCCGGTGCGCAGGATGCGCATGGTCTCCACGGCCCGCGACAGGGGGCTGGAGACATAGGCCAAGGCGCGCGTATCTCCCGCCAGCTGGGCGAGCACGCGCCCCACCTGGCCCGCCTGGATGCGGCCGAGCGTGTTCAGCGGCACGTCGCGGCGCCCCTGGAGCCGGCCCACCACATTCCAGTCGGTCTCGCCATGGCGGACGAGGAAAAAGCGTCGCGTCGTCATCTCTCTCCGGCCCGCCCTGTCGGGCGCGGCGTCGCTCACCGCGGCGGAATCGTGATTACGTGGTCGTACCACTCGCCGCGCGGCGGGTAGGTCACGCGCAGCTTGATGGTCGAGCCCGGCGCCGCCTTGCCCTTGTAGCTCACGATGAGCCCCTTGGCCGGCTGGCCGATGCACTTGGTGGTGCGCCCGCCATCGATTCCCGTGGCGACGAAGCGGCCATACTGGATGCCGACCTTGCCGCCGGGCGGGGCGGAGAGGACCTGGATGGTCGGAATCTGCGTCTGCTGGCAGTTGTAGTCCGAGGTGCCGGCGGCGAAGAGCGCGCTGCGGCTGCCGCCGCCCCCGATCATGAAGCTGACGCCGCTCTCGTAGGGCGTCACATAGTCCGGGAAGATCGCGCCGCCCGGGCCGAACACGCGGTCGCGGAACGGATACTGCTCGAAGGTCGGCGGGCTCTGCGCCAGCGCCGCACCGGCAGACACGACCAGTCCCGCGGAGACGGCAACGGCGAGGGCGAAACGGGAGGCCCGGGAATCAAGCGCCGTCATGGTTTGTCTCCTTTGTGGGTGCGCGCCGTGTTCAATCGCGGACGAGGGCGAGGTCCGGCGCGTCGGGATGCTTCATGCCCACAATATGATACCCGGCATCCACATGATGCACCTCGCCGGTCACACCCCGCGACAAATCGGAGAGGAGATAGACGCCCGCGTCGCCAACCTCATCGGTGGTGACGGTGCGGCGCAGCGGCGAGTTCAGCTCGTTCCACTTCAGGATGTAGCGGAAGTCGCCGATGCCCGAGGCGGCCAGCGTCTTGATGGGGCCGGCGGAGATGGCGTTCACGCGGATCGCCTTGGGGCCGAGGTCAGCGGCCAGATACCGCACGCTGGCCTCCAGCGCCGCCTTGGCCACGCCCATGACGTTGTAGTGGGGCATCCACTTTTCCGCGCCGTAATAGGTGAGCGTGATGAGGGAGCCGCCATTGGTCATCAGCTTCTCCGCCCGCTGCGCGACGGCGGTGAAGGAGTAGCAGGAGATGAGCATGGTCTTGGTGAAATTGTCCGCCGTGGTTTCCACATAGCGGCCGTCCAGCTCGTCCTTGTTCGAGAAGGCGATGCAATGGATGACGAAATCGAGGGTGCCGAACAGGCGTTCGGTCTCGGCAAAGACGGCGTCCAGCGTCTCGGGCTCGGTGACGTCGCAGTGGCCGACCAGATGACCGCCCAGTTCCGCCGCCAGCGGCTCCACCCGCTTCCTCAGCGCCTCGCCCTGATAGGTGAGGGCGAGCTCGGCGCCATGGGCCCGCGCGGACTTGGCGATTCCGTAGGCGATGGATCGGTTGTTGGCGACACCGAGAATCAGCCCGCGCTTGCCCTTCAGAAGACCGCTCGCGAAACCGTCCGTCGCCATAGACCCCACTCCACATGCTCAAGCTATTGAAACCCATGATGCCGGCCAGTGGACGCACCATGGGCGCGCTTCCTATGGCATGGGGCCATCCACCGTTCAAGCGAAGCTGGCGCGTCGCCCCCCTTGCATCGCCCGAGAGCGGATGCTAGATGCGGCGCCTCTGGATCGGAGTGTAGCGCAGTCTGGTAGCGCACCACGTTCGGGACGTGGGGGTCGCAGGTTCAAATCCTGCCACTCCGACCAGATGAAAATCCGGCCAGGCCGGAGACCCTGTCCCCCATCATCTCGATGATTGTTCGCCGCCCCCGGGCGCGCCGAAGCACGCGTCACACCCCGCGGATTCTTTCTGCTGCGGGAGGTTGCGTAGGGCATCTTTTACCGTCTCATGGTAGACGGGTGCCATGTTGTCCCGCCTTCTCCGCCGCACTCCCGCGCTCGTTCCGGACCGAATCGTGAGTCTCGGCGCGCTTTGCGAAGTGGCCTATCAGGTGCGCCGCCTCTCTCGGTCCGAGCGGGCCTATCCGTTCGATTGGTGGGTGACGCCGCTCGGCAGCGTGATGAAGGTGCTCGACGCCGGCGCGCCGGCGGTGTTCGAGGCCGCGCAGCTCATGAAGGTGCCGGATTACGGTGGCCACCCCGCGCTGTATTCCCACCTCTCGGGCACCATCCACCTCCACGAATTCCCCGCAGGAGAGGATTTTCTCGCCCTCGAAGAGGCGGAGATGGCGCGGCGCCTGATCCCGAAATACCAGGCCCTTCAGGCGCGGTTCCTGGGGGATTGCGCGCAGGGAATCACTTTGTTCGTCCGGCAGTGCCTCCCGGAGCACGATCCCAGGGAAGAGGCGCTGGAGGTGGCGATCGATAGCCTCCATGCGAAGCTGTGCACCATGGCCGCCGATCCCCGGCTGCTGCTGCTCGACTATGCGCCGGTGCGCCCCCGCCCGTGGCTGCTGACCGCAACCGTTCCTCGCCTGAAGGACTGCACCGATGTCGGCTCTCCCCGCGGGTGGGATCGCACATTTCGGTCCATGCGCATTTCCTGTCGGGGAGGCGATGCGTTCCGATTCGACGATCTGAAGGAGACGTTGGTGCCGCCTGGAGAGCCCGCTCCCTGATTCGCTTGCCCGTCACGCGCTCCCGCGCAATCGCCAGGCGGCGACGGCAAAGAGGGTGCAGGAGAGGGCAGCGAACACGGCCAGGCCATGGGGGTGGATCTGCATGGCGAATCCCGCCCCCAGAGGGCCGACGAGCGCGCCGAGGCCCCAGAACAGGCCGGAGACCGCGTAGATGCCCACGAGGTCGCCGCCCTTGAACCGGCTGCCCACCAGCGTGATCATGATGGTGTAGATGCCGACGAAGGCGCCGCCCCAGACGAACAGCAGGGCACAGGTCGCCACCACGTTGCCGAGCGCCAGCGGCCAGATCGCCGCTCCGACCGCCGAGATGACCGCGAGCAGGATCACCAGCCTGCGGCGGTCCATGATGTCGCCGAGCCAGCCGATGGGCAGTTGCAGCAGGATGGCGCCGATCATCATCACCGACATCAGCCGTGTCGCATGCTCCTCCGCCCAGCCGAGTCCCACCGCATAAAGCGCAAGGAAGGAGAGGCCGGCAGTCTCGATGGTGGCATTCAGCATGGTCGCCGACAGGGCCAGCGGCGCGAGTCGCACGAAGCGCAGCGGATTGCTGATGGTCGGCTCGTCGAAATGCGGCGCGATCACCCTGGGCGATGCCACGAACAGCGCCGCGACCAGCGCCACGCCGGCACCCAGCAGATAGGGCATCGCCCCCTCGGTGCCGACCAGGGAGAGAATCATCGGACCAAGGGCAAGTCCGACCGACATGGCGGCGGTGTAGGCCGCCATGGAGCGGGCGCGGGTGTTCTCGGTCGAGAGCGCGTTGATCCAGGTCTCGGAGGTGACGAACAGCGCCTCCGCCGCCATGCCGAGAAACAGGCGGAGCACGAACCAGAGCCAGATGGCCGGCATGACCGGGAAGGCGGCGAGCGCCAGCGCCGAGACAGCGATGGCGAGGAGAATCAGCCGGCGGGGGCCGAGCAGGGCCACCATCCGCGGCAGGATGACCGCCGTCGCCAGCACCCCGACGGCGTGCATGGCGGCATTGGCACCGATCACGGTTTCACTGAGGCCGCGGGCGGCCAGATCGAACGCGATGAGCGGGGCGGTCAGGGAATAGGTGAGGCCGAAGACCATGGCCGTCGCGATCACCGCGCCGCGCGCGAGCACGGTGGATGTGTCGGGAAGGGCTGGGGGGATCGGCTCGCTGCTTTCGTGGGTCACGGATGGGCTGGCCCCGCAGCCTCGGCGCGTTGGCGCACCGGAGGGGTGGCGCCGGCGCGCCCCGCCGCGAAGCGGCGCAGGAAATCCCTCAGTCGGTCCGCGAAGGGCGGCGGCGCCGGCTCGACGATCCGCTTCATCGTGAGGGCGTAGTCGAGCACGAGCCCGGGCGTCCAGCTCATGGCCTCCGCCCGCGAGCGGATGTAGGCGGCCGCCCAGACGTCCGGATTGAACATGAGGGAGGCCACCCGCAGCCAGGGCATCCGCGTCGCGAGGCACCCTTCCAGCGCCGAATCGAGCGCGGCGGCCACCGCGACCGAACAATTGCGGTCGGTGAGGTTGTAGGTGTCCACCTGACGGTAGCCGGCCCAGAAGGCCATGAGCCGCCGCGTGTCGAATCGGGTGAACTCCACCTTCTGGTCGGCCTCGCACCAGTTGGCGCATTCGTAGGCGTAGGACGGCTGGAAGCGGCCTTTCACGTCGTTCTCCGCCGTGGCGCGCAGGATGCGGGCGAATTCATCCGGCGGATGCTCGATCTCCTCCGCCGGATAATGGCTGATGTAGAGGTCGGGCTTCAGCTCGAGCGAGGCGTGACCGGTGGAAATCGCACCGTTGCGATCCACCGCCGCGATGTAGCGGTCGAACACCGGGTGGTGGTCCTTCACGTCGGCGGAGCCGGTGGGGGTCCACACGCGCACGGTCATGGGGCCTTCCCAGGGGGGGAGGGGGCCTGTGTCGTCCACGATCACCGGCGCATTCTCGTACCAGTCGCGCCCGCCATAGATGGGCAGGCTCAGGATGGCCACTTCGGCGAGGTGGGCTCTGAGCATCAGGCTCGCCCGCAGCATGATCCAGCCGGACATCAGCGTGAGCATGGCCACCGCGAGCGGCACCTTGAGCTCATGCGCGAGGGGCCAGTGGCTGCCGATGAACAGCGCCAGAAAGAGTTCAACCACCCCCACCGCCGCGGTCGAACGCCACATGCGGAACCGGACCACCGCCGCAGTGGCGATGCGGGCTGCCCCGTCCACGAGAAAGGCAGTGCCGAACAGAAGGGACAACGCCATTCCGTTATGGGAGGGGTAATCGAGGATGAAGGTGCCCAGGAACACAAGCGCGGCCGCGCGGCCGAGCGCCAGCAGCCGGCTGCGCGTGCCCGAGAAGGCGAAGGCCGTCAGGAGCCCCAGCAGGCCCTCGAACACGAAGACGCCCCCGAACACCTGAGTCGCCACCGACATGGTGCCGTCCATGGCGTCGATCAGGATCAGGGAGGCGATAAGGAACAGCGCGGCCGCGACCAAGGTGAGCACCCACCAGCGGTCGCGCAATGCACGGGCTCCCACAAGCAGGAAGGCAAGCTTAACCATGGCGGGGCGGGGATCACTCAGCGGAAACCGCCGCAGGATGACGGTAAAGGGATCAAGAACGCAAGTCGTCCGCGCCGGTCGGGGGAAGGCTTTCGGAACTTCGCGGTGGGTCTCGTGTTCCGCTTAAGGACGCAAAACCATCGAGAGGTATTTCAATGACGAACGCCGACATGGATCGACTGAAGTCCGATGCGTCGGGCAACACGGGCCTCAGCGCCGTCCTCGCAGAGGCGGTGGAGGGCTTCTCCTCCACCGACGATGCAGTGCGCTTCCTCGCCTCTCGCGGGTTCGAGGTGACGGCATCCGACCTCGCCGCCGCCGCCAGCGACGCTGAGACGCCGGCGGAAGCGGAGGAATCGGAAGACGCGGAAGAGGACGGCTACGTCGCGCTGATGCGCTTCGTCCGGCAGTCCTGAGGCGTCACAGGATGGTGCCGTGGAGGAACAGCCAGGCCACGGAGAAATAGATCACGATGCCGGTCACATCGACCAGCGTCGCGATGAAGGGCGCCGAGGCGGAGGCGGGGTCAAAGCCGAGGCGCTTCAGCAGGAACGGCATCAGCGATCCCGCCAGCGAGCCGAAGGTGACGATGCCGATCAGCGCGGCGCCGATGGTGACGGCCAGGAGCTTCCAGTACTCGCCATAGTCGAACAGCCCGGCCTGCTGCCAGACGACGATGCGGATGATGCCGATCACACCCAGGATGGTGCCGAGCGTGATACCTGTCGGCAGTTCGCGCAGGGCGACCCGCCACCAGTCGCGCAGCCGCACCTGATGAAGGGCAAGGGCACGGATGATGAGGGAGGTGGCCTGCGAGCCCGAATTGCCGCCCGAGCTCATCACCAGCGGGATGAAGAGGGCCAGCACGATGGCCTTCTCCAGTTCATCGGAGAAGAACTGCATCGCGCTCGCCGTGAACATCTCGGAGATGAACAGGATGCACAGCCAGCCCGCGCGCTTCTTGATCATCTCCTTGAAGGAGATTTCGAGATAGGGCTCGTCGATGGCCTCCATGCCGCCCATGCGCTGGACGTCCTCGGTCTGCTCCTCGATCATGGCGTCGATCACGTCGTCGACGGTCACGATGCCGAGGACATGGCCGGTCGTGTCCACCACGGGCACGGCGAGGAAGTCGTACTTGGAGATGGTGCGCGCCACCTCCTCCTGCGGCAGGTTCGGCGGCACGGTGATCGGGGTATAGGGGTTCGCAACCGACAGGATCGAATCGCCGGGATTGCCCGAGATCAGCCGACGCAGCGACACCGTGTTCACCAGCCGCCGGGTGCCGGGGGAGAGCACATAAATGGCGTAGACGGTCTCGCGGCTGCGCTCCACCTCACGGATATGGTCGAGGGTCTGCTGCACGGTCCAGTTGGACGGCACCGAGACGAACTCTGTGGTCATCAGCGCGCCGGCCGTGCCCTCGGGATAGGTCAGCAGGTGGTCGATGGCCACCTGCGCCTCGGGGCTGAGCGCGTCCCGAAGGCGCCCCTTGGCCGGCTCCTCGATCCAGCGCAGCACATCGGCGGCGCGGTCGGCGGACATCCCTTCGAGAATGCCGACTGCCTTCTCCTGGGGCAGCGCCTCGATGACCTCGCAGGCATCGTGAAACTGCGGCTGGTCCAGCACCTCCACCGCCCATTTTAGCGGCATATGCGAAACCACGCCGGTCGCTTCCTCGGCGCTCTTGCCATTGAGGAATTCGACGATGTCAGCGACGTGCTCGTGCCCGAGCCGCGATGCGATAGCCGCGTCGGTCATATGGGTGTGTCCCGGTTCGAGGGGATGTGCAAGCTGGATCGGCCCTGTCAGAAGCAAGGTGCCGGTCGAGCCGACCCATATCGGATAATCGCCATTTGATACAAGGGGATGAAACGCGGCCGGGACAACCGGCCACGTTGCCCTTTCGGCACGCCTTTACGTCACCTGCTGCGTCACCTGCCTCGCCGGAGCGAAGGCCACCTCAGGTGGGGGCGAAGGTGCCGTCGTCGCCGAGAAGCTCCAGGCGGCCCGTCGCCACGCCGAAATAGGCGCCGTGCAACTTGAGGTCGCCTTCCGCAACACGCTCGGCGACCCAGGGGAAGCCGGCGAGGTTGGCGAGGGAGAGCTTGACGCAGCATTGCTCGCAGAAGCGTTGGCGCTCATCCGGCGGAAGCCTGGCGTCTTCGGCCATGAGCCGCGCCGGCTCGGCGATCTTCATCCAGTCGGCGACGAAATCCTCTGCGCCGGGAGGGGCGCCGTCGAGCAGGGCGTGGATGCCGCCACACTGGGCGTGGCCGAGCACCACCACCTGCTTCACCTTCAGCACCCGCACCGCGAACTCGATGGCCGCCGAAGTACCGTGATAATTGGCGTCGGGCATGAACGGCGGGACGAGGTTGGCGACGTTGCGCACCACGAACATCTCGCCCGGGCCGGCGTCGAAAATCATCTGCGGATCGACGCGGCTGTCCGAGCAGGCGATGACAAGCGTTTCCGGCTTCTGGCCGCGCGCCGCCAGCCGCTCGAACAGCTGCTTGCGCTCGGGCCATGCCGTTTCGCGAAACCGTTGGTAGCCGGAGATCAGTTCGTCCACGCGATCGCTCCCTTCAGTTACGCGGCCACGGAAGTCTGAGCTTCGCGGACAAGTCAAGAGCATGCCGTGCGGAACCGGAGTTCGCCTTGCCACGTTCTCATCGCGACGCCTTGAAAACGTGTGGAGCCAAGGACATGCGCGGAATTCTACTTTGGATCATGGGTGTTCCGATCTCGGTTATCGTCCTCCTGTACCTCTTCAACTTCCTCTGAGGCTGGAGCTGGGCGTGGCGATTGTTGCGCCCGGCGTTTCCAGCATGCCGCGCCGGGTCGGGAAGGGCGTGCGCTACGGCGGCCCGCTGATTAATCGTTGCGCAAATGGCTTCGGAAGAGTGTCTTGTCGTGGCGGGGCGCGGTGGCGCGTACTGAAGTACCGAATTACCCTTTCGAACCCTTGCATGCATCGTGCGCCGTTGTTGGTGTAAATTTAGCCATTTGCAATTCGCTCTTCTGCCTAATAGATGGGCATTCACTCCAGCCACGCTCTCGTGGGCCGAGGCCGGACTGGAGCGAGGTATTGCGGGGCGCCTGCCTGTCTGGCGCCGCCTGCCTTGGCACGCGCCTTGCTCACTCTCCACTGGTCGGCCCGCTCGGGCCGTCGGAATAGGGGAGAGAGCGCATGCTCGGTTTGCTGGGACGGACGACCAGGAGGGGATTCGGAGCGCTTGCCGCTGCCGCCGTCGTCGCGGGCACGATGGGTGTGGGCGCGGCACGGGCCGAGGACACCATCAAGGTCGGCATCCTGCATTCACTGTCGGGCACCATGGCCATCAGCGAGACCACGCTGAAGGACGTGATGCTCATGCTCATCGAAGAGCAGAACAAGAAGGGCGGCCTCCTCGGCAAGAAGCTCGAGGCCGTGGTGGTGGACCCGGCTTCCAACTGGCCGCTGTTCGCCGAGAAGGCCCGCGAGCTGATCACCAAGGACAAGGTCGCGGCCGTGTTTGGCTGCTGGACCTCGGTGTCGCGCAAGTCCGTGCTCCCGGTGTTCAAGGAGCTGAACAACATCCTCTTCTACCCCGTGCAGTACGAGGGTGAGGAGAGCGAGCGCAACGTGTTCTACACCGGCGCCGCGCCGAACCAGCAGGCCATCCCGGCGGTGGACTACCTCGCCAACGAGGAGAAGGTGGAGCGCTGGGTGCTCGCGGGCACGGACTATGTCTACCCCCGCACCACCAACAAGATCCTCGAAGCCTATCTGAAGTCCCGCGGCGTGAAGGCCGAGGACATCATGATCAACTACACGCCGTTCGGACATTCCGACTGGCAGACCATCGTCTCCGACATCAAGAAGTTCGGCTCCGCGGGCAAGAAGACCGCCGTGGTGTCCACCATCAATGGTGACGCCAACGTGCCCTTCTACAAGGAACTGGCCAACCAGGGCATCAAGGCGACCGACATTCCGGTCGTGGCCTTCTCGGTGGGCGAGGAAGAGCTCGCCGGCATCGACACCAAGCCGCTCCTCGGCCACCTCGCGGCCTGGAACTACTTCATGTCCATCGACACGCCCGAGAACAAGGCGTTCATCGAGAAGTGGCACGCCTTCACCAAGAACCCGAAGCGCGTCACCAACGACCCGATGGAAGCCCACTATATCGGCTTCAACATGTGGGTGAAGGCGGTGGAGAAGGCCGGCACGACCGATCCGGACAAGGTGATCGCGGCGCTGCCCGGCATCAAGCAGGCCAACCTCACGGGCGGCACCTCCGAGATGCTGCCGAACCACCACATCACCAAGCCGGTCTTCATTGGCGAGATCAAGGACAACGGCCAGTTCGACGTGGTGTGGAAGACCAAGGACCTGATCCCCGGCGAAGCCTGGTCCAAGTATCTGGACGGCTCGAAGAACCTCGTCGCCGACTGGGTCAAGTACAATTGCGGCAACTACGACACCACCACGAACAAGTGCCTGGGCGCCGCAGCGAAGTAAGCGGCTGCCATTGCGCGGGGATCATCGATCCCCGCGGCTTTCCCAAGGCTCTTCACGGTTTTCATCTCGACCTCTCGTACCGTCCCTCGGGGCGCCTCTCCCTCTCCCCGCAAGGGGAGGGGGAGCCCTGCTGCACTCCCGATAAGGGCCGCCGGCTTGTCCGGCCGTGCCGGAGCGGATGACCTGAATGATGCGGCTGCCCCCTTCCGTACCGCAGGCGAGGACCTCGCCGAGCACGCTGCGGACCCTGCTTCTTTCGCTTCTTGCCGTGCTGCTGGCCGGGCTCGTGGCTTCGGTCCCCGCCCGCGCGCAGAGCCAGCCGGACATTTCCGGCATCATCGCCAAGTTCGGCAACGACAGCTATTCCGACACCTCCGATGCGATCGCCGCGCTCGCCACCTCGGGCAGCCCGCAGGCGGCCGCTGTGGTCGAGGCGCTGGCCGCCGGCAACCTGCTTTATGATCCGGCGAGCAAGGCCGTCTTCATCCGCACCCCCAGCGGCATGGTCGATCCAGCCTCGGGCGCCATCGTCGGCAGCGCGCCGGCCAACCTCTCGCCGGTGCGGGCCAACAACCGCGTCCGCCGCGCGCTCGATGCCGCGGCCGGTGCGCTCACGCTGCTCAATGCTGATCCGGCGAAACGGCTCGATGCCGCCGCCGCCGTGTTCAAGTCGCGCGATGCTGCGGCGCTGCCGACGGTCGAGGCGGCCATCGCCAAGGAAACCGTGCCGGCCGTGAAGGCCGCGCTGGCGCAGGCCCGTGCCGCCATCCTCATCGGCAAGGCTGACGCGCCGGAGCCGGATCGCCGCGCCGCCATCCAGCTCATCGCCGCGCGTGGCGATCAGGACTCCATCAGCCTGCTGCGCAGCCTGCCGGCGAATTCGTCTCCGGCCCTCAAGGCCGCTGCCGAGGCCGGCATCACGAAGGCCGAGGAAAGCCTCAAGTTCTGGGCCGTGGTGCAGAATGTCTGGTACGGCCTATCGCTCGGCTCCGTGCTGCTGCTGGCCGCCATCGGCCTCGCCATCACCTTCGGCGTCATGGGCGTCATCAACATGGCCCATGGCGAAATGGTGATGCTCGGCGCCTACACCACCTTCGTGGTGCAGGAGCTGATCCGCCAGAAGGCGCCCTATCTGTTCGACTGGTCCCTCACCATCGCGCTGCCGCTGGCCTTCCTGTTCACGGCTCTGGTGGGCATCCTCATCGAGCGCACGGTGATCCGCTTCCTCTATGGCCGGCCGCTGGAAACCCTGCTCGCCACCTGGGGTGTCTCGCTCATCCTGCAGCAGGCGGTGCGGTCCGTGTTCGGCCCGACCAACCAGGAGGTGGGCGCGCCTTCGTGGATGTCCGGCGCGTTCCAGATCGGGCAATTGTCCATCACCTACAACCGGCTCTGGATCATCTGCTTCGCGCTGATCGTGTTCTTCACCCTGCTGCTGGTGCTGCGGCGAACGCCGCTCGGCCTTTACGTCCGGGCGGTGACGCAGAACCGGCGCATGGCGGCGGCCATGGGCATCCGCACCGGCCGCATCGATGCACTGACCTTCGGCCTCGGCTCGGGCATCGCCGGTATCGCGGGTGTGGCGCTCTCGCAGATCGACAATGTGAGCCCCAACCTCGGGCAGGGCTACATCATCGACAGCTTCATGGTGGTGGTGTTCGGCGGCGTCGGGAACCTCTGGGGCACGCTGGTGGGCGCCTTTACGCTGGGCGTGGCCAACAAGCTGCTGGAGCCGTTCGCCGGGGCGGTGCTGGGCAAGATCCTGCTGCTCGTCTTCATCATCCTGTTCATCCAGAAGCGCCCGCGCGGCCTGTTCGCGCTCAAGGGCCGGGCGGTGGAATCATGAACCGCACCCGCATCATCGACCGCACCGGCGGCATCTTCCTCATCGTGGTGCTGGCGGCGGGCGTGCTCATCCCCGCCTCCAACCTGCTGCTCCCCGCCGGCAATCCCCTGCACGTGCCGGACTACATGATCCCGCTGCTCGGCAAATATCTGTGCTACGCGCTGCTCGCCGTGGCGGTGGATCTGGTGTGGGGCTATTGCGGCGTGCTCTCGCTCGGCCACGGCGCCTTCTTCGCCCTCGGCGGGTACGCCATGGGCATGTATCTGATGCGGCAGATCGGATCGCGCGGTGTCTACGGCAATCCGGTGCTGCCCGATTTCATGGTGTTCCTGAACTACAAGGAGCTGCCCTGGTTCTGGGAAGGCTTCAACATCTTCCCGTTCGCCATGCTGATGGTGCTTGTGGTGCCGGGGGCGCTGGCCTTCGTGTTCGGCTGGTTCGCCTTCCGCTCGCGCGTCACCGGCGTCTACCTCTCCATCATCACGCAGGCGATGACCTTCGCGCTGATGCTCGCTTTCTTCCGCAATGACATGGGCTTCGGCGGAAACAACGGCCTCACCGATTTCAAGGACATCCTGGGCTTCCCCATCTCCGCGCCCTCGACACGCCTGACCCTGTTCTTCCTTTCCGCATTGGCCTTGGCGGCGGGCTATCTGCTCTGCCGGGCGCTCGTCACCTCCAAGTATGGCAAGGTGCTGGTGGCGGTGCGCGACGCGGAGAGCCGCACAAGGTTCCTCGGCTACCGGGTGGAGAACTACAAGCTTGTCGCCTGGGTGCTCTCGGCCATGCTGGCCGGTGTCGCCGGGGCGCTCTACGTGCCGCAGGTGGGCATCATCAACCCGTCCGAGTTCGCCCCTGCCCAATCCATCGAGATGGTGATCTGGGTGGCGGTGGGCGGGCGCGGCACTCTGGTCGGCGCGGCGCTCGGCGCGCTCATCGTGAATGCGGGCAAGACCTGGTTCACCGGTGTGCTGCCGGAGGCCTGGCTGTTCGCGCTCGGCGCGCTGTTCGTGCTGGTGACGCTGTTCCTGCCCAAGGGCGTGCTCGGCCTCGCGGCCAGCCTCTCCGAGAAGTGGAAGGCCCGCCGGCCGTCCTCGGACCCCACCCCCAGCACGACCCCGGCGGAGTGAGCCCCATGAGCATGCTGACTCCCTCTGCCGATCCCTATGCCGTCAAGTCGCAGGGCGCGCTCTCGCTGGAGGCCGAACTAGGCTTCCTGAAGGAGGAGCAGCCCGCCCCGGACCGAATGGCCCTGACCTCGGCGCTGCTCTATCTCGACAACATCACCGTCTCCTTCGACGGCTTCCGGGCATTGAACGCGCTCTCCCTCGTCATCGGCGAGGCCGAGATGCGGGCCATCATCGGCCCCAACGGCGCCGGCAAGACGACGATGATGGACGTCATCACCGGCAAGACCCGCCCCAATCAGGGCGTCGCCTTGTTCGCCGGCACCAACGATCTCACGAGCCTGGACGAGGCTGCCATCGCCCAGCTCGGCATCGGCCGCAAGTTCCAGACTCCCACCGTGTTCGACATGCATTCGGTGGAGGACAACATCCTCCTCGCGGTGAAGGCCGACCGTCGCCCCTTCTCCAATATGGAGTGGAACCCGAGCCGCCACGAGCGCGAGCGGGTGGAGGAACTGCTGGAGCGCGTGCGCCTGAAGGACAGCCGCTATCGCCGGGCCGGCGACCTCTCCCACGGGCAGAAGCAGTGGCTGGAAATCGGCATGCTGCTGGCGCAGGAGCCGCGCCTGCTGCTGGTGGACGAGCCCGCCGCCGGCATGACCGACCAGGAGACGGCGGACACCGCCGTGCTCCTCAGGGAAATCGCCAAGACCCGCTCGGTGGTGGTGGTGGAGCACGACATGCAGTTCGTGCGCGACCTCGACGTGAAGGTCACGGTGCTGCACGAGGGCTCGGTGCTGGCGGAAGGCCCGCTCGATCAGGTGAGTGCCGACGAGCGCGTCATCGAAGTGTATCTGGGGAGGTGAGGCCATGCTGAAGGTGGAAAACCTCGACCTCTATTACGGCGCCGCCCACACCCTGAAGAAGGTGTCGGTCTCCGCCGAAGCGGGCAAGGTGACATGCGTGCTCGGCCGCAACGGCGTGGGCAAGACCTCGCTCCTGCGTGCCATCGTCGGCCAGCGACCCATCGCCGGCGGCTCCATCACGCTGGACGGCAAGGAGATTTCGAAGCTCTCCACGCCCGACCGCGCGGCGATGGGCATCGGCTTCGTGCCGCAGGGGCGGGAGGTGTTCCCGCTGCTCTCGGTGAAGGAAAATCTGGAGACGGGATACGCCCGCCTGTCCAGCAAGGAGAAGTACGTGCCGCAGGAGGTGTTCGACCTCTTCCCGGTGCTGAAATCCATGCTGCGCCGTCGCGGCGGCGATCTCTCCGGCGGGCAGCAGCAGCAGCTCGCCATCGGCCGGGCCCTCGTCACCCGCCCGCGCCTGCTGGTGCTGGACGAGCCGACGGAGGGCATCCAGCCCTCCATCATCAAGGACATCGGCCGCGCCATTTCCTACCTCAGGGACAAGGGCGACATGGCCATCGTGCTGGTGGAGCAGTATTTCGAGTTCGCCCGCGACCTCGCCGACAGCTTCATCCTGATGGACCGGGGCGAGGTGGTGGCAAGCGGTGACAGGAGTGGGCTGGATGGCGACGATGTTCGCCGCCTCATGGCGATCTGACGCCACGTCGGCTCCCCTCCCGCCCCAGCGCCAGCGCAGCGAAGGCCGCGTCCGCATCGCCGGTGCGCGGTTCGGCGCGGTAACGCGCGTCGCCGACCTTGCGGAAGGCGGCGCCATGCGCGTGCGGATGCCGCGCGGCGGGCCGGGGCTGGAAGCCGTCATCGTCAACACCGCCGGCGGGGTCTGCTGCGGCGACCGCTTCACGATTGAAGCCTCGGCCGGGCCGGGCGCGCACCTCACGGTGGCAACCCCGGCCGCCGAGAAGGTCTATCGCTCCGATGGCCCTTTGGCGGAGATTTCCGTGTCGCTGGCAGCGCAGGAGGGCGCGCGGCTGGAATGGTTGCCTCAGGAAACCATTCTGTTCGACCGCGCCCGGCTGAAGCGCCGCTACGCGGTGGACCTCGCGCCGGACGCCACCTTCCTCTCCTTCGAGGCGCTCATGCTGGGCCGCCTCGCCCATGGCGACGTGATGGGGGAGGGGCATCTTGAGGATCACTGGCGCATCCGACGCGGCGGCGCCCTGGTGTTCGCCGATGCCTTCCGCCTGTCCGGCCCCATCGGCGCGCTGCTGGAGCGGCCGGCCGTCGCGGGCGGCGCGCGGGCGCTGGCGACGCTCCTCTACATCGCGCCCGATTCCGAGGCGCGGCTGGAGGAGGCGCGCGCCCTCATGGAGAGCGTGCCCTGCGAGGCCGGGGCCAGCGCCTGGAACGGCATTCTCGCCGTGCGCTGGCTCGCCCCCGACATCGGGACGTTGCGCCGCGCCGCAACCTCGTTTCTGATGGCTTTCCGAAAGGCTCCGCTCCCCCGCGTGTGGGCCACCTGATGCTCGTTCGAGGAGAGATGCCGTGCTGCTGACGCCGCGCGAGAAGGACAAGCTCCTGGTCGCCATGGCCGCCGAGGTGGCGCGCAAGCGCCTCGCCCGCGGTGTGAAGCTGAATCACCCGGAGGCGGTCGCGCTCATCACCGACTTCGTGGTGGAGGGCGCGCGCGACGGGCGCACCGTCGCCGAGCTGATGGAGGCCGGCGCCAAGGTGATCACCTACGATCAGGTGATGGAAGGCATCGCCGAGATGATCCACGACATCCAGGTGGAGGCGACCTTTCCGGACGGCACCAAGCTCGTCACGGTCCACCACCCCATCCGCGGCACCCCCTCAGAGACGGTCCCCGGCGAATTGCTGCCGCAGGAAGGCGACATCCACTTCAACGAAGGCGCCGAGCGGGTCCACCTCACCGTCGCCAATACCGGCGACCGGCCGATCCAGGTGGGCAGCCACTACCACTTCTTCGAGACCAACCCGGCGCTCGACTTCGACCGGGACAAGGCGCGCGGCATGCGCCTCGATATCGCCCCCGGCACGGCCGTGCGCTTCGAGCCCGGCGCGACGCGGGACGTGACGCTGGTGCCGTTCGGCGGCAAGCGCGAGGTCTACGGCTTCCGCGCGGCGGTTCAGGGAGGACTGTGACATGGCGGTTCAGCACTATTCCGGCGGCTGCCAGTGCGGCGCTGTCCACTATGAAGTGGATGTCGATCTCGATCGCACGGTGACCTGCAACTGTTCCCGCTGCCGGCGCGTCGGCGGCATCCTTGCTTTCGCCCCGGCGAGCGCCTTCACCCTCACGTCGGGGGAGGGCAAGACCACCGAATATCTCTTCAACACCGGCAAGATCCATCACCTGTTCTGCACCACCTGCGGCATCGAATCCTTCGCCCGCGGCACGGCGCCGGATGGCACCGAGACGGTGGCGGTGAACGCGCGCTGCCTCGACGGCGTGGATGTGAAGAGCCTTCACCCCATCGAATACGACGGCGCCAGCAAGTAGTCCCCGGCCCGCATGCGCGAGATTTCAGGAGCGAGACCATGACCACCGGCCGCATGCCCCGTGCCGCCTACGCCCACATGTTCGGCCCCACCACGGGCGACCGGGTGCGGCTCGCCGACACTTCGCTGGTGATCGAGATCGAGAAGGATTTCACCGTCTACGGCGAGGAGGTGAAGTTCGGCGGCGGCAAGGTGATCCGCGACGGCATGGGCCAGTCTCAGGTCACGAATGCCGACGGGGCGATGGATACGGTCATCACCAACGCCGTGATCCTCGACCACTGGGGTGTGGTGAAGGCGGACGTGGGCCTGAAGAACGGGCGCATCGCCCGCATCGGCAAGGCCGGCAACCCGGACGTGCAGGCCGGCGTGGACATCATCATCGGTCCGGGCACGGAGATCATCGCGGGGGAGGGGAAGATCCTCACCGCCGGCGGGTTCGACAGCCATATCCATTTCATCTGCCCGCAGCAGATCGAGGAGGCGCTGGCCTCCGGCGTCACCACCATGCTTGGCGGCGGCACGGGGCCGGCCACCGGCACCTTCGCCACCACCTGCACGCCCGGCCCGTGGCACATCGCCCGCATGATCGAGGCGGCGGACGCCTTCCCCATGAACCTCGCCTTCGCCGGCAAGGGCAACGCCTCGCTGCCCGGCGCGCTGGAGGAGATGGTTCTGGCCGGCGCTGCGGCGCTCAAGCTGCACGAGGACTGGGGCACCACGCCGGCCGCCATCGACTGCTGCCTCACCGTGGCGGACGCGCTGGACGTTCAGGTGATGATCCACTCCGACACGCTGAACGAGTCGGGCTTCGTCGAGGACACCATCGCCGCCTTCAAGGGCCGCACCATCCATGCCTTCCACACGGAAGGGGCGGGCGGGGGGCATGCGCCTGATATCATCAAGGTGGCGGGCCTGCCGAACGTGCTGCCTTCGTCCACCAATCCGACGCGGCCTTACACCCGAAACACCATCGACGAGCATCTCGACATGCTCATGGTGTGCCACCACCTCGACCCCGACATCGCCGAGGATCTCGCCTTCGCGGAAAGCCGCATCCGCAAGGAGACCATCGCCGCCGAGGACATCCTCCACGACATCGGCGCGCTCTCCATGATGAGCTCGGATAGCCAGGCCATGGGGCGCGTGGGCGAGGTCATCATCCGCACCTGGCAGACGGCGGACAAGATGAAGCGCCAGCGCGGTTCGCTGCCCGGCGAGACCGACAGCGACAACATCCGCGCCCGCCGCTACATCGCGAAATATACGATCAACCCGGCCATCGCCCACGGCATGTCGCGGCACATCGGGTCGGTTGAAGCGGGCAAACTGGCCGATCTCGTGCTGTGGACGCCGGCCTTCTTCGGCGTGAAGCCCGATCTCGTCATCAAGGGCGGCGCCATCGCCATGGCGCAGATGGGCGATCCCAACGCCTCCATTCCCACGCCCCAGCCGGTGCACTACCGCCCCATGTTCGGCGCCTTTGGGCGGGCGCGGACCCACACCTCGCTCACCTTCGTCTCGAAGGTGGCCATCGAGGATGGCCTTGCCGGGCGCCTGGGCATCGCCAAGGAGCTGATGGCGGTGGAGAACACCCGCTCCGGCATCTCCAAGAAGAGCATGATCAACAACGACGCCACGCCCCACATCGAGGTCGATCCCGAGACCTACGACGTGCGCGCGGACGGCGAGCTGCTGGTGTGCGAGCCGGCCGATGTGCTGCCCATGGCGCAGCGTTATTTCTTGTTCTGAGGACAGCATGCCCTCCAAGCCAAAAGTGACATTTATTGAACAAAGTGCTCCAATCGATGAATACGGGAGAGCGCTTTACGCTGTAGCGCGTTCGGTTATTAGAGCACTGCTCGATAGCCTATCTTCCGAAGATCTAACGGATCTTAATACCCCACTAGATCGGGTAACTATGCGTCAGCTTTCAAAAGTGGTGCGCATGGATCGCGATAAAGGGATGCGTGGTGATGGGTTCGAGTGGGCAGTACACGAGGCTGTTCTTGGAAAGGAAGGGCGCGTACTAGAGCCCATTCACGCGGCGCTCAAAAAGTGCTCGCGTTTCGTCAAAGATGCAGAACCCACTTCAGTTATGTTTGGTCAGGAGCGGGCTAGATTTTTGGGTTTTCTAGACGCTGTTGTTGATGAAGCCGGGACTGATTCGTTCTTGTGTCCCGAGGGCAGCGGCAGACCTTTTCGCTTTGGACCGTGGGTCGCCACCGCTGCATATGGTCCCGTCGCCGAATCTTTTCTTCCAGAGCGCATCAAAAAAATCTGGAAAACGGATGTCTTTCTGTCGACTGCAGGAGATCCACGTTATTTTGCGGCAACGGTGAAATCGAATTACGGATTGTTGGAAAGTGGCAGAGGCTTGCGGGTGGGCATTGTGCCAGAGTCTACGCATAAAGAAAATCACTCTGGAGTCCGATATTCAAAAGAAAAGGGTTTATGGATTGTCTCGTTGGCTGATCCAAATGGATTTATGGGATTATTTAATGATTCGTATATGGCTGTTGGGCGGGCAATATGTACTTTGGGTCGGCAAAATGCGCCCCCTTATTATACAAAACCTAGTGCAAAAGCTCAGCGCGTGCAGGAGCAAATGGAAAAATACCCAGACGCCACAGTTCTGGATATCGAGGCCGCATTAGATGAGGCCGCGCAGCAGGATCTTGTCACATCAAAAGAGAAGCTTGTTAGCGTGAATGCACCAAAGTGGCTTCATATCAAAGAAATGGCGCCAAGGATTATCTCTCCAAAGCCGAAATTTATAAAAATCGACTAAAAATTATAAATGTTTAGTTTGCGCGTTTGTTCCGCGATGGCTGAGAAAAATTATCAGCTGGCGGCCGGAATTTTAGCGGCGCGGCGGAACCTTCGCCGTGGCTCCTCGTTGCAGCGGGTGTTGCAACCCGCTTCGTTTGAGGAGCCACATCCATGGCCGTCGTTCGTTCATTGACCAAGAAGCCGGCGAAGACCGCCGCCCTCGCGACCCCCACCGATCTCGACAGCGCCAAGGCACAGAAGGTGGCGGACGCCATCAATCGCGTGCTGGCCGACAGCTTCGTGCTGTACCTCAAGACCAAGAACTTCCACTGGCACGTCAGCGGCAAGCATTTCCGCGACTACCACCTGCTGCTGGACGAGCAGGCCGCGACCATCGAGGCCACCATCGACCCGCTGGCCGAGCGCGTGCGCAAGATCGGCTGCCGGACGGTGCATTCCTACGGCGAGATCCTGAAGCTCACCGGCCTTAAGGAGAACAACGAGCCCTACGTCTCGCCCGAGGCCATGTTCGCGGAGCTGATCGCCGACAACAAGGCGGCCATCAAGACCATGCGCGAGGCCCACGAGATCTGCGACGAGGCGGAGGACATTGCCACCGCCAGCCTGCTGGAAGAATATGTGGACGAGGCCGAGAAGCGCCTGTGGTTCCTGTTCGAGACCAACCAGAATCGGCAGGACAGCGCCACCTGAGCGCAGCCGGACCCCGCGAAGGCGGTGGGGCATGGCGCTCGGGTGGCTGTACCGGAGTAACCCGATGATCCGCGCCACCACCGTCGTCCGCCGTCCCGCCGTCCGCCCGGAAAAGGTGGCGGACGAGATCACCCTCGATCACCACGCGCGCCACCGCCGCCGCTTCGCCTTCACGGCGGACGGCGGCCTCTCCTTCCTGCTCGACCTCGACAAGGCGACGGTTCTGGACGACGGCGACGCGGTGAAGCTGGAGGACGGGCGCCTCGTCCGTATCAAGGCGGCCGCCGAGGACCTGGTGGAGGTCACCACCGCCAATCCGCTGCGTCTGATGAAGGTGGCTTGGCACCTCGGGAACCGGCATGTGCCGGCGGAGATCACCGAGACCGCCGTCTATTTCGTGGACGACCATGTGCTGACCGAGATGGTGCGTGGCCTGGGCGCCGGCGTCGCCAAGGTGACGCGCCCGTTCCGCCCGGAGAAGGGCGCCTACGAGGCGGCGGAAGCCCATGGCGGGCACGGCCACGCGCACGAGCACCATGGACATGAACACCATGGTCACGAGCATCATGAGCATGAGCACCATGGACATGAGCACGGCCATGAGCACCACGGTCACGAGCACCATGACCATGACCACGCTCACGGCGACGCGTGCGGGTGCGGCCACGATCATGCGCACCATGATCATTCCCATCATGACCATGCCCATCACGACCATAAGCACGAGCACGGCCATGACCATGCCGCCGAAGGTCATGTCCACGGCCCGGGCTGCGGGCACGACCACAAGCATGGCTGACCAGCCCGACCTGCTGCCCCTCTTCGCGTGGCTCTCGCCGTCGTTTCCGGTGGGGGCCTATGCCTATTCCCATGCCCTGGAATGGGCGGTGGAGGCCGGCGAGGTGAAGGACGAGGCGAGTCTTGCGGCGCAGGTGTCGGACCTGATGCGCCTCGGGTTCGGCCGTTCAGACGGCATCCTCCTGGCCCATGCTTGGCGGGCGGCCATGGCGGGAGACGGGGCGGCGCTCGGCGAGGTGAACGCGCTCGCCGTCTGCCTCGCACCATCCGCCGAACTCAGGCTGGAAACCTGCCAGCAGGGTCGGTCCTTCCTCGATGCCGTTCGCGCGGCCTGGCCTTGCACCGCGCTCGAGACGGCGGCGGGCGCCCTCTCCGGCGAGGTCGCCTATCCGGTTGCGGTGGGGCTGGCGGCGGGGGCGCATGGCATTCCGCTGGGGCCGACGCTCGAAGGCTTCCTTCTGGCGCTGGTGCAGGCGCTGGTGTCGTCGGGCATCCGCCTCGCCCCGGTGGGGCAGACGGCGGGCACCCGTGTCGTCGCCGGCCTTGCGCCAATGGTGCGGGCGCTTGCGGCCGAAATTCCCGCTCTTACGCTGGACGATCTCGGCACGGCCACCTTCCGCGCCGATCTCGGCAGCTTTCGCCACGAAACCCAATATACGAGGCTGTTCCGCTCATGAGTTCCGGCAAGAATCCCCTGCGCGTCGGTGTCGGCGGCCCCGTCGGCTCGGGCAAGACGGCGCTGATGGAAGCGCTGTGCAAGGCCTTCCGCGAGCGCTACGACCTCTGCGCCATCACCAATGACATCTACACCAAGGAAGATGCGCGCCTGCTGACCGTGGCCGGCGCGCTGCCGCCCGAGCGCATCCTCGGCGTCGAGACGGGCGGCTGCCCGCACACGGCGATCCGTGAGGACGCCTCCATCAACCTGCGCGCGGTGGCGGACATGAACGCCCGCTTCCCCAACCTCGATCTGGTGCTGATCGAATCGGGCGGCGACAATCTCGCCGCGACCTTCTCGCCCGAGCTGGCGGACATCACCATCTACGTCATCGACGTGGCGGGGGGAGAGAAGATCCCGCGCAAGGGCGGGCCGGGCATCACGCGTTCGGACCTGCTGGTGGTCAACAAGACCGACCTCGCGCCCATGGTCGGCGCTGATCTCAAGGTGATGGAAGCGGACACCATCCGGATGCGGGCGGGCCGGCCCTATGTCTTCTCCTCCATCCGCAATGGCGTGGGCGTGGAGGTGGTGGCGGCCTTCATCGAGAAGGCCGGGGGCCTCGCCGGGGCGGCCTGAGCCGGCGGCTTCAGGCCGCCAGCTACTTCAGGGCTTCTCAGCTCTTGGGCTTGCAGGCGGTCTCGAACTTGGTGACGGCCGGGCCGATGCCGGAGAGCGGGATGGCCTGCTTGGCGCCCTTCACTTCGATGGTGAGGGTGCCGGAGGCCTTGGTGAGCGCCTTGACATCCGCCATCTGGGTCGGCGCCTCCACATTCACCGCGTCGCCTTCCTCCATGGCCACCGCCTTGCCGGGGAAGCTCTTCTTCACGCTGCCCGCGCTCAGCACGATGGCAGTCTGGGCGCCGCGCGTCAGATCCTTCGAGCCGATCATGGACTGGACGGTGATGGCAGACCCGTCCTTCTGGCAGAGGAAGAAGATCGCGGCCTTGTCGCTGTCGGGCACGCCATACACCAGAGCGGCGGTGTCCTCGCTGTCCTGGATGTGCCAGATCATCTTCTCCGCCGGCTTCTCCTGCGCGGGAGCGGCGATGGCGGGGGCCGAGATGGCAACCAGAGCGGCGGCGGCGAGCACGGAACGAAGCATGTCAGGGTCCCTTTTGCGGCGGCGGATCATACCGGCTCGATCCAAAAGGGAAAGATGCCAGCCTGCCGTAAAGTTACCTGCGATCGGCCGGCGCGGGCATGGCGGTGAGGCAGGCGCGGCGGAAGTCCGGCAGCTTGGGCTTGGCTCCGGCGAGCGGATAGGTCTCGGTGGCGCCGGGCAGGCGCACGACGAGATTGTCCGCGTCCGAGAAGAGGTCGAGAACGCGGCCGTCCAGCGCGACAGCCGCCTCCACCACCACCTTGCCTTCGGCTGACCCCCGGAAGGCGGACGCTGCCAGCTCCAGATGTCGCTTGCCGGCGGCGAGGGAGAGGGCGACGCCGTCGCCCGCCTTCACCTTGCCGGAGGCCACTTCCGCGGTGAACTGGATCAGCTGCGCGCCCGGCTGGCAGGAGACGGCGAACACCGGGTCGGCGGTGCGGGGCAGGCCGAAGCGCAGCACATAGGTCTCGTCGACCTTGACGACCAGCCAGATCCGGGGGTCCGCCTTGGCCTCAGCCTTTTTGGAATCGGATTTCCCGCCGGTCTTGCCGGTGGATTTGGGGGCAGCCTCGCCCGAGACCGGCGCGAGCACACACGCTGCGGCTATCGCCAGGATCGCGCACCGGCCGTAGAACCATCCACCCATCGCCACCGGGTCCTTGCCCCTCGCCGCACGATCGACAGGCTTGGCGACCGGCGGACGGACCTCCGATCTCCGAATCACAACTGTCGACTGGTGTTTGCTTCCCCCGCAGCCATCGCATATCACGGCCTCCGGCCGCCCGCGACATCGGGCAGGGAGCCCTGCGGCAAAAAATGTTGAAACCCCATTCCCATATGGCGCGTGACGGCGAACAGGACGCTAGCCGCCGCATGCGGCTCGACCGCCTGCTGGTGGAGCGCGGCCTGTTCGACAGCCGCGCCCGCGCCCAGGCGGCGCTGGCCGCCGGGCTGGTGAAGGTGGATGGGGTCGTGGTGGCCAAGGCTTCGGCGGAGGTCAGCGTCGGTGCGCGCATCGAGGCCGAAGACATCCACGACTACGTGTCGCGCGGCGCGCTCAAGCTCGCGGCGGGCCTCGACGCCTTCGCCATTGATCCCGCCGGGGCCGAGGCGCTGGATGTCGGCTCCTCCACCGGCGGCTTCACCGAGGTGTTGCTGCGGCGCGGCGCGCGACGGGTGCATGCGGTGGATGTGGGGCGCGACCAGTTCCATGCGCGGCTGAGGGACGATCCGCGCGTCCGCCTGTTCGAGGAAACGGATATCCGCACCTTCGATCCCGCCCTTGTGCCTGAAGGCTTCGATCTCGTCGTCATCGACGTCAGCTTCATTCCCCTCGCGCTGGTATTGCCGGCCGCTCTCGCGCTCGCCGCGCCCGCCTCACGACTGGTGGCGCTGGTGAAGCCGCAGTTCGAGGCAGGGCGCGCCTTCGTCCGCAAGGGCGTGGTGCGCGACGCGGCGGTGCGGGACGAGGTCTGCGCCAGGGTGGAGCAGGAGATCGCCGCGCTGGGCTGGCGCCTTCTCGGCCGCATCCCGTCGCCCATCGCGGGCGGCGATGGCAATCAGGAATATCTCGTGGGGGCGATCCGACCGTGACCGAGTTCCGCATCGAGCGCATGGGCGCGCAGGGCGATGGCATCGTCCGCGGCCCCGCTGGCCCCCTGTTCGCGCCCCTTACCCTCGCCGGAGAGCTGGTGCGCGGGGAGGCGGAGGGCGAGCGCATCCTCGTCGATGCCATCGTCGAGCCCAGTCCCGAGCGGGTGGAGCCCCCGTGTCCGCATTTCGGCCGCTGCGGCGGCTGCCTGCTCCAGCATTGGGAGCGCGCGCCCTATCTCGCCTGGAAGCGGCAGATGGTGGTGGATGCGCTCGCCCGCGAGGGGATCGAGGCGGACGTGGCCCCCACCATCGATGCCCATGGGGCAGGGCGGCGGCGGGTGATCTTCCACGCCCGCCAGTATGGGGCGCGCACCGTGGTCGGCTTTGCCGAGCGCAAATCCCACGCCATGGTCGCCATCGACGCCTGCCCCGTGCTGGCGCCGGGCCTCGACCAGGCGCTGCCCGCCGCCCGCGCAGTGGCCGAGGCGCTGGCGCCGCTCAAGAAGCCGCTCGATCTCCAGATCATCATCACCGATACCGGGCTGGACATGGATGTGCGCGGCTCCGGCCCGCTGCCGCCCGCGCTTCTCACCGACCTTGCGGTGATCGCCGACCGCTTCCGCCTCGCCCGGCTGACGCGGCATGGTGAACTCGTCATCCAGCGCGAGCCGCCGCGCCTCGCCATGGGCCGGGCGCGGGTGGACCTGCCGCCGGCGGCCTTCCTGCAAGCGACGGCCGAGGGCGAGCGCGTGCTGGCGGATCATGTCACGGCGGGCGTGGCCGGCGCCCGCAAGGTGGCGGACCTGTTCGCCGGGGTCGGAACCTTCGCGCTGCGCCTCGCTGAGACCGCCCGCGTGTTCGCCGCCGAAAGCCATGCGGGTGCGCTCGCCGCTCTGCTCAAGGCTGGCCACACGCCGGGCCTGAAGGGCGTGGACGGCGAGACGCGCGACCTCTTCCGCCGCCCCCTGATGGCGGCCGAGCTTGCCGCCTTCGATGCCGTGGTGATCGATCCGCCGCGGCAGGGCGCGGAGGCGCAGGCGCGCGAGCTTGCGGCCTCGCGGCTCCCGCGCCTCGTCTATGTCTCCTGCAACGCTGCCACCTTCGCGCGGGATGCGGCGCTCCTGGTCGCGGGCGGGATGCGGCTGGAGGGCGTGGTGCCGGTGGACCAGTTCCGCTATTCGGCCCATGTGGAGCTGGTGGCGACCTTCTCGCGCTGAGCCGTCCCGGCGGGCCTTCCCGAGCGCGAGCTGGGCTTGCGCGGCGCTTTGCGGTTTAATGCGGTGCAGCATCGAGGCTGCCCCACATGCTTTCCGACAACACCCCCTTCGGCGTCGATGGCGTCGAGACCCGCGCCGGCATCATGCCGGTGGAGGCGCGCGCCCTCGAAGGCAAGCGCCTGCGCTATTACGACTATTGCATGGTCGCCTTCGCGGTCATCCTGATCTGCTCGAACCTCGTCGGCGCCGCCAAGGTGTCGGTGGTGGAACTGCCGCTCATCGGGCCGTTCGTGTTCGGTTCGGCGGTGCTGTTCTTTCCCCTGTCCTATGTGCTCGGCGACGTGCTCACCGAAGTCTATGGCTATGCCCGCGCCCGCCGCATCGTGTGGGTGGGCTTCGCCGCGTCCGTCTATGCGGCGCTGATGACGGCCATCGTCGTCGCCATCCCGCCCGCGCCGGGCTGGACGGGGCAGGACGCCGTCACCAGCGTGTTCGGCCAGACGCCCCGCATCTTCTTCGCCTCCATCCTCGCCTTCTGGTGCGGCGAGTTCGCCAACGCCTTCGTGCTGGCCTGGATGAAGGTGCTCACCGGCGGCCGGATGCTGTGGACCCGCACCATCGGCTCCACCATCGTCGGGCAGGCCGTGGATAGCCTGATCTTTTACCCGCTCGCCTTCCTCGGCGTGTGGGACACCCACCTCGTGCTGACGGTGATGGTCTCGAACTACCTGCTCAAAGTGGGCTGGGAAGCGGTGCTCACCCCCGTCACCTACAAGATCGTCGGCTTCATGAAGCAGCGGGAGGGGGTGGATGTCTATGACGTGGGCACGGACTTCACGCCGTTTCGGGTGAAAGTGTGAGGGGAGGCCGGAGGGACACTCCGGCCTGAAGCATCTCGCGATCCGAGGTCAGCGCGAGACCTCGCCGTGGCTGAGGATGTTCCGGTCACCGGCGCAGCCTTCGATGAAACCGGTGAAGGTCTTGCCCGCGGTGAAGGCCGTCAGCATCACCGCCGTCACTTCCTTGAAATTGGCCTTGGTGCGTTGGATGTGGAAATACTTCGAGCCGCAACGGCCGGCTTTGTCCATTTCCACGACGAAATCGGACGGGTCCGCGAAGACATTGAGAACAGTTCCTGCCGTCACGGTCAGTTGTTGAGCGCCGGCGGACTGGCCGAGGCCGAAGCTGCAGGCGAGCACGATTGCGCAGCCCCAGACGTTTGCATGGGTCGTCATCTCGGTTTCTCCCTGGTTCAGGATTACTCGTCGCTGGTGAGATAGCGGGTGATGGTGGTCAGGCTCGCGGTGGCGGCCGGCGCGGCATCGGCGAGGACGTAGTCGAGGATGAATGGCAGGGTCGTGGTCGCGCATTCCGCGTCTGTCTTGCAGACAGGTGCACGCACCACGGCCTCGCCAATTTCGCGCACCAGCGGCTCCACCGAGACGTATTGGCAGCGGGAGATGCCCGTCGCCCATTCCCAGCCCGGATTGGACGCGCCCGCCGGGAGTGGTGCGTTCGGCACGTAGCCCGTCGCGCTGCAGGTGGACTGCACGCCAGCCACCGCAAGCCCGCGACCGTCGCGCCGCCCGACCAGGGTGGGGCCGCCGCTGTCGCCGCCCTGCCCGACCTGAGCAGCCGCGTTCAGGGTCAGCGTGTATCCGGTCGTGCTGATGTCGGAGGGGGTGAACTGGCCGCTGCGGTATGTTCCAAGGCCGGTCGCCTGCTGCGGCGGATTGCGCGGGTCCGCTTGCCCATTGGCGAGAAAGGCGCCGCTCGCAAATGTGCCGAAGCCTTGGCCATTCTGGATGATTTGGTCCGTTGTCTGAAGCCGCACGCCCGTCCAGCGGTCCGGCGCCGTGCCCTCCGGCTCGGCGATGTAGGGCAGTATTCCCGCCACCGGGCCGAGATCGCCCAGGCCGAGATAGACCATCACGATGTCGCGGGCGGGCAGGGCGCCGGCGGCCAGGTTCCGGTTGACGGCGAACTCATAATAGTCGGACGCCTGCGCACTGAGCGTCGGATCCCAGGCGGCCGTGATCGTGACCTGATTGGCTGGAAACGCCGGCGAGCCGATATCGACGCGAGCGGTCGCACCGGCTGGCTCGTTTGTAATGCAGTGGCGGGCGGTGAGAACCCAGTAGCGGTTCAGCAGAATGCCGCTGCATCCGCCGTTGACGATGACGAGCCCCCGCGCCTTGCGGGTTGCCTCATCGAGCGGGTCGCCGTTCACGAGGGGCTGGGTGATCTCGCAGACGCGACCTTCCGATGTGTTCCGGCAGTTTTCGCCCCCCTGCGCATCAGCCCCGCGACACCCCATGAGGAGGACTAGAAGTATCGAGGCCGCTGTCGCCGTGATCTGGATCGATTTGGACAACATGGATCCCATCCTTCGCTGCCGTCTCGGGCGCGAATCCGGAGCGTTGCTTGCAAAATAGAGCAGAGAGTCAGGCCGCTTTTGCCCAAATAACCTTTTTGAACAAACGGCGGCTCTCTGATCTGTCTTGACTGTCACCCCGCGCGGGATCATCCGCATACCGCAAATAGGGGACACCTTGCGTCATGTCAGAAACGCTAGGCGCGAAGATGCGACCGGAGGGAGATGCTTAGGATCAAAGCTGGGCCGTGGGATCGCGACTGAGGGATAGCGTTCGCCGGCAGTGCGAAGCTGGCGCGCCCTAGGGGAGGGTTTCATGGGTAGAGTGAAAGGCCATAGAACCGTTGATAAAGCTTGATTTCAAGGTGGTCCATGGGGTACCGATTTGGGGTCCCAGTGGGGTCCCTTATGCGTCACGACATGCGTTTTCTTGAACGACACGGCAACCAGTACCGCGTCAAGGTGAAGGTTCCTGCTGCACTGCGGGAGGTCATCGGCAAAGCCCATCTCAAGGTCCCCCTACACACCGACAGCCTCGCCAAGGCGAACATGCTGAAGTGGTCCGTCGTCTCGGACCTCAAAGAGCAGATTGCGAAAGCCCAGCGGGTCGCCGAGGCCAAGGCCAAAGGCGGTGACCCGGTCATCGTCGAGGCGATGGAGTGGCGCGAGGTCATCGCCAAGGGCGACGACGTGGCCGACGACATTCTCCTCCCCGAACGGGCGGAAGAGATCGAGAAGCGGCACGGGACCGAGGCAGCACTTGCCTTCGTCAAGGTGGCGAAGGGGCGGGCGACGCCGATCCAGCCCTTGGAGCCGGCATGGCTCGCCGAGGCGAACTATGCGGGGCGCACTGAGACCTCTCGGAAACAGGCCGTGCGGGTGCTCCTCGAATGGTGCCGCGCCTCTTCGACGCCGGAGACGGTGGAGGCCGTCGATAGGAAAACGGCGGGTCGCTTCATCTCAGAGGTGTTCATCGCGAAGAACGCCGACCCGGCCACCGCGAACAAGCTCATCACGGGCCTGTCCGCCTTCTGGAAGTGGATGGAGAAGCGGGGCCACGCCGCCGCAGGCAACCCCTGGGAGCGGCAAAGCCTGAAGCTCAAGAAGGTGAAAACGGAGGAGGGGGAGGAGGCCAAGCGTCCCTTCACGAACGACGAGATCACCAAAATCCTTGCCGCCGCAAAGGGCGTCCTCGGCGACCTCTGCCGGCTGGGAGCCCTGTCAGGGATGCGCATCGGGGAGATGGCAGAACTCCGGGTGCGCAACGTGAAGGACGGGACCATTCGGGTGGGGCAGGGGAAGACGGATGCGGCTACGCGAGACGTGCCCATCCATCCCGACATCGTCGCCTTGGTTGCTTCCCGGTGCGAAGGGAAGGAGGCGGACGACTACCTCTTCCACGAACTTCCCGACCAACAGAATGCCGCCCGTCCCCGCGGGGCTCCTGCCTCCCAGGCGTTCACCCGGCTACTCCGGGAACTGGAGCTTGAAGACCGCATTCCCGGCCGGCGACAGGCTCGAATTGATTTCCACTCCTTCCGCCGGTGGTTCATGCGTATGGCGGTGGAGGCATTGGAAAAAGGCGCCACGGGCTTCACCGCCTGGACGCTTGCGGAGGTGGTGGGTCACTCGAAGGAGAGCGGCCCGCTGCCGATGACGATGGGGAGATATCCGGGGGCGTCCCGGATTGAGGCGAAGCGGGCGTGTGTGGAGGCGGTGCACTTGCCGAAGGCAAAGGAGAGGGCGGATGGCTGAGGCTTGCTGCCGGGAGGCTCTGTCCATTGCCGGCATTTTCCCCGCAATGACGTAGACGTCCTAGTCGAGTTCGGAACGCGAAAGAGCCCTGACTTCAACATGCCCCGCAGCGTCTTCACGCTGCTCGCCATGGGGTTCGATAGGGCAAAGGCCCCCAAGTTCGAGCTGGCCTACATCCGCGAGTTCAATGCGATGGAGGCGGGGCTTACGTGCCGAGCGGCTCCGCCTCCAGTCCGCCGTCAAGCGGGGTGTCAAGTCCACGTTGCCAGGACGTGAACTAGTAGGTCGTGCAGCTCTACACGCAGAGCCTCCACGATGATCGCGGCGAGGGGCGACACCACGGTTGGGGCGGCCGAGGTCTCAAACTTCACAACGGCGTTGAATGAAAATTCCATTCCTAAAATTCCTTTCAGTTGAAATGGGTTAGTACGGCACTCGCCGCTTGGACGTTGTAACACTCGCACCAACCGAAGGCCATTAGAATCTGCTATAAGCCTTTGAAAATAAACGAACTTAATAGGATCGACGGAGAATAAAGCCGGCGCCATTCCGCCCTGTCCCAATGGGGGGCTACCTGTTCCCAGCTTTTTATGTCCAGGGCCACTTCGATTATCGGGATGCGTCGTGCCGCCGTGACCGTCGCGACCTTCTCCTTGCCCATGATGTAGGCCCCATCCTTGCGGATGGCCGGGAGCACCACGCGCGTCACCCAGTTCTGGAAGGCGCGGGCCTCGGGCTTGTCGGAGCGCATGTCGAGGCGGTAGAGGCCGCTCTCGGAGACGCAACTGGCGCCCCGGTTGGGGAAGCTAACCTCGGTCGGCCCGAGGGTAGCCTTCGAGACCAACATGACCTCCGAGGGGACGAGGTGCTGGAGTTGGTGGGTGGTGCCGGCGCCGGTGGACAGGTCCAGCGCCCGGCAAACGTCCGCTGCCACCCACCACGGGCCGCCATCAATCATGACCACGCGCACGTCGTGGCCGTTGAAATTGAACAGGGAGAGGGTGCTCACGCCCGGCCCTCCGGCTTCCCGACCACGATGGTGTACCCGTTGACGACGACGTCGCCAGAGCTGACCAGCTTCTTGACGAGGGCGACCTCGGGCTTCTCCCGATCCGCCTGCGCCTCCCTCATGCCGTTGAGGAACGCGCCGAGCACCTTGCCGGCGAACTCGAACCCGGCCATGAACGCCTCCGGGTTCTCCATGAGGTGCTTCTCGATCTGCTCTTCCGCGCTCATTTCAGATCGTGCTCTGCGTAGAGGCGCAGCGCCCGGAACTCGGGTCGCTCGCCGTGGATCGTGTCGGCCATCATGCTGGCGGCCGAGGCGAGGACGTCGTACGGGTTGATCCGGTGGACCCGGCAGGCGGCCAGGAACACCGACGCAAGGCCGGCGCACTGCAGCCCCGGCGGGTGGTCCTGAAGAGGGTCAACGAGCTGCATCGGCATTGGCGACCGCCTCGGAAGGCGCGTTGACGATGGTGATCGCCTCGATGCTCTGGGAGGGCCGTGGACGGGCGCCGTGCGGAGGCAATGGCGGGGGGGCCGCCTACGAATGCTTTGCGGCCGCCGCTCGTGACCGCTCGGACGGCCCGCAATCCGCCCCCAAAGATAGGTTGCACGCGAGCTATATCGAAACCTTCGCGGTGCGAGGTCCGCGAGCGTTCTTCGCCAGCTCCTGTGAAGCCGGGCGCCATGCTTACGACCGCGCGGAAGATAGGATTTCCTGCTGCGATGGGCCGCGAGGTTTTGTCCCATACTAGCCTATGGCGGGACCTCGCGAGGCCCGTGATGCTGCCTTTTTGGCCCACCAAAGCCTAGCTGGGCACCTCGTCGGGCGTATCGCTCGCAGGGCCATACACGCCGCAAAAGGTTGCACCTCAGCCTAACTGGCACCGGGCGCGACCGCCGCCACGCTCGGAACCGGATGTTTGGCCCCACACCCGCGATTTCCAGTCACCGCCCCAACCTTCGGCCCGCCACTCGCTTTCTCTTTTCCGGGGAGGTGGGCGGCTGGCTGGGGCGGCTCGTCACCTCGAAAGGAGAACCCGCATGAACCTCGTGCCATCAACTCCGATGCACACGCCTATAATCCTTCCCACCACGGGCGGCGCCTCCCAAGGCGGATCCATCACATGTCGTCGCGGGAGATCGCCGAGCTTTTCGGCAGCCGCCATGACAATGTGAAGCGGACCATCGAAAGCCTCGTGATGCGGGCGGTTTTTGATCGTCCTCAGTCTGAGGAAGTTCAGATTGAGACCTCCCATGTACTCGACGCTGATCGCCGACCTCCCCGCCTACAAGCCCAGGCGGGAAGAGAGCTGGCGCATCTTCGACCGGGCCGGCCTCACCGAGCGCTGACCCAACCCGCCCGTCGGTCTCCTCGCCTGTGCCCACTCCGCGGGCTCGGGAGGCGGCGGGCAGTCTCCCGCCACCGCCACCACCACCATCACCAGAAAGGACCCACCATGCCCGATTGGCTCTGCAGCCTCTCGCTTCGCCCCTCCGTTGCCGCCCACCTGGCCCTCGCGTCCTCCTTTATCGCCGCCCAGGTGCTCGCATGATTGTCGCCTATGCGGACGGTTCCGCCCTCGACAACCCCGGCCCCGGTGGATGGGCCGCCGTCATCGTCGCCGCAGACGGAACGCAGCTCACCCTGTCGGGCGGGGAAGACCACACCACGAACAACCGCATGGAATTGACGGCCGCCACAGAGGCGCTTCGGGCGTTGCCCGCCGACGTTCCGAGCGTGCTGCATCTCGATAGTCAATATGTCGTCAAGGGCGCCACCATCTGGCGCAAGGGGTGGGAACGCCGGGGCTGGAAGAACTCCGCCGGAAAGCCCGTCGCCAACCCCGACCTCTGGCAGGTCCTCTACGCCGTTCTCGACACCCGCCCCATGGCGACCTTGAAGTGGGTGCGGGGCCATGCCGGGAACCGGCTCAACGAGATCGTGGACCGTCTGGCGCGAGCCGAGGCGGAGAAGCGGAAGCTGGCGGTTCGCTCCCGCTACTCGGCGGACAACCCCGCCCCGTTCGGTCGGATGACAGAGGTGCGCGGTTGATGAGCGGCGAGAAACGCCGGCCCGGCGAAACCGACCTCGCCTTCGAACTCCGCACCGAAGGCTTGCCCACCCCCTGGAAGCCGAGCCGGGCACTGCCAAACCCGTTCGCTGGGGTCGTGAATAATCCCGACGATCCAACCTCCATCCCCATTGTGAGAGCGGGACCGGACGGAAAAGGCAGGGCCTCCTCACGGGACGTGGCAGCATTCTTCGGGAAGCGCCACGACAACGTGCTTCGGGATATCGAGGCCCTTATGGCGGAGGCTCCAGCATGTGCCCTCAATTTTGAGGGGACATGGGAAGCCGTTGCCATGCCGCGCGGGGGTGTGCGTCAGGAGCGAGCCTTCCTGATGAACCGGGACGGCTTCACCCTTCTCGCCATGGGCTTCACGGGCAAGAAGGCGCTGAAGTTCAAGATGGACTACATCGCCGCGTATAGCGCTCTTGAGGCCGAGGCTATCGAAGCCCGGAAGCGGGAAGCCCGCGCCCAGCGCATTGCGGACGCCGTTGCCATGGCGAAGGCGACCGGCCTCTATGGGGACCACACCGACGCCCGGTTGAGCGACGTCGTCCACCGCCTTCTCCCTGGGACGTTCGGGAATGACCCGGCATAGCCGCGGAAGAGGTGGCCGCTTCCATGAGCATAGCGGTTGGATGGTGAGCAAGCCTTGAGCCTGCCCATCGTGCCGGAGGCTGCCGACCCCATTACGGGGAAAGCGGTCTCCGGCGACCTCGCCGGACACGTCACGCTCCCCACCTTCATCCTGCGAATGGGCACCACCCGAAGTCTCGGGACGGAGGCCCTCTGCCTCACTGGGTTGTGCTGGGTGGAGGATGGGCGTGTCCGCCTCCAGCGCTACCACGAGAAGGCCGGTCTCGGTCGTCGCCTCCGCAACGCTGAAGGCTACCCCTTCGACCTCTTGTCTCCCGAGGGCGTGGAATATGCCCGGTCCCGGTGGTCGGAATGCCTGTCGTCGGCGGAGCGCTGGCATTCGCGGGAGAGCGCTGGTCGGGTCGCGCAAGCTGGCGAGAGCCTCGCCCGTGTTCCGGCCGGCGCCACCACTGCCGAGAGGGTCGCGCTCCTGAAGAAGGAGCATCCCAAGTTGAGGAGGGAGGAGGTGGCCGCGGTGTTAGGCGTCTCTCCCAGGACCGTGCAGCGCTGTACCGCGGACTTGCGAAGGTCATCACGTGTCGTGGGACGCGCATCTCCTTATAAAGCACTGGAAGGAGACACGAGAAAATCGGCCGCTGTTGTTTCCGTGCCACATGCCGGGTCCGCCCCTGATGGCGAAGATTGCGCCCCCTCGGAGGACATCGTCCACGACACCTATCCCGATGGTCGCCCCTGCGTCGTCGACGGCTTCCCCTTCGATTTCCAGAGAGCCTTGAAGGAGAGCCTTGCGCGTCGCGCCTCGAAGGCAAAGGTGCCCGCCCCACCGCGTCCAGCGTCTCCGCGCTTCGACGGCCTCCGTCCCACGCTCTTCCTGCCGAGGCCGGAGGCGACCGCATGGCACGCTCTGGAGGTGCTCCGCGTGGATCGTCGCGGCGACACATGCACGGACATGGAGACGGTCTTCCTCCTTGACCACTTCCCCAGCCTCCCCACGAAGAGCGTGGCGGAGATGGTCGGGGTGTCGGCGTCCACCGTGAGGGGGCGAAAGGCCGACAGGGGCTCCTAAGTTTGTCGTGGCGCCGAGGAGGTCCGAGCCCTCCCGGTGCCCGGCGATATTTGGGCCAAATTTTTGAGGGGGCGTCGATTGATAAAGGCTCGCGCGGTGACGTGCCCCCCTGAAACTCCTCCAGAAATAACTAGAGTCCGCCCCAGGAAAGGGACGGACGAATGAAACGATCAAGGTTCACGGAAGAACAGATTATCGGGATCCTGCGCGAGCAGGAGGCGGGCGTGCCGGTGG